>CALVQW010000001.1 GCA_944358385.1 uncultured Clostridia bacterium
CGACGGGTACTCCGCTTTACGCCAAAAACGAGAACGAACGCCTGCCCATCGCCAGCATGGTCAAGATAATGACGGTGCTGCTCACGCTGGAAGCGGCGGAGAGGGGAGAACTCTCCCTTGACGAAAGCGTACACGTGAGCGAGAATGCGGCGTCTATGGGCGGCTCGCAGATATTCCTGGACGCGGGGACGGAGCATAAAGCGGGCGATCTGCTCCGCTCCGTCATCGTAGCCAGCGCGAACGACAGCTGCGTCGCGCTCGCAGAGAGAGTGAGCGGGAGCGTGGAGGCGTTCGTTGCGGACATGAACGCGCGGGCGAAGGAACTCGGCATGGCGGACACCAATTTCGTCAATTGCACGGGACTTCCCGCCGCGGAAGCCTATTCCACGGCAAAGGACGTGGCAAAGATGTTCGGCGAGGTGATACGCCACCCCGTCTATTTTGAGGACGCGGGGGTGTGGCTGGAGGATTACGTCCATCCCGACGGGCGCACCACGGTGATGACCAACACCAACAAACTCATCCGCTCCTTCAACGGCTGCGACGGCGGTAAGACGGGGTTCACCTCGGAGGCGAAGTTCTGTCTGGCGGCGACGGCGGAGCGCGAGGGGCTGAGAGTGATAAGCGTCGTGATCGGCGCGGACAGCTCGAAAGCGAGGTTTAACTCCGTGAGCGCGATGTTCAACTACGCATTCGGCAATTTCAGGGCGCAGAAACTGCTCGCCGCGGGCGAGATCGCGGGAGAGGTGAAAGTGTCCTTGGGCAAGGCGCGGAGCGTGGGGATTACCGCAAAAGAGGACGTGGTGAGCCTTGTGACGAGAGGAGAAAAGGGGAGTGCGGAGATAAGGACGGAACTTCCCGCCAAGGTGAAAGCCCCCGTGCGCAAAGGAGACGTCGTGGGCAAAGGTTACGTCGTGCGGGACGGCGCGGTGGAGAGGGAGTTCGACCTCATTGCCGCGGAGGACGTCGGACGCGCGAGTTTCTGGGACATCATCAAGCGCATAGGTTCGCCGAGATAAAGCGGGAAACCTTGCCCGCAGCGAGCGGAAACAGCGTGATCGGACGCGGAGAGCAAGCCTCTCCGCGTTTGACTTTTCGGCGCGCGTGTGATAAGATATCCGGGAATCGGAGAAAAGTATGAATACACGCGATACACTTTATGTAAAAGACGGCAACTTGTATATAGGGGAGTTCATGGCGACGGAGCTTGCAAAAAGGTTCGGCACTCCGCTTTACGTCATGGACGCCCGTTACATAGCCGAGGTGTGCGACGCTTTCGTCGCCGCCGTGAGCAGAGGAGGAGAGGGTGCGGTGGCATTTGCAAACAAAGCCTTCGCCACCCTTGCCACCGCACGTCTCGCCGCCGCGCACGGTCTGTGGTTCGACGTCGTGTCGGGCGGAGAGCTTTGCCTGATGCAAAGGGCGGGCGCGGACATGAAGAAGGTGCTTTTCCACGGCAACAACAAGACGCCGAAGGAGATTGACGAAGGGCTTGCCGCGGGCATAGGATTCTTTGTGGTGGACAGCCTCAACGAGCTTGAACTGCTTGACGAAAAGGCGAAAAAGCTCGGCATCCGTCAGGACGTTCTGGTGAGGGTGAACCCCGGCGTTTCCGCACACACCTACGAGGCGGTGGTGACAGCAGCACCTTACAGCAAGTTCGGCTTTGACGTCCACACGGACGCGGAGGAGGTCATCGCGGACATCGCGTCGCGCAAAGGTCTGGTTTTCCGCGGACTGCACGTCCACATCGGCTCGCAGATCTACGATCACTCTTCCTACGATCAAGCCATAGACGTGACGGTCGCTTTCATGAAAAAACTCGCAGGAAAGGGCATAGTCACCGACATTCTGGACATGGGCGGCGGCTACGGCATCTACTATACGGACGAGGACCCCAAGTTCACTCCCAAACGCTACGCCTACACGGTGGAGAGCGTCGCGCGCCGCGTGCGCGAAAAAGCCGCCGAAAACGGGCTGAAACAGCCCTTTGTCATAGTGGAGCCTGGGCGCAGCATAGTGGGAGAGGCGGGAGTCACCCTCTACACTGTGGGCGCGATCAAGGATTTCCCCGGCGTGAGGAAGTATGTGGCGGTGGACGGCGGCATGTTCGACAATCCGCGCTACGCACTCTATGAGTCCAAATACTCCGCCGTGATAGCGAACAAGGCGGACAAGCCCGCCGACGAGAAGGTCACAATAGCCGGGAAATGCTGCGAGAGCGGCGACCTCATAGGCAAGGACATCCCCTTGCAGCATGCCGAGACGGGAGACATCCTCGCGGTGTTCTCCACGGGGGCGTACAACTACTCGATGGCGTCCAATTACAACCTCAACGCCATCCCTCCCGTTGTCATGGTGGACGGCGACAGGGCGGACTACATCGTCAAGCCTCAGACTTATGACGACCTTTTGAGAAACAACACGGTGCCCGAATGGATGAACTGAAAGAGCACGGCATTCCCGAAAGCGAAGCGGCGTCCGAGTCGGATGCGGAAGGACTCTCCCCGGCGGGAGAGGAACTTTCCGCGCCCTTTGAGAGCGGGGACGCGCCCGCAGACGACGAGGAAATGACCGCAGACGCGGAGGAAATGACCGAGGCGAGCGGGGATGCGCCGTCGGGAACGGGAGCCGCAGAGGAAAGACACACGGGGATAAAGGTGGTCACCGAGGCGGTGATCCACGAGAGGAAGATCCCGCATTCTTCCGAGAAATCCGCCACGTTCGAGACGGCGGAGACGCTGGGCAGGGAGGGGACGGACTCCGAGTTCCTTGCGGGGGGCAAGCCCGTCATACACTATCATCTCAGCGATTACGACGGACCTTTGGATCTGCTGTTGCAGCTCATAGACGCCAAGAAGATAGACATCGAGGACATCTTCATCTCCGATGTCACCAGGCAGTATGTGGAGATCATCACCAACATCCCCAAGGAGGAGATGGACTACGAGTATGCGGGGGAGTTCATCGCGCTGGCTGCCAAACTCGTCTATCTCAAATCCCTCTGCATACTTCCCGATGACGACGATTTCGAGAGCGAGTTCGACTTCGATCCCGAGGCGGAGAGGCAGGAATTCATCAAGAAAGTGCAGGCGTTCAGGCTCATGCAGCAGGAGGCGCAGAAACTGCGCGAGACCGAGACGGTCAACCGCTTCTACCGCATGCCCGCGTACACCGAGAAGGATTGCAGGGTGGTGCTCACCAATTTCTCCCTCCCCAAGCTGGTGGAGGCTTTCGCTCGGGTGATGATCAACGCGGAGAGGAGGGAAGCCGCCATCATCCCTAAGAAGGTGGTGAAGGACAGATTCTCGGTGGCGGATCAGATGAACCATATCCTGGAACTCACGCGTCTCAACAAGGCGTTCCCCTTCGTCTCCCTCTTCGAGCCTGACTTTGACAAGAGCGACATCGTGACCACCTTCCTCGCCGTGCTGGAACTGCTCAAATACGGCAAACTCCACGTCGAGCAGGAGGAGATGTTCGGTGAGATCATGATCTATGCCGTGGAGGGCGCGGCGGACACTCCGGTGGACTTCAAGGAGGAAAATGATGGAAAATATTAAGCACGCGGTGGAGGCACTCATCTTTGCGGCAGGCACCCCGCTGGAAAAGAAATACATAGTGGAGAAGATCCCGGAACTCACTTCCCGCAAGCTGGATTCCGTGATCGCCGACCTCAAAAAGGAGTATAGCGGCACGCACGGCATCGTGCTTTTGGAGTTCAACAACAAAGTGCAGTTCAGCTCCAATCCGCGCTACGGTGAGTTGCTTGCCGAGATCCTCACTCCGCTGCGCGAGAGGCAGTTGAGCAAGACGCTCCTCGAAGTGCTGGCTACCATAGCCTACCAGCAGCCCGTCACCCGCGCGGAACTTGAGGAGATGCGCGGCTCTCCCGACGACCTTTCCACCACCAGCTGCGAATACGCCCTTTCCGGGCTGCTCAAAGCGGGACTCATACAGGTGGTGGGCAGGAAGGACACCGTGGGCAGACCTTTCCTTTACGGCACTACGGACGAGTTCCTGAAAAAATTCCAGCTCACCGCGATAGAGGACCTTCCCGACTATACGGACGTCATGGACACACTCATGGAGATCTACGCGCCCGCACAGGAGACTCTCTTCCACAACCGCACAATACTCCCCGAAGGCGAGGAGGAGGCGGCAGCCGACGTCGAGGAAGAGGAGATCCCGGAGTTTCTGGAAGGGGAGGAGTTCGACGTCTACGAGTGACGTCGCCGCACATTTCCCGCGGATCGCCCGCGGGATACATATTTCAGCAAGGAAAAGCCACAATACGAACGTGGCTTTTTTGTTTGCTCTGACCGCCGTCGAAGTCCTCCTGCTCCTTCTCTGCACCCCCTTCCCCGTGAGGGCGGTCGCCTTTGTCGATCTCGTCTCCGTGAGGGGTGCGGCGAGGGCTGAGATCGCGGGCGCGAGAGCGGTGAGCGTAGTCGCAAAAGCTGCAAAAGACGCGTTTAGAATGCGGATCAACGGCAAAAAGTCGCGTGCATATGCCGGTGTCGGCAAGCCGAGCGCGGCGGGCATACTCGCTGCGCTGAGAGAGGCGGAGGACTTAGGCGTGTTGAAGTGCGGAAGGGTGTCCTACGCAGTGGGCGGTGAGGATGCGGCGGAGGGTGCAATGACATGGGGATGCGTCGCCGCGCTCTTTTCCCTGCTCCCTCCCCGGATCGCCAAGCGCGGAATCTTCCGTTGCGGGGAGAGTGTGTTTTATGTCGAATGCGAGCTGCGCCTTGCCCTGAGCGTATTTGCCGCGCTCTCCGCACTCGCCGCCTACCTCAAAGCCGCGGGAAAGTGAGCGGGGAGTGTCCCTGCGGGCGCGGGATCTTGCGGGTGAGCGTACATAACGGAGGTCATATGCGAGACTTGGACGAGATCCTGAAAAGGACGATAGAGAATATGCGTTCCGTCACGGACTGCGACGCGGTGGTGGGAAAACCCGTGCGCACGGAGGACGGCACGGTCATGCTCCCCGTCTCCCGTGTGAGCTACGGTTTCGTGGCGGGCGGAGGGGAATATGCATTGCACGGCGACGAGAAAGCGGGCTATCCCTGCGCCGCAGCGGGCGGAGGCGGGATCACGGTCACTCCGCTCGGTTTTCTGGTGTGCGGCAGGGAGAAGAAGTTTATCCCCGTCCGCGCAGATGAAAAAGCGGAGGGCTGGAAGGAAGTGCTGCGTGCGGCGGTCAAGGCGGCGAAAGGGGGAGAGCGTGAGGATTAGTCTGCGTCTGCGCGCCGCGTTGTGCGCGCTCTTTCTCCTTTTTCTCTGCGTTTCAGCCGCTTTCCCTGCGGACGTCCGCGGGGAAGCACTCGCCGCGGGCGGGAGCAAGGAAGCGGTGATGGAAGTGAGCACGGGCAGGGTGATGCACGAGGTGCGCTCCCGCGAAAGGGCTTATCCCGCCAGCACCACCAAGATCCTCACCGCTCTCGTCGTGCTGGAAACGCTGCCTTTGGAACTCGAAGTCACCGTTCCCCGCGAAGCGGCGGGCGTGGAAGGCTCTTCGGTCTATCTGCGAGAGGGGGAGACGCTCACGGTGGAGGAGCTGCTTTACGCGCTCATGCTGCGCAGCGGCAACGACGCGGCAGTGGCACTCGCGCTCGCCGCGGGCGGCAGCATCCCCGCGTTCGCAGCCATGATGAACCGCAGAGCGGCGGCTTGCGGAGCGACGGATTCCCGTTTCCTCAACCCCCACGGACTGCACGACGACGGGCATTACACAACCGCTTACGACCTCGCGCTCATCACGGCGGAGGCGTACCGCAACAGAGATTTCAGGCGCATAGTCTCCACGCGCAGCGTCACTGTCGGCGAGGGAGAGAGCAGGCGTTATCTCGCCAACAAAAACAAGCTCCTCGGCACTTTCGAGGGCGCGAACGGCGTAAAGACGGGCTTTACCACCAAGAGCGGCAGATGTCTGGTGGGCGGTGCGTACCGCGACGGTATGCAGCTGGTCTCCGTGGTGCTGGACCGCTACGACATGTGGGAGGGGACGAAAGCGGCACTTGAAAAAGCATTCCGGGACTATGAGATGCGCGACGTGCTTTCCCTGCCTCTTGCGGGAGCGGGAGAGCGTGCGGCGGAAGTGAGGCTGGACGAGAGGGGAGATCCCGTCCCCGCGCGTTACCCCGTGAAAAAGAGGGGAGAGGACATCGGCGTGCGGTTTGTCAAATAAAGTCCGGGAATAAAGTTCGGCACATCTTCGAAGGGCGGGGCGAGGGTGCGCCGAACGCTTGCTTTCGCGCGGAAAAGCAAGTATAATATCTGCATTACGTTAACGCGTGCGGAGTGCCGCCGCGGAAAGGCAGATCATATGCGCATCAACAAGTATCTCGCCGAGTGCGGAGTATGCTCCCGCAGGAAGGCGGACGAACTCGTCGCCGCGGGGCGCGTCAGCGTCAACGGCAGGAGAGTGACGGAGCCGGGGACGGACGTCGCGGACAGGGACACCGTTTTCGTGGACGGCAAAAAGGTGCTGCCCGTCACTCATTACGAGTACATAATGTTCAACAAGCCCAAGGGCTGCGTCACCACCCGTTCGGACGAGAAGGGTAGAAAGACTGTCTATGACTATCTCGACACTTCCCGCCGCCTCGTCCCCGTGGGGAGGCTGGACTATGACAGCGAAGGGCTGCTTTTGTTCACGGATGACGGCGACCTCGTGCATCGTCTCACGCACCCGTCCTCCGAGATCCCGAAAACCTACATCGTGAAGATAGAGGGGAGCATACAGGAGAGCGACCTCGCCATCCTCAGGAAGGGCGTCACCTTCGAAGGGGTGAAGTACTCCCGCTGCAAAGTCAAACTCCTCGGAGAGGAGGGCGGCCTCAGCCGTCTGGAAGTGGTGATCACGGAGGGCAGGAACAGGGAGATCCGCAACATGTTCGCGGCTGTCGAGAAGAACGTCGTTTTCCTCAAACGCACGGCATTGGGCGGTCTGCGGCTGGGCGGGCTTGGCAGAGGCGCGTCCAGAGAACTCAGCGAATACGAAGTGGCTTATCTGAAATCGCTGTGAGCGGGCGGAGAGCGGAGAGAGAATGAAAATACTTCTGACCAACGACGACGGCTATTCCGCAGAGGGCATCATCGCCCTCGCACTCGCGCTCGGCGAGGAACACGACGTGCGCGTCTGCGCCCCTGCGGGCGAGAGATCGGGTGCGGGACACTCCCTCACCTTCAACCGCACTTTGAGATGGACGGAGATAGGCGAGGACGACCTTGTGCTTGCAGGCGGCAGAGGACGGGGCATCCCCTTCCATGCCGTACACGGTTCCCCCGCGGACGCAGTGAAATTCGCCTTGGAACACATCTACCGCGACGAGAAGTTCGACCTCGTGATATCCGGGGTGAACAGCGTGCTCAACATAGGCTCGGACATCATCTACTCCGGCACTTTCGGAGCGGCGGAGGAGGGAAGCGTGCTGGGCGTGCCTTCCGTGGCGGTCTCCACTGTGGCGAGTGACGGCGGATACGGTCTTGCCGTGCGTTTCGTGAAGGAGAATCTTCCCTCGCTCCTCGCCGCAGCGTCCCCCTATGTCACCGTCAACGTCAACGTGCCGTCGGGCAGGGCGGAGAAGATAAAAGGCGTGGCTGTCGTCCCCTTGGGGATAAGACGCTACGAGGACAGATACGAATGCGCGGGAGGGCGGGAATACGAGCTGTTCGGCGCGCCTCTCGACTGTTCGGGACACGAGGATGACACGGACTGCAAGTTTTCCGACCTCGGTTACATAACCGTGACTCCCGTCCGCGTGCTTTGCACGGATGCGGACACTCTGTCCCGCGCGGCAAAAACGGAGTGGAAACTGTGAGAGTCACTGTGGTGGGAGGAGGAGCGTCCGGGTGCTTCACGGCGGTGCTGGCGGCACGGGCGGGCGCGGAAGTCACACTCCTGGAAAAGAACGAAAAGACGGGCAAAAAGCTCTTCATCACGGGAAAAGGACGGTGCAATCTCACCGCCGATCTCCCCCCGCGCGAATTTTTGGAAGGCGTGGTGAGAGGGGAGAAGTTTTTGCGTTCGGCGGTGTGGTCCTTCCCTCCCGAAAGCACCAAAAAATTCTTTGAAGATATGGGCGTCCCTCTCGTCACGGAAAGGGGGAACAGGGTGTTCCCCGCATCCGGGAAGTCCTCGGACATCATCCGCGCCCTCGACCGCGCTCTCAAAGAGAGCGGAGTGCGCGTCATGCTCGGCTGTGAGGTAAAGAGCGTGCGCAGGTCGGAGCAGGACTTCGAGGCTGTGCTTGCGGACGGCAGGGAAATAAAATCCGACATCCTCGTCATCGCCACCGGCGGCATGAGCTATCCTTCCACGGGTTCGACGGGGGACGGCTATGCCTTTGCAAGGAGCTTCGGACACTCCGTCGTAAAGCCCGTCCCTTCTCTTGCAAGGCTTTTTGTTGCGGAGGACATCACCTCTCTCAACGGCATTTCCCTCAAAAACGTGGAACTTTCCGCCTCACTTCCGGATGGCGGAAGTTTCTCCCGTTTCGGCGAGATGCTGTTTGCGGGCAGGGGGCTGAGCGGTCCCGTCGCGCTCACTCTTTCCGCGAGACTGAACAGGACGAGCAGCGCGCGGCTGAGTCTGGATCTCAAGCCCGCGCTTTCCCGCGAAAAGCTGAACGCGCGCATTTTGCGCGATTTTGCGGAGAGGAAGAATGCGGATCTCAAAAACGTCACCCGCGCCCTTCTCCCCGAAAGGCTGAACCTTTACGTACTCAAAAGAGCGGGGCTGTCCGCGGAGGAGAAGGTGAATTCCGTGACCAGAGAGGAGAGGGCGAGGCTGGTGGAGACGGTGAAAAACCTCACTTTCACTTTCACGGGCGTCGCACCCTTCGAGGAGGCGGTGGTGACGTCCGGCGGGGTGGAACTCAAAGAACTCACGCCCAAGTGCGGCAGCAGGCTGGCGGACGGGCTGTATTTCGTGGGAGAAGTGACGGATGCGGACGCTTATACGGGAGGATACAATCTGCAGATAGCCTTCTCCACCGCATGGGCGGCTGCGGACGACATCGCCGCAAGAATGAGAAAGCAGGGGCGCGCCGATTGACAGGGCGGGGCTTCGGGACTATAATTTCACGCAAAGGGCATCAGAGGAAAACATATGATAAACATTGCAATAGACGGGCCTGCGGGCGCGGGCAAAAGCACCATAGCGAAAGCGGTCGCAAAGCGGCTGGGCATCATCTATCTGGACACGGGCGCGATGTACAGGAGCGTGGCTTACTTCATGCTCAAACGCGGCATCGACGTCACGGACGAGGAGAAAGTGGGCGAAGCCCTCGGCGAGCTTACCATGGACATCCGTTATGAGAACGGAGTGCAGCAGATCTATGTCGCGGACGAGAACGTCACGCCTTATCTTCGTGAGCCGCACATGTCCAAAGCCGCTTCCGACGTCTCCGCGCTGCCCGCGGTGAGGTATAAAATGGTGGAACTGCAAAGGCAGTTCGCCCGCACTCACGACGTGGTGTTGGACGGCAGGGACATCGGCACATTCGTGCTGCCCGACGCGGGCTGCAAGTTCTTCATGACCGCCTCTCCGGAGGAGAGGGCGAAACGAAGGCATAAGGAACTTGTCGAAAAGGGGAGCGACTGCACCCTGCAAGAGGTGCTGGACGACATCAACAAACGCGATCACAACGATTCCCACCGCGCCGTCGCGCCTTTGAAAGAGGCGGAGGACGCGATGAGGATAGACACCACGTCCATGAGCGTGGAAGAGGTCACCGAGGCGGTGATCGCCGCGGTGAAGGAGAAGGTGAAAATGAGCGAGAACGAAAAGAGCGTGAAAGCGGCAGAGGACGCGAAAAAGCCCGCCCCCGCCAAGAAACCCGCCCCCGCGAAAAAGAAACAGGAGTCCTTCCGCTTCTACCGCGTGATGAGGGCGATCCTCGCCCCGCTCATAAAGTTGCTCTGGCCCACCGAGACCGTGCATAAGGAGAGGTTCGAGGCTATGGAAGGAGGCTTGGTGGTGTGCAACCACTACGCCGTCCCCGACACCCTCATCCCCGTCGCTTCCCTCTATAAGAGGGAACTCCACGTCCTTGCCAAGGCGGAGGCGTTCGAATGCGCCAAGATAGCAAATTGGTTCCTGCGCAAGGCGGGTGCCATCCCCGTGCATCGCGGCGAGCCTGACATCAACGCCGTCAAAGAGGTGCTGGGAGTGCTGCGCGCGGGCAAGAAGCTGGTGATGTATCCCGAGGGCACCAGAAACCGCGAAGGCACCAAAGAGATGCTGGAATTCAAGCAGGGCGCGGCGAGATTCGCCATCAAAGCCCGCGTCCCCGTGCTGCCTATGGTCTACTACCGCATGCACAAGGTGTTCAGGAAAAATTGGCTGTTCATCGGCGAGCCGATCATGCTGGACGAGTTCTACGGTTCGCGCGATCCCGAGGCGTACGAGCGCGCCACCGAGAAGGTGTACGAAGGGATGCTCGCCACCCGCAAAGCGTGCGACGAGTATGTCGAACCCATGCTTAAAGGTAAGAAGAAGTGAAGATAACGGTAGCCAAAAACGCCGGATTCTGCAAGGGGGTGCGCAATGCCGTGGACACCGCGCTGCGCCTTGCGGAGGAGTTCGGCAGAGTGTACACGGTCGGCGCGCTCATACACAATGAGGGCGTCGTCGCTTATCTCGAAGAGAGGGGAGTGGTCGCCGTCTCCCCGGAAGAGGCGAAGGAACTGCCCGCGGGCAGCGTCGCTCTCATCCGCGCCCACGGCATACCCCGCGAGGACGAGGAGGAGATGCGTTCGCGCGGGATAAAACTCTTTGACGCCACGTGTCCCGTGGTCAAGCGTATACACCGCATCGTGGAGGCGAGGAGCAACGCGGGAGACGAGGTGATCATAGTCGGCGACTGCAACCACGACGAAGTGGCGGGAGCGGCGAGCTACGGCAAAAACGTCCGCATACTCTCCGACCGCGAACAGCCCGTGTTTTCCGCAAAACGCACTTCCGTGGTGTTTCAGACCACAATTCTCGCCGACAGGTTGGGAGAAATAGAGAGAATTGCCGAAAATTCACAAAAAAACGGTGATAAAACAGTTGGAATTTTCAACACTATTTGCTATACTACTTTAAGCAGACAAGACGAAGCGCGCTCCCTTGCACGCACGCACGATGCCGTCATCGTCCTCGGCAGCCGCTCCAGCGCGAATACGCGCAGGCTGTACGAAGTCGCTTCGGCGGTGAATGCCAACACGTTCTTCGTGAGCGCGGCGGAGGAATTGCCTGCGGAAAAGATCAAACATTCGGAGAGTATATCGATCGTGGCGGGAGCATCCACTCCACCGTGGTTGATACAGGAGGTTACAAAACTTATGAGTGAAACTCAGGACATCGCTACCACCAAAGAGAACGGCGTAGCGGAAGAAGAAGCGAAAAAAGAGGCAACGCTTCGCGCAGAGGAAACTGCGGACACCGAGTCCGCCCCCGAGAAGGAACTGACCATGGAAGACGTCGTCGCGTCCTCGAAGGCGACGGGTTTTGTCACGTACAAGCCCGGCAAGCGTGTGAAGGGCAGCGTCATCCGCGCAGACGAAAGCGGCATCTATGTCAGCATCGGCGGCAAAAAAGACGGTTTCATTGATAAGGCAGACGCAACCGCCGACGGCGAATACGATCCTCAGGATTACAAACCCGGCGATGAGATCGAAGCTAACATCATCGCGGTCAACAAGGAATACGTCTCTCTTTCCAAAAAGGAAGTCGATCTCAGACGCGCAGAGGACGAGGCTGCCGAGAAGGCTCTCAAAGCAGGCGAGTTCTCCCTCAAAATGACGGAAGTCGTCAAGGGCGGTCTGCGCGGCAGGATGGGCAAGTACACCGTGTTCGTGCCTGCATCCCAGATCCGCATCGGCTATGTCAGAAACCTTGAGGACTACAAGGACAAGACGCTCCGTCTCGTGCTCATGCCCCCCAAGGAGAAGGAAACGGCGGAAGGCGAAGAGGTCGAAGTCACCGAAGCCAAGCCCAAGAAAGAGTCCAGATATCTCTTCGCGTCCCAGCGCATGGTGCTCGAGCGCGAGAAGAAGGAAAAAGAGGACAATTTCTGGAACAATATCCACGTCAACGACATCGTCGAAGGCAAGGTCAAGAGATTCACGGAGTTCGGCGCGTTCGTCAGCGTCCGCGGCTTCGATTGCCTGGCGCACATCTCCGAGCTTAGCTGGAACAAGATCGACGATCCCTCTCTTGTCTTGAAGATCGGCGAGACCTACGATTTCGTCGTCCTCAAAGTGGACAGGGAACACAACAGAGTCTCCCTCGGCTACAAGCAGCTGCAGAAGAAGCCCTATGAGATCGCCGCAGAGAAATATCCCGTCGGCACCGTCATCAAGGGCAAGGTGGAGCGCATCTTCCCCTTCGGAGCGTTCATCTCCATCGCGGACGGTGTGGACGGACTCGTGCATGTCTCTCAGATCTCCCACAACTGGATCAAGGACGCCGGCGAAGTGCTCAAAGTCGGCGACGAGGTCGAGGCGAAGATCATCAGCTTCGAAGACAACCGCATCACCCTCTCCATCAAGGATCTCCTTCCCGTTCCCGAAGCCGACGAGGCAGTGGAAGCGGCGGAAGGCGAGAGCAGCGAGGAGAAGAGCGCGCGCCGTGCTTCCCGCATGAAGAAGTTTGCGGACAAAGTCGTGGCGGGCGAGGACAGGAAGGAACGCCGTCCCAGAAAGGACACTTCCTCCGAACCCAAGGAATGGGTGTCCGGCTCCGGCAGCGCGACGCTCGGCGACCTCTTCAAAGGTCTGGATCTGCAGCTTGACGACGCGGAGAGCGCAGAGCCTGCGGCAGAGGAAGAACCCAAGAAAAAGACCACCCGCAAGAAAAAGACGGAGGACGCTCCCGTCGAAGAGTGAACTTAGCATGTAAGACGCCGCGGAAAACCCGCGGCGTTTTCATATGCTTTTCTTTTTCCCTACTCTCGGGCGCATTTCCCTGCTTTCGGGCGGATTTCGTGATTGACTAATCGCCCGTTCGGAATTAAAATAAATTGTGCGAACTCGGGAGGATATTATCGTCACGCGCGCGTAGGACAGGGCGGTCATCGCCCGTGGTGAGGTGGAAAATGGAGGATGTCAGAACGCCCGCAGTCGGCGAGGATACGACGCCCGAAAACGAGAGTGGCGGGAGCGGCGGCAAAGGCAGAAGAAAAAAACTGACCAAACAGCAGAAAAAGAAGGTGGCTCTCATCACGGTGGGCAGCTTCTTGGGCTTGATCGCCGTTCTGGTCGTCATCCTTGCGCCCATCATCGCGGTGGGCAATGAGGTCATAGTCGAGGATACCGTGCAGCCCAACGGCTATCTCACGGAATGGATGAAGTACATCGACGACGACGCGGTCGTCACCGATCTTGCCATCCCCGGTTCGCACGACAGCGGCTGCATAGAGATGCCGTGGTACGCCGCCACGCAGGATCTCACTTTTGCCGAGCAGCTCGATCGCGGCGTGAGATATTTCGACATCCGCGTCAGCGACAAGGGCGGCGACCTCGTCATATTCCACAGCATTGTCAACGGAGTGAGTTACGAGAGCGTGCTCAAAGACATCGACGAGTTCATGGACGCGCATCCCAGCGAGTTTTTGGTGTTGGACTTCTCGCACTTCAAGAACGACTCCGAGGAAAAGGTGTTCGCCCTTCTGGATGAGATGGTGAGCGCGGAAAAGGTGGTCAACGACTCCAACATCCCGGACACCACGTTTTTGGACAATCTTACCCTCAAAGACGCGAGAGGGAAGCTCATAGTATTCATCAACCCGGAAAAGACGGATTACAGCGACCGCGACTATTTCTTCTACAAAAACGGCGACAAAGTGGGCGGGGACGCGGACACGATCTACGCCTCACTCGTCTCACCGTATAAGAAATTTTGGAACGGCAAGTCCGCCGAGAAATTCACGGAGGACATACTTTACCGCTACATAAATACCTTCAAAGACATAGACAGGGGATTTTTCGTGTTGCAATGCCAGCTCACGGACACCACGCTGGTGTTCGGTCCGCGCTACCGCGAAGGGAAGCTGATAGATCTCGCCAACGACTTCGTGGAAGGGCTGTACGACGACGAGGAGAATCTCCCGTACATCAACATCGTCATGCGCGATTTCGTCACATGCGAGAAGAGCGCGCTGACCATAAGGTTGAACTTTGCAAAGGGTTACGCCTCGGCGGACTCGGAGTTTGCCGCGGCGATCAACGCCTTTGCGGGCATAGAATAGTTGCGGCTCGAAAACGGCTTCTCGCCGCAGGAAAAGGAGAAGATATGGAGATCACGAGAGAGATAACCCAAGAAACTTTGCAAAATCTCAAAAAGCGGGGCTTTGACGCGCACTATTGCGAGACGGCGGAGGAGGGCAGAGAGCTTGCGCTTTCCCTCATACCCGCAGGGGACACCGTCGCCTGGGGCGGCTCGGTGACCGCCGTCGAGATCGGGCTTATGGACGCCGTCAAGGCGAGGACGGACATCGCCCGCATAGACCGCGACCTCGTCACCGATCCCGCCGAAAAGAGACAGATGATGCGCAAAGGACTGCTCGCAGACACTTTCATTGCGGGAGTCAACGGCATTTCGCGGGACGGCTGGCTGGTCAACATCGACGGCACGGGCAACCGTGTCGCCGCCATCACTTTCGGTCCCGAGAACGTCATCCTCGTCGCGGGGGTGAACAAGATCGAAAACACCGTCACAGAAGCGATGGACCGCGCGCGCAACGTCGCCGCGCCCCTCAACGTCAAGAGGCTGAACATCCCCAATCCCTGCGCCAAAGCCGGGAAGTGCATGGATTGCAAAGCTACCACCACCATCTGCGCCCACTTTGTGGAACACCGCTTCTGCAAGCCCGCGGGGCGCATCAAAGTCATCCTCATAGGGGAGAAACTCGGCTACTGACGCTCGCACATCACGCCGCTCTCCGCGGCATAGAATGTAACCGCGACAAACACGCCCCGGCTATGTACGGCAATGCGGCAAAATCGCGTTACAAAAGTGTGAGCGGGGTCCCCGGGCGAAAATCTTTGATTTTCTGCTGGGGCAAAATCGCGGCGTAACAAGCAAAAGCGACCTACGCTTTGCGCAGGTCGCTGTGGCAGGGGAGACGCGATTTGTAAGGAGCGCGCGGCGCGACGGAATAGCGCATTTTGACGCATCTGATCTGCGTGCGAAGTTCACGCAGGCGGCAAAATCGCGTTACAGATGTGTGAGCGGGGTCCCCGGGCGAAAATCTTTGATTTTCGGCTGGGGCAAAATCGCGGCGTAACAAGCAAAAGCGACCTACGCTTTGCGCAGGTCGCTGTGGCAGGGGAGACGCGATTCGAACACGCAACCGACGGTTTTGGAGACCGTTGCTCTACCGTTGAGCCACTCCCCTAAATTGCTCGTATATTATATCAACTATGCCTCGCATAGTCAAACAAAACGGAGATCATATGGAAAAGAAATTCACTCTCGGCATCATTGGTGCGGGCAACATGGCGTCCGCCATTCTGGGCGGCGTGCTGCGCGGCGGGCTTGTGCGCGCCGACAAGATCATAGTGAGCGACAAGGACGACGAGAAACGCGCCGTCATTGCGCAGAACGGTGTTGCGGTCACCCCCGATAACCGCGAAGTGGCGCAGTCGGCGGAATATCTGATGTTCGCCGTCAAGCCGCAGATCGCGCCCGCGGTGTTTGAGGAGATCGCGCCCGTCATTGCATCCCGTACGGTCATTTCCATCATGGCGGGAGTCCCCGTCGCCAAGCTGCGCGCCGCACTCGGAGAGAGAAATTACGTCAGGGTGATGCCCAACACTCCCGCGCTGGTGGGAGAGGGCATGAGTGCGATCGCGTTCGCGGAGGGGGGAAGGTCGCAGTTCGTGCTGGACATCTTCGCATCCATAGGCAAGGTGGCGGAGCTTAGCGAGGACAAATTCGACGCCGTGACCTCACTTTCCGGATCGGGACCTGCGTATGTGTATATGTTCATCGATGCTCTGATGAAGGGCGGCATGGAGGGCGGTTTGGACGCCGAGACCGCTAAGCTTCTCGCCGTACAGACCGTGCGCGGCGCGGCTAAAATGGTGAGCCTCAGCACTCGTCCCGTCTCCGAGCTGGTGGATGCGGTGTGTTCCAAGGGAGGCACCACCATTCAAGCGGTGGAGAGCTTCAAAGAGGACGGGCTGGAAGAGACGGTGATCAAGGGCATGGAGAAGTGCAGAAAACGCTCGGAGGAGCTTGCCAATGCCTAAAAAACACGTGGACATCTATACGGACGGCGCGTGTTCGGGCAATCCCGGCAACGGCGGTTGGGCGGCGATTATCTTCTACAAACAGCACCGCAAGGAACTAAGCGGCGGGGAGCGCGACACCACCAACAACCGCATGGAACTTATGGCGATCATCAAAGGCATAGGGCTTTTGAAAGAGCCTTGTGACGTGACGTTGTACAGCGACTCCGCCTACTGCGTGGACGCCTTTTTACAGGGGTGGGTGTACGCATGGAAACAGAAAGGCTGGCGCACCGCATCGGGCGGCGATGTCAAAAATGTGGATCTGTGGCAGATGCTCCTCGATGTCATGCGTCCGCACAAGGTGACTTTCGTCAAGGTCAAAGGTCACGCCGACAACGAGCATAACAACCGCTGCGACGCGCTCGCAAGGGCGGCGATCGCGGCACTGCCTCCCGCAGTCCCAAAGGCGGAAGGGGCGGAATGAGAGTTGTGCCGCGGGCAAAGTGAGCGGAGCGCGATCTTCCCGCAAAGAGGCGGGGTGCTGTGACACATCGACGCTCCTGTGGTAAAGGCGGGAGACTCTCCGAAAGCGACAAAACATAAAGAGGCATAAAGCAATGAAAAAGACGGGATCTTCACGATCCCGTCTTTCAACATCTCTTTTTGTCCGTTTAAACCGCCCTTTGCGTCATGCGGTGTGATAGCGTTTGCTGCGGTAAAGCCCGTAGTAGATGAGGGAGCTGAGCGGCAGATTGGTGAGCAGGATGATGGGCAGCACCATGGTTTCGAGGATGAGCACCGTGTCTTTGACGCTGACTCCCACGCCGAAGAAGGCTATGAGCACGAGCACTACGGCGAGTTCTATGAGCATCATGCCGCGGTTCAGGACGGACAGCTTGACATTGAAGTCCGCGCGTTTGCGTCTGGTCGGGTTGATCAGCCAGATAATGGTCGGGATGAGTGTCAATGCCGCGCCGCCCGCCATGATGGGAAGGAAGTAGACATAGCTGATGTCCCGCGCAGTGCAAGCCCACATCACCGCCGCTTCCACAAGGAAGATCGCCATCACGATGAGCCAGCAGTCGCGGTTGAGCCTGTTCGCGTTGATGAAATTGAAGGTGTAGTACTCCGAAGTGTTCCTGCGGTCATACGAGCGCATCTTGAAGCCCTCGGAATAGAGGCGGGATTTCAGGTCGGGTTCGGGACGGGGGAGTGCGCGTTCGGGTTCCGCGGGAGCGGGAGTTTCCTCTTTCGCGGTCGCAAGAGAGGAGAAGAACCCGCGGTAATCCACGTCGCTCTTTTCGTAATCGAACGCTTCCGTGCGCTCGGACGCCACCGCCGAAGTCACGAATTCGCCCTTGTCCTCATCGCTGATGTCGGCGGTGTCCGTGCGGTCTGCCGCCGCGCTCCCGATGTCGGAAGGCTCTTTCTTTGCCGCATCTCTCTCGTCTATCCTGCGGAAAACTTCGCTCAGAGTGGACTCAGGCTTGCGTCCCGGCACGGGAGAGGGGGTATATCCCTCCTCCTCGGACACGCTTTCTTCGCTCTCGTGCGTCCTCTCCGTAACGGTATCCGCAGCGGGTTTCTCCGCGTAGACGTAGGTGGGGGAGTCCAGCCTCGCGCGCATTTCTTCGAGTTCGCGCGCGATGCGTTCGAGTTCCGCCTTGCGTTCGGCTTCGCGGCGGGCAAGCTCGGCGAGCAGGGCATCTCTTTCGGAGCCGTCCTCTTCCTCGCGCATCGCCTCCTCCGCAAGAGCTTCTTCCTCCTCGGTGAGTTCCACGGGAGCGTCGTCATACGCTTCCGTCTCCTCGTCCTCCTCCTCGGTTTCGGCGGCAGGGGCGACTTCTTCCTCGCGCTCCTTGACGGAGGCGGGAGCGTGCCATTCCGCATCGTCCACTATATATTCTTCTTTTTCTTCCTCGTCCTCCGCATATTCGGACTTTGCGTCCAGCGTGCGGAAGATCTCCTCCAAAGACGCGGTGGACGCATCCTTTTCCTCGTCTTTGTCGATGTCGGCGGGGACTTCCTCCTCCCTTTCTTCCGCGGGGATTTCCTCCTCCGTCTTTTCCTCCTCGGCTTCGGGGAGGGGAGTCTCGACATGCCATTCCGCATCGCTCACAATGAGTCTGTCATCGTCGCTCCCGGAAGAAGTGTACTCCGAACGGGAATCAAGCTCCTTGAAAACGTCGTCGAGGGACATCGTGGCTTGCGAGCGGAGAGCCTCTTCGCGCTCTCTTGCCTCGCGTTCCGCCTTTTCGCGGCGTTCGCGTTCCGCCTGCTCGAAAGCCTCGCGCTTGGCTTCTTCCTCCGCCTTTTCGGCAAGGAATTTTTCGCGTTCTTCCGCAAAGCGTTTCTCCGCATCCTCGCGCTCGCGCTCTATGCGCTCAAGCTCCTCTCTGCGCTCCGCCTCGATGCGTTCCGTCTCCGCCCTGCGCTCCTCTTCGGCGCGCTTTTCTTCCTCGAAAAGGGCATATTCTTCGCGGAAACGCTCCTCGGCGTCCTCTTTTTCCTTGCGCAGACGTTCGAGTTCCTCCTCGTGTCTCGCTTCAGCCTCCGCTTCTTTTGCGGCATATTCTTCCTCGGCGGCGAGTTTTTCGGCTTTGAGACGTTCCACCTCTTCGGCGTGTTCCGCTTCCAGCCTCTCGCGCTCCTCGCGCGCCTCGTCCGCAAGGCGTTCGAGTTCCAGCCTGCGCTCCTCCTCGGCGATGGCGATCTCGGCTTGTTTCTGCGCTTCGACTCGTTCGAGTTCGACGAGTTTCTCCTCCTCGATGCGTCTCAGCTCCGCCTCTTTTTCGGAGCGCAGACGCTCAAGTGCTTCCACCCGTTCGTTTTCGGCGCGTTCAAGCTCCGCGATCTTTTCTTCCTCGGCGCGCTTGAGTTCCGCCTCCATCTCGGCATTGAACTTTTCTTCGGCCTGTCGTTTTTCCTCTTCCAGCCTGTCTATCTCGGCTTGCTTTTCCGCCGCTATGCGGTCTATCTCGGCTTGTTTCTCCTCTTGGATGCGGCGATATTCCTCCTCGGACACCGCGCGGGAGCCGCCCTCCGCCGCCAGCCGCTGCGCCTCCTCCTCGGAGATCTCGTTGCCGTCGGCGTCTATGTACACCTTTCTTTCGACGACGACCACCTTTTCCTTCTCTTTGTATACGACTTTCGCCTTGTCGGAATTGTCCTTTTTGGTGTAAGGACGCAGATCGTCGGTGTTGAAGGGTGCGGGGGTGGTGTCGAAATCGAATTGTCGGGAGGAGACGAGCTTGTCGAGGATGGTGCGGGAGTACTCATACTCCGACCTCTCCTTTTCCAGGAAACTTCTGCCTTCGGCGGTGAGAGAGTAGTAGCGTCTCCTGCCGCCGCCGGTGTCATCGGGATCGCCCTCATAGGAGGAGATCAACCCCTGTTTCTCCAAGCGTTTGAGTTGATTGTAGAGGGTGGGCTGTTTGAGCTTATACTGCCCCTCGCTCTTTAATTCGATCTCTTTGAGGATGTCGTAACCGTAGCGGTCCCTGTTCCAGAGAGAGCCTAGTATGATGGTGGTGACATTGCCGCGGATGAGATCGCTGTTGACGGATGAAATGTCCATAAATGCCTCTCCGACCTTGATGATAAAATGATAGCAGACTATTATAATTAAGTCAATATTTTATAATAGTTCTTTGTGAAAAACGACGAAAAAAGAGCGTTTTCGACGCTCTTTTGATGCATTAAGTGCGGTTTGAGATGCGGCTTGCCCCTCGCGGGTTCAGTCATCGTCGCGCAGAGTGACGGCTTTCGCCGCCGCTTTGCGGTGATCCTGTTCTATCGCCGCATAGTGCTTTTTGGTGGTGTTGACATCGCGGTGTCCCAGCACGTCCGCCACCATGTAGATGTCGCCCGTCGCGCGGTAGAGGTTGGTGCCGTAGGTGCTGCGCAGCTTGTGGGGAGAGATCTTTTTGAGAGGAGCGGCGACTGCGGCGTACTTTTTGACCAGCTTTTCCACCGCGCGCACGCAGATGCGCCTGACTTGCAGGGAGAGGAAGAGTGCGTCCGGATCCTCGATCTCCAGCTTTTCGGAGCGGGAGAGGAGAGCCTTTCTTTCCCCCTCTATGTAGCACTCCAAAGCCTCTTTTACGTCGTCGTTGAAGTAGAGTATGGCGCGGCTGCCGCCCTTGCGTGTTACTGTGAAGGCGTTGGTCTCGAAGTCCACGTCCGTGACGTTCAGCCCCACGCACTCGCTCACACGTATGCCCGTGCCGAGCAGCAGGGAGAGGATGGCGACGTCGCGGGAACGGGTGTTGAGCAGGATCTTGCGCTGATGTTCGCTCATGCCTTCGCCGTTTTCCGCCGCGGAGAGTATCTTTTCTATCTCATGCCTTTCCAGCCTGATGATCTCCTTTTCGCGCTGTTTGGGCAGGGAGACCTTTGCGGCGACGTTGGCACTCAGCTTGTCTTTGTTGAAAAAGTATTTGAAAAAACTGCGAACGGTAGAGATCTTTCTCGCCTTACCCCTGTCGCCGTTGCCGCTTTCCTTGTCGTCGTACTCGTAGAGAGTGAGATATTCCATATAGCTTTCAAGGTGCGTCACCGTGACCTTTTCCAGGTCGGCTAGAGTGATGTCCGCAGTCCTCATACCGCGGAAGGGGCGCACTCTTTTCACCAGATAGTCGAAAAAGATCCTGAGGTCGTAGGCATAGCCCAGGCGGGTGAGAGCGGTGGTCTGCGGCTCCACTCCCACGAAAAACTCGTCACAGAACTCGGGCAGAGTGTCCCTTATATCTCTGAGACGCAGATTCACGTCGCGTTCGCGTTCCTTGAAATAGTCCGCCATACTTTCTCCTTTGCGCGGTTTCGGTGTCCGCGCGTGTCCGCGCACCGCTTATCGCATACGATGATACACAACTGTTCGCAAAAAAATCAAGCGAATACGTGTTTTGCGAACAATTTAATGCGGATCTTCGGGGAGAGGGGGAGAGAGCGGGGAAAGGGGGAGCGGCGTGCCTTGCAAAAAAGTGCAACTTGTGTTAGTATGTCGGTGTGAGCACGGAGGTGTGATTTGAGAAAGATAAGAGATGACGAAGTGGGCAGGATAAGCCGCCTTTTCACCCGCATATTCGCGGAATATGAGGCGTACAGGCTCTTTTTCCCGGAGGAAAAGAAGCTCTTGCGCGGCATCGAGGCTTTCTTCCGCTATGAGATCTACGCTTCCAGAGACTACACGTGGGTGGACGAGGACTTCCTCGCAGCCGCCGCGGTGAAGTGTCCCGGAGACAAGGATCACGATCCCCGCCTGATGTTCTGCAATCCGTTCGTCGCGCTCTCCTTCCTTTCCGCTACGGGGACGCGTGCCTTGCGTCTTGCGGGAGAGTATCTCAAACTCGCCGAGACCGTCTCCGAAAAGTATTACGATCCGCGGGTGGACTGCTATGTCAAGAACATAGGCGTCGCGCCCGAGGCTCGCGGTCAGGGCAGGATGCACCGCATCATGGACGAGCTGTGCGGCGACCTTCCCGTCTATCTCGAAACGCACGACGAGAACAATGTCGCCATTTACGAGCATATGGGCTTCAAGGTGTGCGAGGCGGTGGATTTCCACGGCTACACCCACTACGCCATGCGCAGAGATTAAAATGCGTGTGCCGCACCGCGCAGAGCGCGTCCGCACACGGAGGTGGATATGGAAGTGAGAGTCAGACGAGCGGAAGATAGGGACATCCCCCGCATTGCGGGATTGCTACTGCAAGTCGCCGCCGTGCATGCAGAGGGACGCCCCGACCTCTTCAAAAAGGGGAGCAGGAAGTACTCCGACGAGCAGCTCTCCCGCATCCTTGCGGACGAAAAAACGCCCGTATTCGTCGCCGTGGACGACGCGGACACCGTCTTGGGCTATGCTTTCTGCATGGACGCGACGCACCCGGATGACAGTCTGTTCACTCCCGTCCGCACCCTCTATGTGGACGACATCTGCGTGGACGAAAAGGCGCGCGGCAAGGGCGTGGGCAGAGGGATATACGCCTTCGTGCGTGCATGGGCTAAAGCGGAAGGCTACCACAACATCACCCTCAATGTCTGGAGCTGCAATCCCACCGCCACGCGCTTCTACCTCTCCCTCGGACTCACCCCCTACAAAGTCGGCATGGAGGACATCCTCTGACACCCGCCCGAAATTTCGGGATTGAAATCCCGCCGTTCAAGTGGCATATTATAGTCAGACATAACCATATGTGCGCGCATTAAGCATCGGCATAGCCGCCATATCGAGCGCGCTGCCCATCTTCACGAAGATAAAGAAAACTCCCGTCGACTTGTTGAGATAGCGAGAGACTAAGGAGAGTGGCAAGATGAAAAAGAAAATTATCTTTTTATTCGTGATAGTTGTCATGCTGGCGTCATTGTTGTCACTTTCCGCATGCGGTTGTCGAACGCAAAAGGAGGAAGTGTATTACGGTGAGGCAGGATTCTTCAAGTACAGATATACTCCGAACGATAAGTACTACAAGATGTGCATTTATGACGTGACGGAAGAGGCACTCGATCAGGAAGTTTTGGTCGTTCCTTATTATATTGACGGCATCTTGGTGGACGGGATAAATCGTGATTTTTGGGAAGGGATCGGGTTCAAGACCAATTTCGGGTATTTGACCGCTAAAAAAGTGTATGTGCCGTCCATAGAGCCGTTGGGCATAAAGAAATTCGATAACAGGCAGCTTGAGACGATCGTCTTTTATCAGCATGTGGGAAGGATCGATATGTTGCTTTTCGGCACGGCGGATAATTATGTTGTGATCGAAGAGTATTACGACGAGCAATTTGCGCATGAAGGCATCAACTATATAATGGCGAATTTCCTTTTGTTGAATAATTATCCGTCGGACAACGGCGACGGGGAAAAGTACGCGTGGGCGGACTATGTGCCGACAGGCGAAGGGCTGTCTGTTATGCCGATAGAACCGATCTGTGAGGGCTATATTTTCTCGGGCTGGTACTCGGAGCCTGAGTGCGCACATAAAGTCGATCTGAGCAATTTCAAAATGGGGGAAGGAGACACCACCTTTTATGCAGGTTGGATCGAAAAATAAAGTCGCCGACAAAGTAAACCCGCGTTTGATTTATTGTATATAGCGCAATTTGTTGAGAATGGCGGCGTGGTTTGATGCGTACTAGATCGACCGAAAAGCGCATGCGCGTCGAAGAGTGTTTTAGTGCGGATATAGCAGTTTATTTTATCTTTCGAAATTCTGCAACATCTCGTGTTCGCCGGTTTTTTGGCGGATCGTTCGTTGCGGTTTTTTAATATCGCCTTTCAAAATGATTTTTTCTTGCCGACAACGGGATGCAAGGTGTGTCCTGTTTCGGGTACGTGTGTTTGAGTAAATTTAAAGAAAAACGTGCAAAAGGGCGAGTTGATACCATGGAAACCATCAATGCGGAGCAGATCAAGGATATATTGCAGGCTTATATCGAAGCGGAGGAGCGCGACGCACGCATTTACCGCGAAAAGAAGATAGGTCAGGCGGTGTGCGATCTGATGGCTGTCACCGACATTCTCACCGGCTATGAGATAAAGAGCGACCTCGACAATTTCTCAAGGCTTTCTTCTCAGATAAACGCGTACGATATGTTTTTCAACAAAAATTATATCGTTGTGGGTGCGGGACACGCAAAAGTCGCCGCCGAAAAGGTGCCCGATCATTGGGGAGTGATCTGCATCGACAGCAATTCGGTCAGCTGTGTGCGCGAGGCACGCGTGAACAGAAACGCGCGGGCAGAGCAACAACTGTCCATGCTTTGGGAGGTGGAACTCAAAAATCTGCTGATAAGGAACAATATGCCCGCATACGCCCTTAAAGGAAGGCAGTTCATAATAGACAGGCTTGCGCGGTCGGTGTCTCAGCCCGCACTGTTTCGCCAAATCGCCGCAGAGCTGAAAACGCGCAACTACGCTCTTTTTTACGGGGATGAGGACGGCGGAGGCGAAAATATCTTCGGGAGGGAGCTGATAGACAGGCTGTCCGACGCGATAGGCGACAATTTCACCCTCGATAAATGGATAGAGCTGTTCGGCAGAGCAAAGAGCGTAAGCGAGCGCAAGCACGGCGTGGCTTTAAAGATCGAAAAAAGCAGAAAGCCGCATACCATATCCTACAAGGACATAGAAGTGTCATTGGGCGCGCCGTGGATAAGCGTAGATATAGTAAACGATTTCGTCTACCACATCCTGAACTTCGATGACTCCGAAATTTATAGAAAACTCAGTAGTTGGTTGAAGTCGGACCCGTATATCGTAAGCTACGAGGAGGTGACGGGGTGTTGGTATCTGCGCGAAAAGGATTTTTTCGCATCGGGCAATCCCAACGCCGTTTTAAAGTACGGGACAAAGAGGTATAACGCCCTGCATATCATAGAGGCGACTTTAAATCTGCGCGAGATCAGGCTTAAAGACGGCGACGGGAAATATGACGAAAGTGCCACGATAGCCGTGCTCGAAAAGCAGAGGCTCATCTCAGACGAGTTCAAAGCTTGGGTGTGGAAGGATGAGGACAGGATATGGGAGATAGAGGAGGCGTACAACGCCATGTTCGACGGGATCGTCGTCCCGCGCTACGACGGCAGGGGACTTGCCTTCCCCGATATGTGCAAAGAAATAAAATTGTTTGATCACCAAAAGGATGCGGTGCAAAAGATAATTTCGTCGCCGAACACGCTGCTTGCCTTCGATGTGGGTGCAGGCAAGACCTATATCATGATAGCCGCCGCCATGGAGATGAGGAGGCAGGGGATCTCGCGCAAGAATATGTTTGTCGTGCCCAACAATATCGTCGGACAGTGGGCGTTGATGTTCACGACGTTATATCCGTCTGCCAAAGTCCTTATCATAGAACCCAGGACGTTCAAAAAAGAAATGCGGCACAAAGTGCTCGAACAGGCGCAGAGCGGCGATTACGACGGCATAATAGTCGCTTACAGCTGCTTTGAGATGATAAATCTTTCGGGGGAGTATATCGCCGCGAGTCTTGATGAGAAGGTGTCCGTTCTGCGCGGTGCCATTCGCGGGCTGAGGGCTGACGGCAGGTACAGGTGGGGCAGCACTCCGCTCGAACGCGAAATAAAATATATAACTTCGATCATGGGCGAACTCATGGAGGGGGTAAATTTCGCCCTGGGCGAGATTACTTTTGAAAAGCTGGGGATAAATACGCTGTTTGTAGACGAGGCGCACAATTATAAAAATATACCCATAAGGACCAATCTTAAAAATCTGCGCGGCATAAACGTGACGGGTTCCAAAAAGTGCCTGGATATGCTCGAAAAGGTGAAATGCATTCAAAAAGAAAACGGCGGCAGGGGCGTGGTCTTTGCAACGGGAACACCGCTTTGCAATTCCATATCCGACGTGTACGCCATGCAGATGTATCTTCAGCCCGAAGCCCTTGAAAAGCGCAGGCTGGACAGGTTTGACAATTGGGTAAAGACGTTTGCCCGCCCCGAACAGGTTTGCGAGATAGACGTGAACGCTTCCGGCTACCGCTTTGTGCGCAGATTTTCCAAGTTTTTCAACCTACCGGAGCTGAGCAAACTGTTTGCGCAGGTCAGCGTGTTTTTTGCGGCGGACGGCGGCGAGCTGCCCGAATTTTCGCAATATAACGACGTTGTGATAGAGCGCAGCGCAGAGCTTAAAGAATATATAGACGACCTCTGCCTCCGCACCGAAAATATAAGGGCTAAAAAAGTTTCTTCCACGCGGGATAACATGCTTAAGATCACTACTGACGGCAGGAAGGCGGCACTCGACCTCACTTTGGTCGGCAAGCAACAAAAATATGACGCTACGAGCAAAATATTCAATTGTGTGGCTAATGTTCTGCGCATTTACAAGGAGAATGCGGGCTGTACGCAACTTGTATTCTGCGACTATTCAACGCCTAACGGTGCCGATTTCAGTGTATATCGGGAACTTAAAAATGAGCTTGTTGCGGCAGGGATACCCGAAAAGGAGATAGCGTTTATCCATTCGTATGCAAGCGAAATATCCAGACTGAAATTGTATGAGGATTTCAACATCGGAAAGGTGCGCATCATAATAGGCTCTACGTTCAAACTCGGTCTGGGCGCAAACGTGCAAAGAAAGCTCAAAGCCGTTCACCACATCGATGTTCCGTGGCGTCCTGCCGATATGGTCCAGCGCGAGGGCAGGATACTTCGCAGCGGCAACGAAAATAAAGAGGTGTTCATTTACCGTTACATAATCAAGGGCAGTTTCGACGCATATTCGTGGCAGATCCTCGAAACGAAACAGCGTTTCATTTCGCAGTTTTTAAGTGGCAGCAGTTACAGCCGCACGGCATCCGACCTTGAAAACAGTGTGCTCACCTATTCCGAAGTCAAGGCACTCGCAGTGTCCGACGCGAGGATGAAGCTGCTTGTCGAAAAGGAAAGCGAGGTGCGCAATCTGCGCGTACTGTACATGCAGGAGCTTGAAGCAAGAGAGGAGGCTGCGCGCACCGTTTCGGCTCTCGAAGAGCGCGTTCCCGCATCGGAAACGGAATATGATGCTACACTTAAAAATGCCGCATATGTTCTGTCGCTCACAAAAGAGTGCCTTGCCCGTGAAATAAGATCGGCGTGCGAAAATATAGCTCGGTGCGACCTGCTCACGCCGCATGACGGTGCGCTTGGCGAAATATGCGGCTTTGCGATAAGCTTGCCCGACAAGCAGTCGGAAAAGAAGCCTAATCTGCTGCTGTCCCGAAACGGAGCGAGTTATACAATGGAGATCGGAAGGACGGTACAGGGCAATATGCGCAGGTTTTCAAACTTTTTCGCTGCTTTCGGCAAGCAGGCGGATGCAAAGCGGCGGACGCTCGACGAAGAGAAGGCGCGCCTTACCGCTTTAAAGCAGCAACTATCTTCGCCGCTTGTCTATGACAGAAAACTTGCTGCGGCAAAGACGGAATATGACAGGCTGATCGAAGATATGCGCGAGAATATTTACGCACAGTAGATCCGCTGCGCCTAAAAACATACAAGCCGTTTGGTGTGATGACTGTATACGCTACGCAACGATGCCTCCGCCGGCGAATTTATAAATAAAAAGGCTCGGCATCTGCCGAAACAAAGCACCGCACCGCCGGGAGAACGATCCCCCTTCCCGAACCGAAAAACCGCACTAAACAGTGTGGTTAAGAGGTGGATGTTCGCCATAAGTGCAGGGCATTGTAAAGGGGAGCGTTTTGGCGGGCGTTGTGTCTCATTACGAGCGGTAGGGAAGGGCGAAGGCGTCTTGCAAAGCGTGCCGCTGAACCTCGCCGCAATAGACGATACTCGTTGATTTGTTGTTGTGGGATTGCATCCTTGAATTATATCAATTAGCGGCGAGGTTCGCATACCTTGACCTCCTCCCGCCAAGCAAAAACCCAGCCGTTTGGCTGGGCTATTGCTTGGTGGAGAAAGGGGAGTCTAAATCGAACATATATTGATTTGTTTGTAGAGCTAAAGCCGTCTTGATTGTTTTGTCAAAATGTTGTGACATAACTTTATGGACACTATCTGTTAGAGGACAAGAATGGGCAGAAAATAAGCGTATGAGTCGGTCAAACCCATACGCTTTTCGTTATTTATTGAGTTTATGACGCAGAACGGAAGTGTCTTACAGAGCAGCAAAAATTTCATTTGACGGAAGTCATTACATCGCCACCCCGAAGGAGAATTTTCCGCAGGGACATAAGCGACGACGGACAGCCATTCCGCTATCCGTTGACGAGATTGAGAAGAAAGAACAGTTCGAAGCCGCCTACAAGGAGAGCCAACAGCTTCCCAAAAAAGAGCGCAAAGCCTATATGCGGAAGGCTATGGAAAAGGCTATTCCTGATAAGAAACAACGACGGGAATACATTGAACTGAACAACGAACTAAAAAAGACCAATGCGATACGCAGAAAAGTCCGTCTATCCAAGAAAGCGAATCTGCAAGAATGGAGTTATTTTTGCACGTTTACTTTCTCGGACGAATTGCATACGGAAGAAACATTCAGAACGTCGCTCCGCAATACCTTGAAACACTTTGTTTCTCGAAAGGGTTGGAAACATATCGGCGTATGGGAACGCGGCGGAGAAACCGGAAGATTGCATTTCCACGGGATATTTTACATTCCGCCGGATGGTATGGTCGGAGAAATCGTGGAAACCAAAGACTACAACACGAACGAACACAAAATGAAGACGGCGCACCAGAATACCTACTTTCTCGAACGATACGGACGGAACGATTTTGAGCCGCTCGGAACGGCGGATGAAGTTAGGCGTTCTCTCGGCTATCTGATGAAGTATATCGAGAAGTCGGGTGAGCGGCTTATATAAGGCGGCGATCTGCCTACCTATTTTGTTTCGGACGTGGCGGACGAAGACGTTATCTGTCCATACGGAATAGACGACAGAAAAGCAGTCCTTGCGGATGATTTCACCTGCATGGTGGACGGCGAAATTATTGGCAAGGTAAGCAAAGAAGTTATAGCAAAAATGCCGAAGGCAAACTAAATTTACCTTTCGCCTGTGGAGCGTAAACGCTTGCACCTGCTCCGTCAAGGGAAAACATTTTGCGAAGGACAATAGGAAAACAAACGGCGATGCAAAATATTTTCTTCTTCCTTGACGGCGTGTTACAGCGATAAAAGTTTTGGGACAGTCAACAGCTGCAACCGTTTATTTTCGCTCCGCCGAAAGGTAAAAAAATAAAAAATTTTCAAATCACAGGAGGTTACAAAATGAACGCAGTACAGAAAGCATTTTACAGCGGCGAGGATCACGAGAACTGTTATATCTTCGCCCCGTCTATCAGTAAACGGAAAACCGTGGACAGGCAGACCTACTATGTCCGCAGATATTACAACGGCGCCAAAGACTTTGAAAATACGATGGCGCAGCTTGCAACAAAGAAAATCAATAACATCGTGAGGTGAACTTATGAAACAAAAACATTACATAGCAGGCTTGTATTACAGACTTTCCCAAGAAGACGAACGTCAAGGCGAATCGGTATCCATAGACAACCAAAGAGCGATACTCCGCAAATATGCGGAAGAGCGCGGCTTTGAGATACACGACGAGTACATAGACGACGGCGTTTCGGGTACTACTTTTCAAAGACCGGAAGTGCAGAGATTGTTAGACGACGCGAAAATCGGCGTCATCAATGCAATTATCGTGAAAGACTTGTCGCGCTTTGGAAGAAACTATATCGAGGCCGGGCAGTATATCGATTATGTCTTTCCGGCATTTGGAATACGATTTATCGCCATACAGGACAACGTTGATACGGAAAACCGAGATAGCAATGCGATGGAAATGATGCCGATTATGAACATTTTTAATGAGTGGCACGCCGCAAATACCAGTAAAAAAATCCGTGCGGTAAAGAAGGCGCATGCAAAAGAAGGGATCTATACAGCCAAAAAAGCTGCTTACGGATACAAAATAGGCGCGGATAAAAGACGAACTCCCGTCATAGACGAAGAAACCGCGCCGATAGTAAAACGTATATTTGAGATGTACGCTTCAGGAATGAGTCCGTTGAAAATATCGGAAACGCTGAATTTGGAAGGAGTAATGTCGCCGGCAGTGTATGCGCATACTGTTCTCGGACAAAAGCCCAGACCATACGGGATAGGATTGTGGTTAGCCAGCACGATAAGAGATATGCTGAATAATATCATATACATCGGACATATGGCGCAGTTGCGCTGGACGTCGCTGTCCTACAAAAATCACAAACGCTTCAGAAAAGATGAAAGCGAATGGGCTGTCGTATATAACAACCATGAGGCCATTATTTCACAGGAACTTTGGGACAAAGTACACGAACGCAAAAAATCTGTCGCGCAAGGCAGAAAAACAAAAATCGGCTTCACGCATCCGCTGTCCGGATTTCTCTTTTGCGCCGACTGCGGAAACAAGATGAAACTTTGCACATCGATTAGCCGTAACGGAAACAGACTATACCACTTCGATTGCGGTCATCACATACGATACGGAAAGGCGTATTGTTTTTCGCATTTCATATCTGCGAAAGTCATAGAAGAAATCATTCTCGACGATATACGGGAAATGGCGCAAAGAATCGTGAAGAAGCGTCCGGGAAAGATCGCTTTCATCCGCGGTTTCAAGAAGGGCAAGTTTGCTTTTGTCTATCTCACCGCCGTCCCGCTGTTCTGTGTGGGGCACATGTACGCGGGCAGGGACTTCCTCGCATCCTTTTTCGACGCCATCAACCAGACCGTCAACCTTGTCATTTTGAAATATTCCACGTCGTCGGTCACGCTCCTGATGGCGGACAGTGCCTTTTTCACCGCAACGATGTATTATTGCTTCTTTCTGGTGGCGATCAACGCCGTACTGTTCACCGTCTCGCTCACGGGACAGCGGCTGTGGCTGTTCGCGCAGTCCGTGGCGATGCGCTTTTCCGCAGAGGAACGGCTCATCGTTTTCGGGACGGGCAGGGGCTGTGAGGCGGTGTATTTGAGCGACGACGCCCGTGTGAAAGCGCTTGTCGGAGACTTCTCTCACGACGAGGCGGAGAAGCTGTATTCAGCCAATATAAACTACATCCGCACGAAGACCCCGGAGCGCGTTGCGGAAAGGCTCGTCGCCGCCTGCGCGGAGAGAGGGAAGAGCAGCGTCGTCGTGATCGATACCGGTGACGAGGAGCGCAACATCGCGCTTTGCGGCGCATTCATCCGCCTTTGCGACGCGCTTGGGGAGAAGGCGGCGGGTCTTTTCGGCAAATTGCGGGTGTACGTCTTCGGCGACCCGCAGTATGAGACCACCTACGGCGACATCACGGAGTGCTCGCACGGCTGCATCCGTTATGTCAACAAATATCAGAAAGTCGCGATGAACTTTGTCGAGAAATACCCCTTCGCCCTCTTTATGAACGAGGAGCAGCTGGACTATTCCGCGGCGAAGGTGCGCGCGGGCGTGGACATCAACGTCGCGATGATAGGCTTCGGGAAGACGAACAGGCAGATCATCCTCACCTCCGTCGCGAACAACCAGTTCATCACCGAGCGAGAGGGCAGGACGGAGCTCAAAAAGGTGCACTATCACATCTTTGACAAAAACCCCGCCGAGAACAACAAGAACCTCAACCATTCCTATTACCGCTACAAGCAGGAGAGAGAGGGATACGACGCGGACGCATATCTCCCGTTGCCCTCCCTCCCCGCCGACGAGAGCTATCACAAACTCGACGTCAACGACACCCGTTTTTACAATGTCCTGCACGACGCATTCACGTCGGAGAAGAACTCCGTAAACTTTGCCGTCATCGCTTTCGGCAGCGACCTCGAAAACATCGATTTTGCACAGAAACTGCTGGATAAACGAGCGGAATGGGGAGTTAAAAACCTTATTGTGTTCGTAAAGACCCGCAAGGATCACAAGGATCTCGCCGTCCTTAACGCCCCCGGATGCTACGCCATCGGCAACGAGCGCGAGTGTGTTTTCGACATCCGCGAGATCGTGGGCGACAGCATCTACCGCATGGCGCGCCTGCGCAACGCGGTGTATGACGTGGAGTATCTCGTCACCTGCGGAGAGGTGATCAAGCCCACTTCGGATATGGTCGCGAAGAGCAAGGCGGCGTCGGACAGGGAGTGGTACACCGTGCGCTCGCAGCTTGAAAGGGAGTCCAGCCTTTATTGCTGTCTCAGCGTGCGGTCAAAGCTCAATCTCATGGGGTTGGTCTGCGTGCCCAAGGGGACGAGGGGCAGACGCCCGCTCACCGAAGAGGAGTATCTCGCGCGGTACGCCAAAGGTTATATGCCGGACTTTGACACCTACGGAGTGGAAGTGGACGGCAAAAAGGTGGTGCACTACGACCTCGATTTCAAGCCATCTCTGCGCACCGACCTCGCCGTGCACGAGCATCTGAGGTGGAACTCATTCATGATCAGCAAGGGCATGGTGCCCGCCGACAAGGAGCGCATCCTGAATGAGACGGTGACGAGAGCGGACGGCAGCGTGCGCCACACCAACGGCAAGAATTATGCGTTGCGCCGTCACGGCAATCTCACCACCTTCGAGGGGTTGGAAGAGTTCCGCAAGATGGTCGCGGAGCGTGACGGCAGGAGGGAAGAGGAGAAGGACGTCATCAAGTATGACTATCAGCTCATGGACGACGCCTGGTGGCTGCTCGACAAAGGCGGCTATATCATCGTGGAAAAGGAGTGATATTTTTTCCTGCGGGCGTGAACATCAACAAAATAAAGGCGGATCGTACGATCCGCCTTTTGCTTGATTTGTTTTGAGGATGTCATTTCATCTTCTTTTTGACGGTGGCGGAGCGGCGCACGATGCGGCGCTGCACCTCTTCGTTTTCCGCTTGCGGCTGGCTTGCGACCACATCCTGTTCGCACATGAGGTTCATCTCGTTGCAGAAAGAGGTGACCAGCGCTTCGCTCGCGTTCTTGCGGGTGAGCATGCTGAAGGACATGTTCTCCGCATGCGGGATGACCATCGCGAACTCTTTGGTGAACTCGTCCACATCCAGCCCTTCCACGCCCGTCTCGAGCACCGTCTCGTACTTGTTGGCGGGGGTGACTTTTTGGGTGATTACGACGAACTTGCCATAGTCCTTGACGGGGGTGCCGGAGAGCACCGCGGCGCGGATCTGCTGCACGTCGAAGCCGTACTTCTCGAGGGGAGGAGTGTCGCGCAGGAGGTCGGCGCGCACCTGCTGCCAGCGGGAGATGTTGTAGGACTCCGTGACGAGCCAAGAGATGACATTGGCGGGCAGATTGCGCAGGTCGTTGAACATATACCAGAACGGCCCGATGGGGAAGGTGCTGTCCTCCAGCGCCTTATAGATGATGTTGAGCTTATAAGCCGCGTCGGGGTAGACCTTGACGGAGGCTTTATAGCCGCTGTGGTCGTCGTTTTCTTTGACGATGAGGACGGTCTTGGACTTATACTTGAACACCCAGTTCAGCGTGCCGCGCTTCTTGATGCAGTAAACGCCGGGGAGAGACTCGGCAAGGTCTATGACCTCGCGCATGGTCATCGTCTTCTCCTTGTGGGGGAGGAGGATGAGGTTCTCGAACTCGGCGTTGCCCGCCATATTCATGCGGATGACGTCCATGTCCGACGCGCCGTATTCCTCGAGGGTGGGCACCATCTCGGAATATTTCCTGACCACGGCGTAGATCTCGCCGTCATGCAGGCGGACAGAAGTGTAGTAGTTGGTGTTGAAGGAGCCGGGCAGCACGTTCTCGTCCTCTTCGAGAGGGGAGATGTTGTCGTCCGACGAGATATACTTCATCAGCAGAGAGGCGTTGTCCTGCGAGAGCGCGACCACCGCGGGAGCGGCTTTCGCCTTTTCGCCGGACTCGTCCTTCTTTTCGTACTTCTTCGCGCCGCGCGGCGAGACGAGGAAGTAGAGCAGCCCCGCTATGACCGCAAGCACCACGAACACCACATCGAGGATGACCACGATGATGGGGTCGTCCATGATGGCGAGCACGAAGGAGGAGGTGATGTCGCCGGTCTTGACGCCGAGCACGACGGAGCGGTCGTATTCCGCCGCGTCGCCTTCGAACACCACGCCCGTGGAGGTGACGGAAGCCACCTTCGCCTCATATACGCCGAACTCCCCGCTGCGGGTGATGAACCGCACTCCCACGGTGTCGCCCGCATAGAAAGGGGTGTCCCTGAACACGGCGCCGCGGTCGAGAGCGATGCCCGACGACGGGTCGCTGAGCACGGTGCTGTACTCGTCGCCGATGAGATACATCCCGTCGTTGACGGAGGCGACGGACAAAAAGACCACCACCACGATGTTGACGGCGAACGCGAGCGCGACGAGCACGATGAGCGCGATGCGCACCGCGTTGGCGATGGCGGGATCACGCAGACCGTACGCGATCTCGAGCTTTTTGGACTCTTTTTTTTCGGATCTTGCTGTGGACTTTGCCGATTTCGCTTTTTCTTTTCCCATAAACTCCCCTGCGTGAAAATAAATCACATTTTTAACTTTATCCGAAAAAAAACCGTTTGTCAATGCCTCTTGCAAATCTCTCTAAGGCATAAAAAGCCGCGCTCGCGCATACGCGCTTTAAGGTGACGAAAAGCGGCGTCCGGATGATCTTCCGCCCGCCAATCGCCTTTTGGACCCCGAAAACGCGGCGGCGGATATGCTCGGCGCCTCGGCGAGGGGGAGAGGAGAGGGCAGCGGGACGGGGCGGAGCGCCGTGGCGCGCGTCCCGCGTTTTAAGGCGGAACAAAAAAACAACAATCGTTATTGCAATGTTGATTATCGCATGATATAATGCGCGTAAGGGAAGTTATCAGGGGGCTATTTTGCAAAAATACACCTACAAAGCGTACGATCTTTCCGGTAAGTTCGTGAAAGGCACTTTGGTCGCGGCGGATGACAAGGCGTTCCGTGACGCTCTGCACGACCAGGGGATGCGTTGTTACGAATACCGCATCGTCAATCAGGCAAAGCAAGTGCGTTACAAGCCTCTGAAGATCGCGGAGCTCATCGCGTTCAGCAGGCAGCTTTCGTCCATGCTTTCAGCGGGGTTGGACCTCAGCCTCAGCCTGAAGATGCTCTATGAGCGCACCGAAAAGAAAAAGAAATATCTCAAATTCATCGAGGCGCGCCTTTTTGAGGAGATACAGAAGGGCGAGTCGCTCGCGGGCGCGATGCAGAACCTGGACAACACCTTCCCGTCGCTGTATATCAGCATGGTGAAGTCCGGCGAGCTGAACGGCAAGATCGACGAGGCCCTCACCACCCTTGCGGATTATTTTGAGAAAGAACACAAGCAGCGCAACCAGATAAAGAGCGCGATGAGCTATCCCATCATCGTGCTCGTCATCTGCATCCTGGTGGTCATCCTGATGTCCGTCGTGGTGCTGCCGAGGATGGCGGCGATGATCCCGGAGGGGACTGCGCTGCCGCTGCCGACGGCGATCCTTCTCGGGCTGAAAGATTTTGTGGTGGACCAATGGTTCGTCGTGCTCATCATCGTATTCGCGCTGTTCGTCATCATCCCCATCATCAAGCGCATCCCCAAGGTCGCGGAGATCACGGGCAAGGCGGTGACGCGGCTCCCCGTCATAGGCAGGCTGACCAAGATGCTTTACACCGCGACTTTCGCGCGGTCGCTTTCCACACTGTACGCCACGGGCATCCCGCTCCTCGACGCCATCGCGATGGGGGCGGAGATCGTCAACAACAAGTATATCGAGGTGAAGATCCGCGAGGCGGTCATCGCAATCAGGAAGGGCAGTTCCATCGCGGAGGCTTTCGCGCTCGTGGACGCATTCGACCCGATGCTGATGACAATGACATTCGTCGGCGAGCAGTCGGGCACGCTGGATGACATCCTCATCCAGACTGCGCAGTATTTCGAGGAAGAGGCGCAAGGGGCGTTGAAACGTCTGATCGGGATGATCTCGCCCTTCATGCTGATGTTCATGGCACTCGTGGTCGGCTTCGTGCTCATCGCGGTCATGATGCCCATGCTGACGCTCTATCAATCCATAGGCTGACAATGAGGAGGGATATATGTACGTTCTGCATCTGAGCGGAGACACGGTGAAGATCCTCGAGGGCGCCTGCACGAGGCGCAAACTCGTGATCAACAGCCTCTATTCCGTCGCCATGCCCTGCGACTATCTCGACGCGCCCGACGACAAGGGCTACGAGAAGATAGAGGCGGTGGTGACCAACGGTCTGCGCGACCTCGGCGAGGAGTTCAAAAACAAGAAAATAAGGGTGGTGCTGGACAACATCAACATCCCCTTCAAGGAGATGGTGGTGCCCACTCTCGACCGCAAGAAGACCATCGCCCTCGTCAAGAACGAGATCTTCAGCGACGAGAAGCTTGCGGACAGCAACACGGTGGACTATCTCGAGCTGGAGAAAAAGGTGGACGGGCAGAAGCAGACCCGCATCATGGTGACATATGTGGACAACGTCATCCTGCAGGACATCCAGAAGCTGTGCAAAAACCTGATGTTCAAGCTCGTCTCCATCGACGTGGGGCAGAACTGCACCGCCAAGCACCTGCACTACATCGCGCCCTCGCTCCCCGAGAGCTACGTATTTGCGGAGCTGCGCGACACGGTGGTCACGGTGAGCCTGGTCATCGGCGGCGCGTTCAGATATTGCATCTCCAAGAGCGTGGTGCTGCTTGACGCGATGCGGTTCAAGAGCGAGCGCACTTATTTTGTCAACGACATCGGCAACGTGCTGCGCAGCGCCATCGAGATCTTCCGCAAGGAATATCCCGACTTCGAGTGCAAGAACGTCATCATCGCAGCCTCGCCCGAGAAATTCGAGCTGTTGCGCAAGCCCGTGCAGGAGAAGCTCGGCGTCGCGGTGGACGCGCTCACGGTGCCCGACAACGTGGACAGCATCGCGCCCGAGGATTACAGCGAATTTTTCTGCACCATCGGCGGGCTGATCAGGGAGGACTGACCATGAGAAAAGACATAAACCTGCTTTACAGTCTCACCCAATCCACCAAGAAGAAAAACTCATCCAACATGATGGTGCTCCTTCTTGTGGTGGTGGTCGCGATAGTCGCCCTGATGATCTTCCTCTTCGTCAATGCGAAGATGGAAGTGAGCGACAATCAGGGCATTCTGGACGACCTCGAGGCGAGCCTCTCGCAGACGGGGCAGCTCTCCGCTCTGCAAAACAAGTATAACCAGCTCAAATCGGCTTACGAGAGCGACATCGCGGAGGTGATCGCGGAGGTGTCGCCCGGTCAGTACGCGGCGGTGGGGGCGAAGATGAGCAGCAAGCTCATCGACATCCTCATGCCCGTGGACGACGAGGCGGTGCACCCGGACTATGACGCGGACGACGTCAACGACAACGTCTTCGATGTGGACATCACGTCCGTGAGCATCTCGGGGACGACGATCACTTTGAACTGCGAGGTGACGAGTTACATCGCGGCGTGGGACTATGCGGACTATCTTGCGGGCAATCTCATCCTCGACCGTCCCGGTCTCGACGCACTCATCGAGGCGAACGCGCTCATCTTCAGCGGGGTGGAGGACAACTATCCCGGTCTTCCTCCCAAGCCCGAGCCCGCGGAGGACGAGGAGGGCAACATCGTTGAGGAGCCGTTCGGCTTCACGCTGCGCTTCGGCATCGACTGGGCGGCGCTTGCGGACGCGGAGGTGGCGCAATGAACCTTAACTTCACTTTCACGACAAGAGACAAGATCCTTCTGCTGGTGCTTGCGGTCATCCTGTTCGTGGGCATGATGTACCTCTACGGCGTGATGCCCGCAAACGAAGAGGTGGAGGATCTCGAGGGGCAGATCTCCGCCAAACAGCAGGAACTCGCGCAGCTCCAGGCGCAGATCGCGGGCATCAACATCGCGGGCATCGACGCCGAGTATGACAAGCTGCTGGACTACTACTATACGGCGGACAGGGGAGAGCTTGCCGAGAACATCGGCATCATCGCCATCAACCGTATGATCATCGCCGTCCTGGACGAGCACAACATCTCGGGCTACAGCACCACGGGGTGGAGGATCACCGAGGAGAGACTGACGGGCAGCTACGGCGACTACACCGGGGACTATTACATCGCGTCGGCGACCTGTCCCGTGCCGTACACCGCGGCGCCCGAGGACCTCTACGCCCTCATCGACTACGTGAACGAGGACCCCTTCCTCATCATGACCGACCTCAGCATAAACTATGTGGAGGAGACTCCCGAGACGGAGGAACCGACGGAGCCCGGCACGGATACGGAGCCGACGGATCCCGACACCGGCACGGATCCCGTGGAGCCCGTCGAGCCCGTCATCAAGGCGGAGGGCAGCTTCAACCTCATCTACTATATGCGCGTCCCGAAAGGGGCGGCGACCGTGCCCGCGCTGCTCGGCACCGTGACGGGTCTCACGGCGGAGGGCGCGACCCTCACCTTCGACTCCGTTGCGAACGCGACGGGATATGAGTTCTACATCGTGACAGAGACGGAGGGCGGCAAGACCTACTCCCTCATCGACAATTACACCGTGAACGCGACCGCGGGGGAGACGGTGAGCGTGACCTTCACATCCGCATGGCTGACCGCGGGCGAGCACACCATCGCGGTGCGCGCCGTCGGCGACAAGATGGCGGGGTGGTTCAAGTCCGCGCCGCTCGAGACGGACGGGAACGCGATGACGGCGGTCATCACCGTTGCGTGAAATGACAAAAACGGCGGTTCATTGTGCGAAAATGGCACGGTGAACCGCGCATTATGACACTTTCGGCTGTGCAAATGCACCGAAAAGGATCGCTCTGAGACAGGGTCGTATCATCCCGATCCGGCAAAAAAAGCAAGGAGGCAAAAGGAAGACATGAGGCTCAGGCACTTTGCGGCGAGAAAGCGCAAGAGGGGCGCGTCCCTCGTGATGGTGCTCGTCTCCATGACCATACTCACGATCATGGGGACGCTGTTCACCACCATTGCCATGCGCTCTTATCAATATTCCTACTCCCGCATGTGCCGTCAGCAGGCTTATTACACCGCAACATCCAGCATAGAGAGCCTCTATGCCAAGATAAAGACCAACGGGGGTGTGCTCAATGACATCACCGCAGCGCTCAATGATGCTTATAAGGATCTGAGCGGGGCGGCGCTCGGCATCGACGTCACCACCATCCGAGTGAAGATCGGCTCCACCCACGGCGACCCCGTCACGGAGGAGAGTGCCGTCGTCGGCAGCGACTTCTTCTACACCTACCTCGGCGAGTGCGACCTTTGGGCGAGGTACAACAACGCGAAGCGCACGGAGATAAGCCTCGAGGCGGAGGCGACCTACAACGGCTATTCGGAGACGGCGCGCGCCATCATCGCCAAGACCAACGCCGCCGCGTCGGAGCTCAAGAAGATCTTCGACAACACCTTCTGTCTGCAGTCTCCCATCTCCACCATAGTGGCGGAGACCACTCACGGCGACATCTACGTCTCCCAACCCATCGCGGACACGGACAGCGCCGCCGTGCAGAATTTGGGTTCCACATACATCACCGCCTACAACACGGTGTTCGCCGCATTGAGTAGTGCAAACGGCACCTACAACGGTCACAGCGGCACCCCGGGGCAGTATCTGCGCGACACCAACGGCAACATCATCACGGACGAGAACACCAATGAGGGCAAGTATAACCAGGTCCTGAAATCAGGCGTCTACGGCCATGCGCAGGCGAGCACATCCAACGCTTCACTCACTGGGCACACCAAGCCACTCGACATGGACAATTCCCTTTTGACGGCGTCGTTCATCAATCAGCCGACGGTAAAGCAGTTGTGGTACAACGATTGGGCGGAGCTTTACATGTTCTCGGCGGTTGACAGCGGCACGGCGGTGAACGGAGACCTTTATTCCAACTCCAAGATCCTCATAGGGCTGTCGGACAGAAACCTCAGTTCACGAGCATATCTGCGCAGGTGGGACAACACCATCAAGCGTAGTGTTTTTGCACAGCAAAAAGAGGGTACATGGTTTGAGGGGCTCGTTGATGACGGTCAGCTTGACAACTATTTGCAAGACACAAGGTTCAACAACATTGATTTGAGAGATGACTTTGAGCACGGGTTCGGCGAAGAAATGGATGTTTTCTTTGATCACCATACCGCTAACGATGTCGTGCTGGAGTATTCACTCTCAACATTCCGCCTCAACGGTGACATGTATCTGTGGGAAGACGCTCGCATAGAGAACTTCGACAGCTACAACACGGCAAACAGCAGAGAGAATGACATCTTTGCGAAAAAAGATCTCTACATTGACGGGCTCTATATCACCGGATGGAACGGTGCGCTTATGCAAACAATAAATACCGTTTCCATTGGCGGCGATGTCGTGGTGCAGGGCAATGCCCAAATCATGAATGCCACCATTTACGGGGATGTCTATTGCTATGGCGATGAACTTACCATCGTCAGCAGCACCATCCACGGAAATGTTTATTTTGACGGCGATAATTTCACTTCCGACGACATGGAACTTTATGGGAACCTTGTCATCAACTATACGGGCAACAATACCAGCGCGACAAGTTATGACAATGTGAGCTTCACTTCGACTGCGGATGTCGGCGGGAGCGGGTCGTCACATAGATGGGGCGCGACGCTCACCAACAGTAAGATCTACGGTACGCTGTGGTCCAATGTAAATACACATATAATGGCTTCAAAATGGAATGAAGGAAGCAGTTCGATCCCGGATATTTATAACGACATATATGTGACGGGATATTTATTCATAGATCTTGTGCAGCCTTATTCATCATCGAATAGTCTTTCGGATAGTTACGGGAACACGCCTAAACGCCAAGATGGCTTCGGAAGCGGTTATCACGCTCACTGGGTGGATTATGATCCGCGAGATACTGAAGTTTCCGGTGGCGTTGCGTCATGGAACTGCTTTGAATCATACCAAAAAGATAGCGTAATATATGCGGACAGGTTCCAGTTAAGGACAAATCAAGGCGATGCTCTGCGGTGGACCACAAGTATCGACATAAGCTATTTGGGCACATTGATCGTGGGCGACGGAGGCTTATATATTGATGGGAATGACTGGTGGTTGAAAGATGAAAGCAACCCGACAACAAAGTGGAGCTGGAGTGGGTCGCGAGATTCAATATGCATCGTTAAACTCATAACCGCTTCACGTGAGGAAGGGCTATGGGAGACGAGGATCGGCAACACTGAATATATTAAAGGCAATACTGCGGAGCGGGATAATCAACTCGCAGGTCATGTGGCGAGCGGTTATTCATCGTTGTCGGCGGCACTCGAATATCAGAAGACGAACGCGTTGAGCAAATTTTCACACAGTAATGCCGTTGAATATGAGTCCGCAGCTTTTGACGATAACGCCGTCTGGGATGACAAGCTCATCAAGATCCGCACCTGGTCGGCACCGAAGCACAGCAACGACCCCGGCGCAAGCGCCAGCGTGAACTATGTGGGTGGCGAGACGGGCATCGAATACACGGACGCGAGCGGCGTCAAAGTCTATCTTGACTATCTCTCCAAAAACCCCGCCGCGGGCAGCGTGTCGGGTACCCAGGGCGCCGGCAACTATACCCTCACAATCAAGCAGAGCGTGTGTTTCAGCGACAGGGTGGACTGGTCCGCATTTGACAAGATCGTCATCGACACATCGAAGGGCAATGTCTACATCCGCTTCATGGACGGCGTGGTGCTGGGCAAGGCGGACGCGGAGAATTACGACGACGGCGCGGAGGTCGTGTTCACGGGCGGCAGCATGGTCTTCTGGTATCTGTACGAAAGCGACTCCTACGATTTTAACAGACCGACATTGCATGTCAACCCCTACACCCGTCTCGGGCTGGTCTCGGCGGAGACGGGCTCCGGCTACGGCTATGACGGGCTGTACATCATCTCCAATGACGACTCCCTCATCACGATGGGGCAGAACGCGGTGCTCAACGGCTTTGTCTACACCCCGTACGGGCATGCTTTCATTGCTCCGCCCGATACGCAAGGCAGCTTTACCGCGCTCAACGGCTGTATGGCGATAGAGAGTCTCATCATGCTTTCTACGGCTGACGAACAGCAGAAATCATGGCTTGAAACTATTGGGATCACGATCCCGAATTTCGGCACATCGGCAATAACCGATGCAGTCATAAATCAATATAAAAACATAGTTTTTAACTATGTTCAGCCGCCGCTCATTGTCGACTTCAATTTCAGCTACGGCAACAATGAGGGCGAAGTCAGCGACTTCGGTCAGGTGGTCTGGGAGTTTTTGGGATACTATTGATGCTCGGACGGATGAGGAGAAAGAGCGCCCGGAGAGGGTTCACATTGGTGGAAGCCATCGTCAGCATCGCGGTGTTTGCCATTGCCGCGGTGATGTTCGCCATGATCCTTTTCACCGCCACCAATATGGTGAACATGTCCCTTGTCTACGACTCCGACCGTGTCGCTCTCATGCGTTTCATCGAGACGGGCGTTGCGGCGGACGGCACATACGGCAGCATAACCGTGACCGCGCACAATCACGAGAACGGCAACGAGGAGCAGTTCGTCATCGACCTTAACAAGGGCGACCTCAAATATAATGTTGACGGCGAGTATGTGGAATATGTGACCAATGGCGGCAGGCGCTATGTCATCTTCCTCGCGGCTGAGGACAAGGACGAGAACGGGGGAGGTGCGTGATGCTGTGGCGCAGGTTCATACGGCATAAGCGCGCGTTCACGCTCGTTGAACTGCTTGTGGCGATGGTCATCATGAGCATCCTCGCCATTTCGGTGTTCCTCATCTCCTCGGCGGCGTCGAGGACGTTCATCCGCGGGGAGGAGACCATCGCGGCGGACGACGTCAAGGACATCGTGATGGAGTATATCGGCATCACCCTCCGCAGCGCGAAAAAGGTGTATCTGAGCAACGATCCCACCCTCGTGGGCGCCTCGGGCACGCCGCTCATCGCGGAGTGCAACATGCTCTTTGCGGGCAACGTCATCCCCGATGCGGACGGCAAGCCCGTGGGGGTAAGCGACGAATACCCGAGGGGCAGGATATACCCCCTCGGCAAACACAACGTCACCGTGAACGGCATCGCGCGCACCGAGACCGTCATCGGCGGCTATGTCTACCACATGGGCAGCAATGTGGATGGCGTGCTGGATTGGGGCGCCCCCGCCCCTCTCTTCGGCGGCACTACGCTCGAGCCCGCGACGGGCGTCTATGGCGAATATCTCGTGGGCGGCTTGACATTCTCGCCAATCGTGCGTGAGGTGGGCAAGGAGAGCGGCAACAGCTACGCCGTCACGGTCAATTTCACGGTGTTCCGCGCGCGTGACGTTGCGGCGGACGGCGAGAGTTATACGGCGACTTTGGCGAGCGACGTCGTCACCTTCCTCAACCTCGAGCAGCGCAACAGCCCCATCAAGGTGGGCGCGGAGAGCGCGGACGGCGTTCTCAACGCGTCCGGCGGCACTTATAGCTACATCTTCTATTCGTGAGGGACGGGGATGGCTGCGCTTGACATCACACTCTATGTCCTCAGCGCGCTCGCGGGGCTCTGCATCGGCAGCTTCCTCAACGTGTGCATCTATCGCCTCCCGCGCGGCAAGTTCTTCTCAAAGGCGCGCTCATTTTGCCCCAAATGCGGCGAGGCGATCAAGGCGTACGACAACATACCCCTGTTGAGTTATGTCATCCTGCGCGGCAAATGCCGAAGCTGCGGGGAGAGGATCTCCCCCCGCTATCCGCTCGTCGAGGCGATGACCTGCGCGCTCTTTGTGGGCAACTACGCGATGTTCGGCATGCACGGTCTCACCCTCGTGTGGGACGTCGCGGCGTGCGCGCTCATCACCGCCTCCTTCATCGACCTCGACACGATGGAGATCCCGGACTCCGCCGTCCTCGTGCTGCTGGCGCTGGGGCTCGTCACATTCGCGCCCTTCGGCGGCGTGAGCTATGTGGACAAACTCATCGGATGCGCGTGCGTGAGCGTGCCGATGTTCCTCCTCGCCATGTTCGGCGGCATGGGTCTCGGCGACGTCAAGCTCTATTTCGTCCTGGGTCTCCTGCTCGGGTGGCAGAAGGTACTCATCGTGTTCGTCGTGTCGGTGGTGCTTGGCGCCGCGGTGTCCGTCATCGTCACGGCGGTGAAGAAGAGGAGGGGAGAGGAGGAGTTCGACCTTTCGGAGGAGGAATACAGGCGCCTGCCGCGAGGAGCGGTGTGCGCGGAGGGCGAGACGCCGCTTCCTCCGAAGAAGATGCGCTTCCACGTCGTGCCATTCGGACCCTTCATCGCGCTCGCGACATTTGTAGCGATATTCGGCGGTGATGCGCTTATCGCTTTTTATGCGGGTTTACTCGGCATATGATGACACGAAAACCTCAAAAAAACCGCTTAAAAAGACGCTTTTGAGAAAAACCTGTATTGACACGGAATGTAAATCATAGTAAAATCATTGTAGGGGAGGTAATCGCTTGGACAACCATTTGATTTGGGAAGTTCTGCTTTCAAACGGCACCATAACCCATGACCAGTTGAGCGATGCTCTGCGCTGGCAGCGCAGCCACCCCGACGAGGACGTCGGCAGCATTTTGCTTGCCCGCGGCATCGTCACCGACGGCCAGCTCCTCGCCGCCTACGCGCAGCGTCTGGACGTCCCCTTCATCGAAAAAGACCTTGTCGTCAAGCGCCCCGAGGTGCTGAAACTCGTGCCCGAGACGCTTGCGAGAAGATACGGCATCATGCCGCTGGACATTAACAACAACAAGATCCTCGTCGCCATCTCCGACCCGGAGGACATGAGCGTCATCGAGGACGTCAAGCTGAGCTCGCGTATGGATGCGTCCATCGCCCTCGCTTCGGCGGAGAACATCCTGAGCGCCATCGAGCGCTACTACCGCAATGCGGAGCTGTTCTACCGCGAGGAGCAGGAGGAGGTGCAGACGGTCAACTTCGTTTCCGACGACACGGCGAAGAAAATGGACGAGATCGAGTCCAGCGTCAACAACACCCCCGTTGTCAAGCTGGTCAACAACCTCGTGCAGCAGGCGTACATCCGCCAGGCGTCGGACATCCACATTGAACCGTTCGAGAACGATGTCATCGTCCGTATGCGTATAGACGGCGACCTCATCGAGGTCATGCGCCTCGCCCCCGCGACTCTCGCCAGCGTCATCTCCCGCATCAAGATCCTCTCCGGCATGAACATCGCCGAGAAGCGCATCCCGCAGGACGGCAGGTTCAACTATACCAACGACGAGTTCAAGGTGGATCTGCGTGTCTCCACCATCCCCACCATGTACGGCGAGAAGTGCGTCATGCGTCTGCTCAACACGGGAGGGGAGAACCTGCTCACCTTCGAGCAGCTCGGGATGTCGCGCGAGACCATCGCGCGCTTCGACCATATGCTCTCGGCGCCCAACGGCATCATCCTCGTGACGGGCCCCACCGGTTCGGGTAAGTCCACGACGCTGTATGCGGTGCTCAACAAGCTGCGCAAGCCCACCATCAACATCACGACCATCGAGGACCCGGTCGAGAAGCAGATGTTCGGCATCAACCAGGTGCAGGTCAACACCAAGGCGGGCATGACCTTCGCAAGCGGTCTCCGCGCCCTCCTGCGCCAGGACCCCGACGTCATCATGATCGGCGAGATCCGTGACTACGAGACGGCGGAGATAGCTGTCCGCGCGTCCATCACCGGTCACCTGGTGCTCTCCACCTTGCACACCAACGACGCGCCGAGCAGCATCGTGCGTCTCATCGACATGGGCGTCCCGCCGTATCTTGTCGCCGCGTCCGTCAACGCCATCATCGCGCAGAGACTGGTCAAACGCCTTTGCCCCTATTGCAAACGCAAGCGCGTCGTCTCCGATGCGGAAAAAGCGCTCCTCGACGACTACGGCATCAAAGAGGCGTACGAGCCCGTCGGCTGCCCGGAGTGCAACCATGTGGGGTACAGCGGCCGTATCGCGATATACGAGATCGTGGAGATGGACCACCGCATCCGCAAACTCGTCTCGGCGGAGACCCCCATCGACGACATCCGCAAAGTCGCGGCGGAGAACGGCGCCGAATTCCTTGCCGACAGCCTCCGCGAGCTGGTGCGCAAAGGCATAACAAGCCTGGACGAGTTCAACCGCATAATCTATACGGTCGGCTGAAAAAAATACAAACAAGGGCTTTATTGCATAAAAACAACATATAAACCGGTGAAATGCGTAAGACTTGCGCTTTCATATATCATCAAAAACTCATAGAATGGAGGAAAGATTATGAGCAAACTTTTTAGGAAAAGCAAGAAGGGCTTCACGCTCGTCGAGCTGATCGTGGTCATCGCCATCATCGGCGTGCTGGCTGCGATCATCGTCCCCACCACCATCCACTTTGTCAATGAAGGCAGAACTGAAGCGGCAAATGAGCAGCTTGTCCGTGTTCGTGACTCCATCAACAATGGCATGACTTCTTTGGCGACCGCGCAAAACACACTCGATGTTGATGATGTGAAGGGCATACTTGAGGCGGCAGGCGTAACCACATCCGAGAATACAATCACCGTAGAGTTGGTAGCAGCAGTTGCGGCAGCCGGAGACACCGAGGGCACGCCTGCAAAAATTAAACTCTCCATCGCGAATGGTGATTCTCCTCAGGAAATCGTTATCTCCGGCGGATTGACCGTAACTGCCGGCATCTTCACGATCACTGACACCGGGTTTGGCACGCCCAGCAACACTTGATTGGAAAAGCTAAGTATTGTTTCCAATACATAGCATGAATACTACACCCCCCAAACACAACCCACATTGGGTTGTGTTTGGGGCGTTGTGAAAGGGGAAGGGAAGTGAGAGCAAAATTGAGAGAGACCCGTCGCGGGTTCACCCTTGTGGAGCTCATCGTGGTCATCGCCATCATCGGCGTGCTTGCCGCCATCGTCGTGCCCACCACTTTGCATTTCGTGGACGAAGCAAGGGTGGAAGCAGCGCAGGTGGAAGTTACCTCCGTAATGAACTCTTTGCAGACAAATCTCCTGACAATGGCGACAAGCGCCGGAGGGGGAGTTGTCGAAATCAATGGCACGGCGGCAGCAGGCATCCTCAATAATTATTGCAAGGATGTCTCCGAGGGCATGAAGGCGGAGCTCACGGTCGAGGCTGACGGCAAAACGGTCACTTTCACCGTCACATCTCCCGAGGATGTTGAGGACAGCCGCTCCTTCACTCTCCCCAACGCCTTCACCGCCGACGCCTTCACCGTCATCCACAACGGCACCCAATGGGCCGTAGTGAACGCGTGACCCGCAAACAAAGCGGCACGCAGCCTCGTCGCAATCCGCGCGAGTTCATCGCCGTGCGCCGCTTTGCGGCGGTCGGCTCGCCTGTCGCGCGGTTGCTCCTCTTCGCGTCGTGAAAATGCGGAGATGTTCGCTTCGCTCCTCGTTCCTACGGAACTATCGCAAAGCTCTCTCATTTTCACTCCGCGTGAATGAAATCGGACAAGAGCGCCGCACCGAAGGTATAGCGATTGTTACACGAAGTGTCAATCGCGTCATTCCTCCGCCCCGGGGTCCCCGGGTTGGAGGGGGAAATCAAGATAACCCTCGGACGAACAGCTTGATAGAGCGTGCCCGAACACGACGGACGGCTTTTCACCCCGTCCCCATTTGTTTCGGAGCAACACCACTCGGAGGTGACTGACCTCAAAGGAGCGCCATGACCATCCGCAAGACGACATCCCATCACGGAAAAAAGGGCTTCACCCTCGTGGAGCTCCTCGTCGTCATTGCAATAATGGCGATCCTCGCCGGCATCGTCGTCCCCACCACCATCCACTTCATCGACGATGCGCAGCAAGCCGCCAACACCGTCTACGCCGAGGACGTCGCCTCATGGGCGGTCTCCATCGTCCTGGACATCCGCTCCGGCGGGCACGAGATAGACATAAACCCCGACGGTTCCACCACCGGCCCGACGGACGGCAACATCCAGATCGTCACCCCCACAGCCGAAACGGTCTGCAACGAGCTCATCCGCCTCTACGGCGACGATATGCCTTATCCTTTCGCCTACTACGCGAGTATGAACGGCAAACCCGACCAAAGCTTCATCATATTCCCGAGCGCAGGTGAGGGCGCGACGCCTTCCGACTACATCGCCATCGCAGTCACGGGCACCAACGCAAACTCGCCCTCCACCATCACGGTCAAAGTCTTCGAGGGCGGCACCGAAGCCCAAAGTGCCACGCGGCTTATACCGGGATGAGCCTCGTCGCGCCTTGTGCCCCTGTGTTGAGACAAGAAAAATATCGCTATTCATATGGACGGAAATGGGTGCTTGAGAATATGCGTGCAACTGTTATAAAATTGCCGGCATATCAAGGGAAACCTGACTTCAATTTTATGGAAAACTATATTAAATCACTCCAATATGGGGATAGGATTTAATGGCTTTTCGTTTTACAGTAACGTACTGCATTTTGCATTCAAAGTCCCACAAGGAAGGGGATTGCGGAGATTAGCGATCACTGTTGAAATGTGTGTGAGATGATCCCGTAGTCGGGAGTGCCTGAATAGGGCAGTAAAAAGAAGAACCTAAAACGAATCACTTCGGTCGTATTAGGTTCTTCTTGGCTGGAGGAGGTGGATGTTCGCCATAAGTGCAGGGCATTGTAAAGGGGAGCGTTTTGGCGGGCGTTGCGTCTCATTGCAGGCGGCAGGAAAGGGCGAAGGCGTCTTGCGGTGCAAGCCGCCGAACCTGCGCGCATTGAGGAAATTCCTGCAAAAGTTAAGCAAGGTGACAAACTATGGCATCATGCAAATTAGCATACTTTTGCGCGCATGGTTCGTCCACCGTCCCTTCCACAAACAAAAACCTCAACCGAATTGTTCGATTGAGGTTTTTGTTGGTGGGAGGAGGTGGATTCGAACCACCGAAGTCGTCGACAACAGATTTACAGTCTGCTCCCTTTGGCCACTCGGGAATCCTCCCCCGTGGAGCTGGTGAACGGAATCGAACCATCAACCTGCTGATTACAAATCAGCTGCTCTGCCTATTGAGCTACACCAGCATATCGGGTGCTCCGGCATGAGCGGGTGGGGCGCGGTTGCGGGCACCGGCGTTTTGTGGTGCCTCGGGGCGGACTTGAACCACCGACACAGGGATTTTCAGTCCCTTGCTCTACCAACTGAGCTACCGAGGCATACGGTCTAGGGAAGTGGCAGTGACGGTGTCACTGCCACTCGACCTTTTTTGGCGATCCGGAAGGGACTCGAACCCTCGACCTCCAGCGTGACAGGCTGGCGTACTAACCAACTGTACTACCGGACCGTATTTTGGTGGGCCTTCACGGACTCGAACCGCGGACCAATCGGTTATGAGCCGACCGCTCTAACCAACTGAGCTAAAGGCCCTCATCCGGGGATATCCCATTGTCACGAGAGTGGTCGGGGTGAGAAGATTCGAACTTCCGACCCCATGGTCCCAAACCATGTGCGCTACCAAGCTGCGCCACACCCCGTGAGTCGGAATCATTCGTGACTATGACAATATACAATACGGGCGGAAGAATGTCAACTTTTTTGCGGTGGATTTTGCGAGAATTTATTGACAAAATGCGCGCTCCTCGGAAAGCCTGTGCCGAAACTTCCCAAAATCCGCATCCCGGCAGGATGTAGCATGGTGCGAGGAGGCGGTATGAGTATCGAATGCATCAAAGACGGAGGTCGGCTGACCGTCCTTTTCAGCGGCGACATCGACGAGTATGCCTGCCGTACTTTGCGCGGGGAGATCGACGGGAGCATCGACGCGTCCGCGCCCTCGGAAGTGATCTTTGACCTGAAAAAGGTCTCTTTTGTGGACAGCACGGGGCTGGGGCTTATCCTCGGCAGATACAAAAAACTGAGCAGGACGGGCGGTGTGCTGCGCCTGAAAGACGTCCCGCCCGCCGTAGACAGAGTGCTGCGTGCGGCAGGCGTCTATACCGTTGTGGAGAAGGTGAAATGATGACGGAAAACCATATGAAAATGCAGATCCCTGCATACGGGAAAAATGAAAGTTTTGCGCGCAATGCGGTGGCGGGGTTCGCCGTGGAGTGCGGTCCGACCGTGAGCGAACTCAGCGACATCAGGACGGCGGTGAGCGAGGCGGTGACCAATGCGGTCGTCCACGCATACGACGAGGAGAGGGCGGAAAATCTCATCGAGATCGCCGCCGACATCGACTCCGACAACACTCTGACCGTGAGCGTCAGGGATTTCGGGCGGGGGATCGCGGATGTCGCCGCCGCTCTCGAACCTTTCTTTACCACCAAGCCCGACGAGGAGCGCAGCGGGATGGGCTTTACCGTCATTGAGACCTTTATGGACGAGATGAAGGTGGATTCCGCGCCCGGCAAAGGGACGACCGTCGTGATGCGCAAGAGGATAGGCGGCAATGCTCGGTCATGAAGAGACGCTGGCACTGATAAAGCGCGCGCAGGCGGGCGAAGAGAGCGCGAAAGAGCGGCTGGTGGAGGAGAATCTGCCCCTCGTCCGATCCGTCGTGAAACGCTTTAAAGGCAGGCTGGAATATGACGACCTGATGCAGCTGGGCGCAATGGGCTTCCTGAAAGCGGTGGCGGGCTTTGACGAAGGGTTCGGAGTGCGGTTTTCCACCTATGCAGTCCCCATGATCATGGGAGAGATCAAGCGGTTTTTGCGCGATGACGGCGCGGTGAAGGTGTCCAGATGGGCAAAAACGCTCGCGGGGCGCATCGCAGCATACACGGACGAAAGGCTGAAAAACAATCTGCCTGAACCCACCGTGGAGGAGCTTGCCGAAAAGTTCGGCTGCGAGGCGGGAGACGTGGTGTTCGCGCTGGATACGGGACGTTTCGTCGTGTCGCTCAACGAGGCGGGCGAGGAGGACGGCACACCCCTCGGCGACAGGTTGGTCGGCGCGGAAGCTCCGGAGGAGGACATCGACGGTCTGATGCTGCGCGACAACATCAAAAACCTTCCCGACAGAGAGCGGAAACTAATCATTTTGCGCTATTTCAGGGACAAAACGCAGAGCGAAGTCGCCGCCGAACTCGGCGTATCGCAGGTGCAGGTGAGCAGGCTGGAAAACAAGATCCTCTCCAAAATGAGGGAGAATATGCGGGAGTGAGAATATAACCCGCGCATTTGTCCACACTTAGCGTGTGGACGTTTTTTTTACGGATAATCCCGAGACGGATGAGATCTATTTCGAGTGCGCCGCGCCCGATGAACTCTCGCGTCCCGAAAAGGAGGGCGAGCAATGACGGATAAGGCGGAATACCGCGAGTATGTGAAGAAGAACGCACCCGGTTCGCCCATGTTCCGCTCGGTGTTCGCGGCGTTTTTGGTGGGCGGGATCATCTGCTGCATCGGAGAAGGCGTGAGCGACGCGATAAAGGCGATCTTTCCCGATATGGGCGAGACGGACATCGGCAGCTGGACCACCGTGGTCATGATCTTTCTCGGCTCGCTGCTCACCGCGGTGGGCTTGTACGACCGCCTGGGGCGGTTCGCGGGAGGAGGATCCATGATCCCCATCACGGGGTTTGCCAATTCCGTGGTGTCGCCCGCGTTGGAATACAACCGCGAAGGAGTTTTCTTCGGCGTGTGCGCAAAAATGTTCGTGATCGCGGGACCGATCATCGTGTTCGGAGTGGTGGCGGGAGTCGTCGCCGGAGTGATCGGACTGTTTGCGGGGTGAAAATGAGAGCGGGCAGACAGAGTTTCAAAGCGGAAAAACCCGTGTATGTGCGATCCTCCTATTCCATCGTAGGACCGAAGGAGGGGGACGGCAGGTTCGGCGCGCTGTTCGACACCGTGCTGAAAGACGACCTCTGGGGAGAAAGGTCGTACGAAAAGGCGGAAAGCAAGATGCACAGGGAGACCATAAGAGGCGCGGTGGGGCTTGCGGGGACGGATCTTGACGGCATAGACCTCATGCTCGCGGGGGATCTGCTCAACGAACTCAGCGCGTCCAGCCTTGCGATGCGCTACTTCAAAGTGCCTTTTGTGGGGCTTTACAACGCGTGTTCGACGTTCACGGAAGGGATATTGCTGGGCACCGCGCTCATAGACGGCGGAGCGGCGGATGCGGTGACTTGTTCGACGTCCAGCCATTTCGCGTCGGCGGAGAGGCAGTACCGCTATCCTTTGGAACTCGGCAACCAGCGTACGCCCACTTCGCAATGGACCGTTACGGGGGCGGGGTGTACGGTGTTAAGCTCCGAGATGCCCACTCCGGAAGAGGATGTGCGTGCGCGTGAGAACTTTGCTCAAAGCATGCGTGAAATGCGGGAAAATTGCCTGAACAGTGCGCGCGAAGAGGACAGAGAGTGCAAAAGACGAGCTGAAAACGCGCCTTTCTCGGAGGAAGGTGTGTTGGGAAGGCTGCGCCGCAGGCTCGCGGGCATCTGCCGCCCCTCGTCGGTGAGCGAACCCGTGTGCGACACCGCATACCGCAGGACGCATATAGCGAAGATAACGGGCGGGACATTCGGCAAAGTGGTGGATTTCGGGATAGACGACGAGAGCAATATGGGCGCGGCGATGGCACCCGCGGCCGCGGACACGCTGCTTGCGCACTTTGCGGACACGCACACATCGCCGTCCGATTACGACATGATCTTCACGGGAGACCTGGGGAGATTCGGGAGCGAGGCTTTCCGGTTCATACTCAAAAACGAAGGGATAGAACTCGGTGACTGTTATGCGGATTGCGGTGCGGAATTCTATTTTCCCCACCAAAAGACCTTTCAGGGCGGTTCGGGCGCGGGGTGTGTCGGCACGGTGTTCAACTCCTACATCGTCAAGGGGTTGGAGCGCGGGGAGTGGAAGAAGGTGCTGGTGCTGGCGACGGGTGCGTTGCTCAACAAGGACACCCCGCTGCAAAAGGAGAATATCCCTGCGGTGAGCCACGCCTTTGTCGCGGAGAGTGAAAAAAGGTGAGGGCAGTGTTCTCAAAAATGCCGAAAAGTATTATACTTTTCCGCAAATATTAGAATACTTCGGAGAGCATTGCGGGGCGTTTGAGTGTAAAAAAGGCGGCAAAACCCGCATCGGAGAGGACGAATGGAGACTTTTCTTGACTATCTTAAAGTGTTTGCGGTGGGCGGCGCGCTGTGCGCGCTAGGTCAGGTGCTCATCAACAAGACTAAGATGTCCTCCGCGCGCATTTTGGTGCTGTTCATGCTGCTCGGTCTTGTGCTGGAGCTTGCGGGCGCGTTCGGGTATATGAAGGAATTTGCCTCTGCGGGCGTCACCGTCCCCATCACGGGGTTCGGCAGCACCCTCGCCAAGGGCGCGATGCAGGGTGCGAAGGAGGGAGGTGTGCTTGGTGCAATGGCGGGAGGACTGAAAGCCGCCGCCCCCGGAGTGACCGCGGCGGTGCTTTTCGGTTTCCTTTTCGCCTTGGTGTTCCGCTCCCACAGCAAAAAAACGTGAGGTGCGCGGGAAATGGGGTGTTCGGTCGCCCTGAATTGCTTGCGCGGTATATCGTCGGCATCGGTTTCACGTTCCATAATTGCTTTAAATTTTCGCTAATTTTTCGAGCGGCATTGAAAGAGCGGTTTTACGGTTTTTCCCCCTCTTCTTCGCATTTTTCAATGTAAAACGCCGTATCGCCGCGGTTTTGCGGTTTTTTCGCGCTCAACTCGGTGATCTCGGTCGCTTTAGGGAAGGAGGCCGCTCGGTCGTCGTCTCGCGGGATGTGTGATCTCTTCCCCGTCCGGTTCGGTCAGGGAGTGAGATCCAAAAGCCCTCCGTTCTGCATCGAACCTCCGAAGTAGAATTCCGGCACTTCTCCGACGATAAGATTTTCCGCGACAAGCACTTCCGCTTTCACGGTGATGGTCGGCTCGTCTAAGGGTGTGATGATGTTGATGACCGCTTCCACGTCGATGTAGATCTTGTGCAAGGTCTGATTTATCCCCGCAGAGGTGAAAAAGCTCACGAAATCGCAGAGCGCGGAGCCTATGGGCATCACGCTTATCGTCACTTCCGGTCCCAGCCCCATGAGCAGGGCAAGCCCCGTGAACGTGCCTATCGGGATGGAGATCTCTTTTAGTCCCAGCGCGTCGAGGTTGGCTTGGGCGAGATTGGCTATCTCCCGCGCCATCATATTGATCTCCGGGGAATTTGCCTGCACCATTTCGATGTTGCCGGCGTCGTCTTTCACCACGCCGAACAGGTCGTCGTATTCCAGACCTCCGCCCACTACGGCGGTGACGGCAAGATTTATGCTTTCCGTACACATGGCGCGCACTTCCGCCACCGCGCTGCCCATGACGGTGGGGACGATGTTGCTGCGGAAATAGACGGTGCAGAAGATGAACGCCGCCACAAACAGCGTCAATGCGACGGCGATGCGGAATATCCGCTTTCTCGGTCTCCTTTCCCCCATGCTCATAGCCGTACATTATATGAAAAACGCTCCCGCCGCAACACACCGCGGGCAGAGGCGGCGAAAGGGAGGGGGAATTTGCGACATATGCCTCACTTCGGCGGCGACCGCACGGAAAATCTGTTGACTAGCGCGCGGAAAATTGATATGATAATCAAGTTAAATTTTTGTGCGCGCATCCCGCGCACGCATACTAAACAGGGACGGCTTCGCGCACGTCCCGACGGGAGTCTAAATGAAAGCACAGATCGACAGCATCAAACAAGCTGCGCTCGCTGCCATAGAAGCGGCGTCATCCACGCAGGAATTGAGCGAGGTCAGAGTGCGCTATCTCGGCAAGAGTGGGGAAATGACCTCTCTCATGAAGGGATTGGGCGCGCTCTCCAAAGAGGAGCGTCCCGAGGCGGGCAAGATCCTCAACATCGCGCGCACCGAGATAGAGTCCGCGTTGGAGAGCAAATTCGCGCAGGCGGAAGAGAGGGAGAAACAAGCCCGTCTCGCCGCCGAAGCGGTGGACGTGACTCTCCCCGGCAAGCGTCCCGCACGCGGCACTCTGCATCCCATCACGCAGGTGAGAGAGGACATCGTACGCGTCTTTCTCGGCATGGGGTTCGAGGTGGCGGAAGGTCCGGAGATCGAGAGCGACCTTTACAATTTCCAGCTCCTCAACGTCCCCAAGGATCACCCCGCGAGGGATATGCAGGACACCTTTTACGTCAATGATTCCTATGTACTTCGCACGCACACCTCTCCCATGCAGGCGCGCATGATGACCACGAGGAAACCTCCCATCCGTGTCGTCATTCCGGGCAGGGTGTACCGCTCGGACGACGATGCGTCCCACAGCCCCATCTTCCACCAGATAGAAGGGCTTGCGGTGGACAAATACATCACCATGGGAGACCTCGAAGGCTGCCTCACGGCGTTTGCGCAACAGATGTTCTCCAAGGACACCGAGATACGCCTGCGCCCCTCCTATTTCCCTTTCACGGAGCCTTCCGTCGAAGTGGACGTCACCTGCGCGATATGCGGAGGAAAGGGCTGCAGAGTGTGCAAAGGCACGGGCTGGGTGGAGATCCTCGGCGCGGGCATAGTGAATCCTGCGGTGCTGGATATGTGCGGCATCGACAGCAAAGAGTACAGCGGGTTCGCCTTCGGTCTCGGACTTGAACGCATTGCGATGATCAAGTACGGCATCCCCAACATCAAGCTCTTTTACGAGAACGACGTGCGTTTCTTAAGACAATTCAACGGGGAGGTGGAAAGATAATGCTTGCACCCGTATCATGGCTCAAAGATTATGTGGACATCAACGTCACTCCAGAGGAGCTTGCCGCCCGTCTCGTGGCGATAGGCTTTGAAGTGGAGGGCATAGAATATCAGGCGAAGAAGGCAAGTTTAGTCAAGACTTGCAGGATAGTTTCCGTGGAGAAACATCCCGCGGCGGACAGACTGCGCGTGGCTCAGGTCGACATCGGCGGCAGCACCATACAGGTGGTCACCAATGTCCCCGTCGAGGGCGGCGAACTCACCGCAGTCGCGCTTGACGGCGCGAAACTCGCGGACGGAACGGTGATAAAAAAGGGCGCGCTCCGCGGCGTGACCTCGGAAGGGATGCTCTGCGGTGCGGAGGAAATAGGTTTTTCCGCCGCCGACATCGAAGGGCAGACGGAGGGCGACATCCTGCGTTTTCCGGAAGGCACGCCTCTCGGCATTGATGCCGCAGTCGCGCTCGGTCTCGACGATGTGGTGTTGGACGTCTCCGTCACAGCCAACCGCCCGGACTGCAACAGCATATACAAGCTGGCAAAGGAGATAGCCGTCGCCCTCGGCACGGAGTGCCGCGAGCCTGAGATCGGCTACGAGACCGCGGGCGCGGATGTGCGCGAGGCGGTGAGTGTGGAGGTGAAGAACCCCGCGCTTTGCCCCCGTTATATGGCGGCTTGCGTGCGGGATGTGAAGATCTTTCCCTCTCCCGTCAGGATGCGCAGGCGTCTGAGGGCGGTGGGCATACGTCCCATCAACAACATAGTGGACATCACCAACTACGTCCTCATCGAGATAGGGCAGCCCATGCACGCCTTCGATCTGAGGTATCTTTCGGGCGGGAAGATAGTCGTGCGCAACGCCGAGGAAGGCGAACACATCGTCACTCTGGACGGCAAGGACAACACGATGAACTCCTCCATGCTCGCCATATGCGATGCGGAAAAGCCCGTTGCCGTCGCAGGCATAATGGGCGGGGAGTTCAGCGGCATACAGCCCGACACTTCCACCATCATCTTTGAGTCCGCAAAGTTCGCGCGCGACAGCGTGAGGCGCACTTCCCGCGCACTCAACCTGCGCTCGGACAGCTCCGCCCGCTTTGAAAAGGGCATAGATCTCGCCTCTCAGGAGTACGGGCTTCGCCGCGCGCTCACCCTCGTCTACGAGACGGGCAGCGGCGTCATCGGAGAGGGTGTCATCGACGTCAGCGCGGCACAAGCCAAGGTGCGCGACATCGAGTTCACCACCGCGAAGATAGGACGCATCCTCGGCTGCACCGTGCCCAAGAAAAAGCTCATCGACATCCTCTTCAAGCTCGGCATCCCCGTCGAGGAAAAGGGCGGGAAGCTGGTGGCGCACGTCCCCGACGCGCGCTCGGACATCGAGGGCGTGAACGACATCGCGGAGGAATTCATCCGCGTGTACGGCTACTCCCACGTCAAACCCACGCTGTTTGCGCATTCCGGGCTGACCAGAGGGGGAGTGCCGGAGGATATCGCCTTCCGCAACAGAGTGAAAGAGGAGCTTGCAGCCCTCGGTCTCAACGAGTGCATCACCTACTCCTTCACCTCTCCCACCTTTGCCGAGAAACTGCGCATCCCCGCAGACAGCCCGCTGAGAAATTGGGTGGAGCTGGTCAATCCTCTGGGCGAAGCCCTCAGCGTCATGCGCACGGTGCTCACGCACAGCATGCTGGAAGTGCTTGCCTACAATGCGGCACACTTCAACAGGAGCGCGGCTCTGTTCGAGATCGCAAAGACCTATCACCCCAAGTCTCTGCCTCTCACCGAACTTCCCGAAGAGAGGGAAAAGTTAGTCATCGGTATGTACGGTGCGGACGCGGACTATTTCGCATTGAAAGGCGTCCTGGAAGGTCTGTTCGCAGCCCTGCATGTCAAGGCGGGATACAGCCGTTCGGCTCTCCCGTTCCTGCATCCGGGCAGAGGCGCGGACATCACCGTGAACGGCAAAATGATCGGCTGTCTCGGCGAGATCCATCCGGATGTTGCGGAAGAGTATGGCGCGGATGTGAGACTTTATGCGGCGGAACTCGACCTTGACGCTCTCGCTCCCGAATGCGGCGGGACGGTGCAGTTTGCGGAATTCTCCAAATATCCGCCCGTAGAGCGCGACCTTGCCGTCGTAGTGGCGGAGGATATCCCCGCCGGCGAGCTGGTGAAAGCCGTGGAAAGCGCGGGTGCGGCGCATCTCAGCTGTGCGGAAGTGTTCGACGTCTACCGCGGCGCGCAGGTGGGCGAGGGTATGAAGAGCGTGGCGATGAATTTTGCCTTCGCGTCTGTGGAGCGCACTCTGACCGACGACGAGATCGCGGCGGAAATGGCACTCATACTCGCCGCCTTGGAGACGGCGTTCGGAGCAAAGATCCGCGCCTAAATTTGCGCGGTAAAGGTAGACGATATGTTTGACGACAAGAGCCTGAATACGCTCGAATACGGGAAGATACTCGAAATGCTTGCCGCCCACGCACAGTCCGAGGGCGGCAAAGCCCTTTCCCGTGCGCTGCGTCCCGCAAACACCGTCGAGGAGGCGACGCTTTCTCTGGATATGACGGCGGAGGCGGACAGGACTCTGTTTGAATTTTCGGTGTCTCCCTCGTTTGCGGTGGACGACATCGAGGAGACCGTTGTCAAGGCGGAGAAGGGCGCGGTGCTTTCCATACCGGAGATCTTGCGCGTCGGACGCGCTCTGCGCGCGGCGAGACGGGTGGTGAGATCGGTCACTCCCGTCCTCGGTGTGCCGGGGCTTAAAGCCATGCTCGGCACGCTTTACTCGGATGACAAGCTGGAGAAGGACATCTTCGACTCCTTCATTTCGGACACAGAGGTGGCGGACAACGCCACTCCCGAACTCAGGGCGATAAGACTGCGCATAAGGAAACTCGGCGACAACGTAAAGACCAAGCTCCAGCTTTTCGTCACCTCTCCCACCTATCACAAGTATTTGCAGGACAGCATAGTCACGGTGCGCGGGGACAGATATGTCATCCCCGTAAAGAGCGAGTTCAAAGGCGCGATAAGCGGGCTTGTCCACGATCAGTCCGCATCGGGCGCGACGCTCTACATCGAGCCTATGCAGATAGTCGAACTCAACAACGAGCTGAAAACGGAGAAACTCAACGAACAGGCGGAGATAGAACGGATATTGCGCAATTTCTCCACCGCTGTCAGCGCGCATTCGGACAGGCTGAAAGCCAGCTACGCCACCATCGTCGAAATGGATGCGATCTTCGCGCGCGCTCAGCTCGCGCACGCGATGAAGGCGGTGCGTCCGGAACTCAACACCGAGGGCGAACTTTCCGTCAAAGAAGGGCGTCACCCGCTCATAGACGCTAAAAAGGTGGTCCCGCTCACCCTCGCGCTGCGTCCCGACGAGAGGATGCTCCTCATCACGGGGCCGAACACGGGCGGCAAGACGGTCACCCTAAAAATGACGGGGCTTTTCGTGTGTATGGCTCTCTCCGGGCTGTACATCCCCGCAAAGAGCGCGAAGATGCCAATGGTGGACGGCGTTTACAGTGACATCGGCGACGAGCAGAGCATAGAGCAGAGCCTCTCCACCTTCTCCGCACACATCAAGAACATCATCGGCATACTCGGCAGGATCACCTCGCATTCCCTCGTCCTTTTCGATGAGTTGGGCGCGGGGACGGATCCCGGCGAAGGGGCGGCTCTTGCCGTCAGCATCTCCGACCACGTCATGTCCACGGGCGCGAAGTTCCTGGTGACATCGCATTTCAACGATCTGAAAGAGTACGCCCTGACCACCCCCGGAGTGGTGGCTGCTTCCATGGAATTCGACACCGCGACCTTCCGTCCCACCTTCAAGCTGGTGATGGGTGCCATCGGAACGTCCAACGCGCTGGACATCGCATCCACGCTCGGTCTTGACCGCGAGATAGTGGAAAGAGCGAGAGGGCGCATATCCGCCGAAAAGAGGCAGTTCGACAGTGTGCTTTCGGCTGCCGAACAGACGAGGAGACGTGCCGAACAGCTGGTCTCGGATGCGTCACTGGACCGCGAGAGAGCGGCGAGCGCGCTGAGAGAGGCGGAGCAGGAGAAACGCGTCATAGCGGAAAAGAGGGAAAAGCTGGACGAGAGCATCCGCCGCGAGACCAAGAAGCTCATAGAGGATTCCGTCGAAGAGGCGGATGAGATCATAGACAAGCTGAAAGAGCTGCTCAACAAGGAGTCGGTGGAGGACCGCGACGTGTTCGAGGCGCGCGCGCTCAAACGCAAGCTGGAGAACATCTCCGCAAAGTACGACACCGAGAGCGTGGTGGAGGATGTTCCCGATCCTTCTCCCTTGCGCGTCGGAGACGATGTGTGGGTGCGTTCGCTCTCAAAGCGCGGCAGGCTGAAAAAGATGAATGCTCGCGGCGAGGCGGAAGTGCAGTTCGGCAAGATCGCCGTCAAGGTGAAGGCGGGGGACTATTATAAAGTGAAATGACGGAAAGATATGTGCAAAAGGCGGAAGTCGAGCTTATAAAGGGCGCAAGGCGCGATCAGATCCTCGGCATTGTGTTCCAGCTCATGGGGCTGGGGCTGATCCCCGTTGCAGTCGTCGTCACCTATTGGATGTTCTTCGGAGTAGGGGCGACCTTAGGTTTCGGGATCTGGCTGACGCAGAGGTTCTACTCCTCGCCCAGAGAGTTCGAATACGCCTTCACGGGCAGCAAACTCATCGTCTCCCGCACCAATCTGCTCGGACGGGGAAGAAGGATGCTGGAGATTGCGCTCGGCGACGTGACTTCGTTCACGGGGTTTTACGACATGGTGATGCAGGGCGATCTCATCGCCGCGACGAACGTGAACTCCGATGAGGTCAAAGCATTGACTTTCATGGTGGATGAGAGAGAGTACAGGTTGCTCTTTTCTCCCGACGTCTATCTCACCACACTGCTTTCCGAAAAACTGAAAAAAGACAAAAAGGACTCTGCGGAGAAAAAATGATATATCTTGACAACGCAGCTACCACGAGGATGTGCGAGGAGTCCCTCCGCGTCCTTGACGAGGCGAACCGCGAAAGGTGGTTCAACGCTTCCGCATTGTACCGCGAGGCATCCGAGGAGAGCAAGCGCGTGAAAGAGGCACGCGACGCACTCTCTTCCGCACTGCGGGCGGGAGGCGGGGAGATATACTTCCTCTCCGGCGGCACGGAAGCTGACAACACCGCGCTCTTTTGCACCCGCAAGGGCAGGGGAAGCAGGGTGATCGTGGGAGAGGGGGAGCACGACGCCGTGATAAACCCCGCCAAAATGCTCAAAGAACAGGGCTTTGACGTGGTGTTCGCCCCCATAAAGCCGGACGGCGGCATAGACGAGGAAAAATTTGCGGAACTGCTCACTCCCGAAGTCTCTTTGGTCTCCGTGATGCACGTCAGCAACGAGACGGGCGCGGTGAACGACATCAAAAAGCTTGTAGCAATGACCAAAAAGCGCGCTCCAAAGGCGGTGTTCCACAGCGACGGAGTGCAGGCGTTCGGCAAGATAGCGGTGGATGTGAGAGACCTCGGAGTACAACTTTACACGTTGTCCTCCCACAAGATCCACGGTCCCAAGGGCATAGGCGCGCTGTATGTGGCAAAGGGCGCGCCCGTCCGTCCCTTCGTCTACGGCGGAGGGCAGGAAAAGGGGTTCAGGTCGGGCACGGAGAACGGTCCCGCCATCGAAGCGTTTGCCGCAGCCGCCGAGAGGGCGGTGAAGAACTTGAAGGAAAACTCTTCTAAAAAACGCACTTATTTAGAATACTTGCGCAGGGGACTTGCGGAGAGCGGCGTGGACGTGGTGTTCATCACCCGTCCCGAAAGTTCCGCCCCGCACATCCTCACCGTGGCTTTCGGCGGAGTGCGCGGAGAAGTGCTGTTGCACGCCCTCGATGCGCGCGGCATCATGGTGGGGGTGGGATCGGCGTGTTCCTCCCACCGCGAGAGCAGGTTCAAGTCCCTTTTGGGACTTGACGAGGCGCACCGTGACGGCATAGTGAGGTTCAGCGTCTCGGAGTTCAACGAGCTTGCCGAAGTGCCCGTCGTGGTCGCCGCCGTGAAGGAAGAAACGGAAAAACTGAGAGAATACGCCCGCAAGTGATGTCCGCAATGATCCCCGAAAGCAAGCGTACGCAGACGAGATGCCGTTCGGACGTCTGCCACAGCATTTCGGAGCGTGTCGCACGACATAAGGCGGATCCTCGCGCGGCTAAATTGGCAAAGAGTGTGTGCGTGCATCGACATCGAATCGGCGACGCATGTCGTCTCGGTCACTAAGAGGAAAAACGGAGAAGAAAATGCAGAGAGTTATAGTGATAAGATTCGGCGAACTGTTCCTGAAAGGGAAAAACCGCGATTATTTCGAGTCCATGCTCGTGCGCAACATCAAAGGCGCGCTTTCGGGGGTGGAACACCGCTTTGAAAGGTCGCAGGGGAGATATTTTGTGGAGGATTTCGCGGAGGAGGACTGCACCGAGATCCTCACCCGTCTGCAAAGGGTGTTCGGCATACACTCCCTTTCCGTCGCGGACAAGGTGGCGGTGCGTGCGGAGGAGGATTTCCCGGAGATACGCGCTTCGCTCGCTAAGGCTGCCGCCGCCGCTGCGGAGGGTGCGGAGGGCAAGATCCCTTTCCGCGTCACGGTGAAACGTGCGGACAAGCGCATCCCCATGACTTCTGCCGAGATCGCCGCAGCCCTCGGAGGCACTGTGCTTGCGACGGGCAGATTCAGGGTGGATCTCACGGAGTATGACTGCGACTTCAAAGTGGACATCCGCGAGAACGGCTGCGCTCTCGTCTATACGGACGTGCTTCCCGGTGCGGGCGGGCTGCCCGTGGGGTGTTCCGGACGCGGGATGCTCATGCTTTCGGGCGGCATCGACTCTCCCGTCGCGGCTTATATGATGGCGAAACGCGGCATGAAGATCTTTGCCGTACACTTCGCGTCCCCGCCTTACACTTCCGAAAAAGCCAGGGAAAAGGTGGTGGAACTGAGGAACATAGTCTCCGCCCACACGGGCAGGATAAAGCTCTTTGTGGTGCCTTTTACGGACATCCAGCTTGCCATACACAAGCATTGCCCCGCAAATTTCATGATCACGATAATGCGCCGTTTCATGATGCGCATAGCCTGCCGTCTCGCAGACAGATGCGAGTGCGGAGCGGTGATCACGGGAGAGAGCCTGGGGCAGGTCGCCTCCCAGACGGTGGAGAGCATGACCTGCACGGGGGATACCGCCACACTTCCCATATTTCGTCCCCTCATCGGCATGGACAAGGACGAGATCGTCGCCGTGGCGAAAAAGATCGGCACTTTCGAGACGTCCATACAGCCATATGAAGACTGCTGCACGGTGTTTTTGCCCAAGTCGCCCGTCATACATCCCTCGCTTGCCGCGGTGAGAAAGGCGGAAGCGGCACTCGACGTTGACGCGCTCGTGGAGCAGGCACTCGCCGCTGTGGAGGAGTGCTGACGCGAAAAGCAGGACAAATCGCTTTTAGTCCGCTTTTTATACCCCACATCGACAAAACGACCGCTTAAAGCGGTCGTTTTCCCATTGCAAGCGTTATATCATCGCGCTTTGAGGGCGGAGGGCAGATATGACGAAGGGAAGCACGCCTTTTCTTCGCTGCCTATGCTCACGCCGCTTTCCTTTATCACCGTTTCCAGAGTGTAAGTCACTTTGCCGCCGAAGGAGATGGGGAAGTGGGATATGACGATGCCGAAGGAGGGGTAGCGCGTGTACTCGTCTTTCTTTTCGCACTTTTTGAGGGAGACTTCCCCTATGACCGCGGCGGACGCACCCGCGCGCGGACCGTCCGCAAGCGGCAGCAGCGCGCCCGTCCCGCCGTCAAGTCTCGCCACTAGTCTTTTGCCGAGAGCGTCCGTACAATACAGTGCGTAGATAAAAGGCGTTTCCGCCGTGAAGGAGATCTCCGCGCCGTTCCCCGCCGCCGAGACGTTAAGTGCGGGGGATGCGGAGAGGAAACGCGAGCCTTCCGAGGAGGGGAGAAAGACGCGGGAGAAAAGCTCCTCGCACACGTACTCGTTCGGGGTGTTCGGGAGTGCGAGCACGGCTCTTCCGCCCTTGAAGGTGGAGTAGACGTCCACGCGCTCCTTTACCACGGTGCGGGGGAGGGAGAAGGGCGCTGGAGTCTCTTCGGAGTACAGCTTTTTCCAGATGTTGGAGGAGTGGCGTGCGGGATGTCCGCCGCCGAGTTCCGTCATCTTCTCTCCGCCGTGCCATACCGCGAGAGTGTGCGCCGAGGTGTAGCTCACGCACCACGCGTCCGTGTTGAAAGATGCGTCCTTCTGCACCGTTCCCGTCTTAGCCGCCACATCGAAGGGGAGTGAGGAGAGGGCTTTTGCCGTGCCTTCCCTCGCCGTGTCCGCAAGGCAGTCCGTGACGAGTGCGGCGGTATCCGGGGAAAAGACCGCCACGCACGCGCTCCCGCCCACCGCCACTTTTCTTCCGTCCTTCACCACCGCGCGGACCAAGTGCGGACGTACGAAGTTTCCCTCTCTTGCCAGCGCGGAGTACGCTCCCGCAATGGCGATCGATCCCACCCCCTTTTCCGTTGCCCCGAGGGCGAGTGTGAGATGCGCATCCCGTTCCGTGACGGGCAGACCGAGAGCGGCGCAGCTTGCCGCCCCGCGCTCCGCACCGAGATAGGAGAGCACTTTTACCGCGACGGTGTTGAGAGAGCGTTCCATCGCCTCGCGCGGCAGGACGTCCCCGTAGTATTTCCCGCCGAAGTTTTCGGGCGACCACCCGCCGAAGTCCGTTCTCTCGTCCTTTAAAGGCGTGGCGAGAGTGATGACGCCCGCATCCAGTGCGGGAGCGTAGACGGCAAGAGGTTTCATCACCGATCCCGCCTGTCTTTTCACTTCGTAACCCGTGGAGGAGTAGACGGCGACGATCTCTCCCGTGGCATTGTCCGCAATGACGGCTTCGTTCTCCACCTCTCCGTCCGAGAAATTGGCGGCGTTCTTAGCCGCCGAAAGGAGAGCGCGCTGCGCGTCCGCGTCGTATGCGGTGAGTATGGTCACGCCGGAGTTTGCCAGCTCATATTCCGTGATCCCCAAAAGTCCGCAAGCCTCTTTCACCGCCGCCGAGACGTAGTATCGCCACTCCTCGTCCTCTTGCCCGCGGTTTGCGAGGACGAGTGCTTCCGCCTTGGCGCGGTCGCGTTCCGTCTCGTCTATGCACCCCTCTCGGCACATGACATCGAGGACGAGATCGCGGCGTTCGAGAGCCTTGTCGGGGTGAGACTTCGGGGAGTAGGCGGAAGGGTTTTTCAAAAGTCCCGCAAGCGTCGCCGCCTGTGCCAAAGTCAGTTCCTCCGGCGTGCAGCCGAAATAGACCTCACTCGCCTCGTTGATGCCGTACGCCCCCGCACCGAAATATATGACGGAAAGGTACATGGAGAGGATCTCCTCCTTTGAGAAGGCTTCCTCTATCTTGCTTGCCAGCGCGATCTCCTTCATCTTGCGCGAAAGGGTGCGTTCCGCGCTGAGATGTGTGTTTTTGACAAGCTGTTGCGTGATGGTCGAAGCCCCCTCTACGGTGTGTCCCGCCTTGATATTTCTGATGGCGGCTCTCGCCATCGCTCTTAGGTCGTAACCTTTGTGGGAGTAAAAACGTCTGTCCTCCTGCGCCACGAAAGCGTCGGTGACGTGTCGGGGGAGAGAGCCGGGCTTGACATAGTTGTCCGCGGCATACGGGAGAGGCTCGCCGTGCGCATCCAGCACGACGGGGACAGCCTTTGCGGTGGGAAGGAGAGCGGGATCCAGCTTTACATCCGCGGTCTCCGCCCTGAACCACGCGTAACCTCCCAAAAGCAAAGCCCCCGCGAGGAGAAGGAGGACGGCAAGGACGATGCCCGCGGCTAAGGCGGCTCTTTTCCCTCTGCGTCTCCCGCGCTTGTTTCCCTCACGTCCCACGGACGGAGAAGATGTGTTTGCGGCAAAATGCGACTTTCCCTCTTTCATCGTGATTTATTATTGTGTTTTCGCCCGCTTTTATGTATAATTGTAAAATCGGGAAAAGAGCGCGCGCCCGTACACATATGCGCGCGGCGGCATGTAAAAAGCCGCAAGAAAGGAAGAAATGAGATATAAGATCGTCACATACGGCTGTCAGATGAACGTACACGAGTCCGAGAAGATAGCGGGACTGCTCGAAGGTATGGGCGGAGTGCCGTGCGGGGAAGGAGAGAGCGCGGACGTCATCGTGTTCAACACCTGCTGCATACGCGGCAATGCGGAAAGACGCGCTCTCGGGAACATCGGCGTCGTCAAAGCCGAGAAGAAGAAAAATCCCGACCTCGTCATCGCGGTGGTAGGCTGTATGACGCAGCAGAGCGGCACCGCCGAGATGGTGAAGGAGAGGTATCCTTACGTGGATATAGTGCTTGGCACGCGCAACATCTTCGACCTTCCCTCGGAGATAGAGAAAGTGCGCGCCTCCCGCGCCGCGGTGAAGAAACGTTCGGACAAGCGTTACCGCGCGTTCAGGACGGAGTTTGCCGAGGACTATCTCACTCTCGACGAGGCGGCTCCCGTCGCAAGGACGAGTTTCCCCAACGCATGGGTGAACATAATTTACGGGTGCAACAATTTCTGCACCTATTGCATCGTCCCCTATGTCAGGGGGCGGGAGCTTTCCCGTCCCGCGTCCGCGGTGCTGGACGAGGTGAAAAGAGCGGTGGACGAGGGCTACGGCGAGATAACTCTGCTCGGACAGAACGTCAACTCCTACGGACACGACCTTGCGGGCGGGGAGAGCTTTGAGAAACTGCTGAGGGAGATCGGCAGGATAGAGGGGAAATTCCGCGTGAGGTTCATGACCTCGCACCCCAAGGACCTCACGGACGGCGTGATCGCGGCGATGGCGGAGAGCGACAGGATAGCCAAGAATATACATCTGCCCGTGCAGTCGGGTTCGGACAAAGTACTCAAAGACATGAACCGCAGGTACACCCGCGACAGATATTTCTCTCTCATAGAAAAACTGCGCGCCGCCATGCCCGACATCGGCATCACCACGGATGTCATGGTGGGCTTCCCCACGGAGACGGAGGCGGACTTTGAGGACACTCTCGACCTCGTGCGCAGAGTGCGTTTCTCAAATGCGTTCACCTTCATATATTCGCCGAGGAAGGGGACTCCCGCGGCGGCGATGCCCCAGCTCCCTTACGCCGAAAAGCGCGCGAGGATAGGAGAACTCATAAAATTGCAGAACTCCATAACCAAGGAACTTTCCGAGGATTACGTGGGCGGGGTGTATGAGGTGCTTGCCGAGGACGTCTCTCCCAAGCACCCCGGCATGCTCTGCGGCAGGACGGAGAGCGGCAGGCTCGCAACCTTCCCCGGAGAGAGGGAGATGATAGGACGTTTCGTCAACGTCAGGATAACGGAGGCGCGTTCGGCGTCCCTGTTCGGCACAGTGGAGGAATGATGGAAATCGACGTGAGCAAACTTTCGCCCATGATGCAGAGATATTTCGAGATAAAATCAAACTATCACGATTGTCTGCTGTTTTTCAGGCTGGGCGACTTTTACGAGATGTTTTTCGAGGACGCGGAGACGGCGTCGCGGGTGCTCGATCTCACCCTCACGGGCAGGGACTGCGGCTTGAAGGACAGGCGCGCGCCCATGTGCGGAGTGCCTTATCACGCCGTGGACAGCTACATCCGCCGCCTCATAGACGCGGGCTACAGAGTGGCGATATGCGAGCAGCTCACCGATCCCGCCACTTCAAAAGGTATGCTGGAACGCGACGTGGTGAGGGTGGTCACGCCGGGTACGGTGATGGAGGAGGAGATCCTCGACGAAAAGACCACCAATTATCTCGCGTCCGTCTGCCTCTCCGGCAACGCGTTCGGGCTGGCGTGGACGGACATCAGCACGGGGGAATTCGGGCTTTACGAGTATGATGGCGAGGATTGGGCTACGCGCCTTTCGGACATCCTGTCCTCGCTCGCTCCCGCGGAATTCGTGTGCAACGAGGAGTTCGAGTCCGCGTGGCGCAATGTGCCGTATTTTTCTTCGTCCGACGTGCGTCCGCGCTGTCGGCACGAGTTCGCATACAACTTCCGCACCGCGGAGAAAAAGCTGACTTCCGCGCTCGGCGTGGCGTCTCTTGCGGCATTCGAGTGCGAGGACAAGAAGTTTGCGGTCTCCGCAGCGGGCGGGCTTTTGGAATATCTCACCCAGACGCAGAAACGCTCTCTCTCGCAGCTCAGGGGAGTGACCTATCTTCACGACAACACTTTCATGTTGCTGGATGCGGCGACGAGGCGCAATCTGGAACTCACCGCCCGCGCACGCGACGGCAAAAAGACGGGTTCGCTCATCGGAGTGCTGGACCGCACTCATACGGCGATGGGCGCGCGCACACTCCGCGCGTGGCTGGAAAGACCGCTCCGCGACGAGAAAGCCATAAACGCCCGCCTCAATGCCGTGGAAGTGTTTGCGGCGGACAGAGCGTTGCGGGACGCGGTGGGAGAGCTGCTCGCGGATGTCAGGGATCTTGAAAGGCTGTCCGCACGGGTGGCGTACGGCTCTGCATCTCCCGGCACGCTCATCTCCGTCTCGGACACTCTCAACGTGCTTCCCGCGCTAAAAAAGGCGATCACGGGAGTCAAAGACACCCTCGTCAGGCGCATCGCCGCCGACATCGAGCCTCTCCCGCAGCTCGCTTCCGTGCTGGATGCGGCTTTGGACAGGGGGATAAGCAAGCAGGAAAAGGGCGCGAGCGTCAACATCATAGCCCGCGGTTACAGCAAAGAGCTGGACGCTCTCAGAGACATCAAAGCCACCGCGCAGGAGTGGATGACCAATCTCGAAGCGCGGGAGCGCGAGGCAACGGGCATCAAGACCCTCAAAGTGCGCTACAACAAAGTGTTCGGCTACTACATCGAGGTGTCCAATTCCTTCCTGGACAAAGTGCCTTACCGCTATCAGCGCAAGCAGACGCTGGTGGGCGGCGAACGTTTCGTCACGGAGGAATTGAAGGAGCTTGAGACCAGGATACTCACCGCGCACGAGGAGGCTACCGCGCTGGAAAACAGCATCTTCGCGGGGCTGAAAGACGCCGTTCTGGAAAAGCTTGAGTCCCTGCAAAGGACGGCGCGCGCCATCGCCGTGCTGGACGTCATACATTCCTTCGCTGCCGTCGCGGTGAGGGAGAATTACGTCAAACCCGTCATCAATTCCAAGGTCAAAGCGATCGACATCAAAGGGGGCAGGCATCCCGTCGTCGAGACGCTGATGGACAGGGGCGCGTATGTCCCCAACGACACCTTGCTCGACGGCGGCGACAACCGCACCATCATCCTCACGGGACCGAATATGGCGGGCAAAAGCACCTATATGCGCCAGGTGGCACTCATCACGCTGATGGCGCACATCGGCTCATTTGTCCCCGCAAAGAGTGCGGAGATCACGCTCACGGACAGGATATTCACCAGGATAGGCGCGAGCGACGACCTTTCGGGCGGGCAGTCCACCTTCATGGTGGAGATGATAGAAGTCGCCACCATACTCAATTACGCGACATCCGCGTCCCTTCTCATTTTGGACGAGATAGGGCGGGGGACCTCCACCTACGACGGACTGAGCATCGCATGGGCGGTGTTGGAGTACATCACTTCGGAGATCCGTGCCAAGACGCTGTTCGCCACCCATTTCCATGAACTCACGGACGCCGAGAATTTCGGCGGCGTGAAGAACTACCGCGTGTTGGTCAGCGAGAGCAAGGACAGGATAGTCTTTTTGCACAAGATCGCGCGCGGGAGCGCGTCAAGGAGTTTCGGCGTGGAAGTCGCGGCTTTGGCGGGCGTGAAAAAGAAGGTCATCGAAAGGGCGGGGCGCATCATGCGGGAGCTTGAACGCAGGGCGGAAGGACGAGACTCCAACAGCATCCTGCTCGCGTCCGACGACGGCGCGAAAGCCGTCAGACAGACCAGCCTTTTCGACAGAGAGGAGAGCGAAGTGGAAAAAGAATTGCGCGAGATCGACGTCGAGAACCTGACGCCCTTGCAGGCACTCACCGTTCTCAACGATCTCAAAAAGAAAACGGAAGGTTGAATATGGGAAGGATAAACATTCTCGGGCCGGGAGTTTTCAATATGATATCCGCAGGCGAGGTGGTGGAACGCCCCGCCTCCGTCGTCAAGGAGCTGGTGGAAAACAGCCTCGACGCGGGTGCTACGGAGGTCTCGATCGTCATCGAGGAGGGCGGCATAAGGCGCATCTCGGTGAACGACAACGGGACGGGCATACTCCCCGACGATATGAGAGCGGCGTTTTTGCCGCACGCCACCAGCAAACTTGCCGAGATCACGGATCTGGACACCGTGGCGACTTTGGGTTTCCGCGGAGAGGCTCTGGCCAGCATCGCATCGGTCAGCGAAGTCACCATGATCTCGCGTGCGGACGGCGCGGAGAGCGCGCGTCTCATACGCCTTGAAGGGGGCAGAGTGACGGACGAGTGCGAAGACGCCCGCGCAAAAGGCACGTCAATCACGGTGGAAAATCTCTTTTTCAACACTCCCGCGCGCCTGAAATTCCTCAAAAAAGCCTCCGTCGAACAGGGTTACATCATCGACGCGGTGGAAAAGATCGTCCTTGCCGATCCCTCCGTCAGGATCACCCTCGAAAACGAGAAGGGGATGTTGTTGGAACACGCGGGCGGCAGTCTCGCGGACGCGATGGCGGCGGTCTATCCCAACCTCGATCTCACCAGATTCGTGGCGGTGGAGAGGACGTCGTCTGCCGGGATCAGAGTGAGCGGGTTCGTCTCCGAGGTGGATTACACCGCGCCCACCAGATCGCGCCAGACCGTCATAGTCAACGGCAGAGTCGTGAGCGTGGACACCGTTTCCGCCGCCGTTGACAAGGCGTACCGCGATTATCTTGTCAAACGCACCTATCCAATGTACGTGCTGGACGTTCTCGTGCCTTTCGACGAGGTGGACGTCAACGTGCATCCCGCCAAATCCGAAGTGCGTTTCCGCAACAAAAACGCCGTTTTCGGGGCAGTTTTCAGGGCGGTCGAAGAGGCGTTGCAAGGGGATCTCGGCAGCAAGGAACATGGTTTCGAGCGTGTGGATGCGGCAAGATCACCTTACGAAAGTTACGAACAGACCGCCATCGACACCGCCGCGCTTTACACCCACGAAGGCACGGTCTCGCCGTACGGCACGGTGGATGCAGGCCCCGCCGCTTATCCGGATGTCCCGTTCGACATTTCTTCGTTGCGCGGTATGGGCGGAGTGCGCGGTGAGCGTCGGCAGGTCTCGGACAGTCCCGTCGCGCCTTTTTCCGTCGGCGACTACGATGACAGCCGTTACGACAGCCGCACGGACGCTTTCGTCACCGCGGTCACGCAGGACGACGATGAGGATTTAGCGAACAGTTTGACCAACAAGTTCAGACTGTTCGACGGCGCGGTGGTCGGTCAGGTGTTCGACACCTATCTCATCGTCGAGCGCGCAAATGTCGTTTACATCATCGACCAGCACGCCGCGCACGAGCGTATCCTCTACGACAAACTCTCCGAGTCGCTGCGCCCCGAATATGCGCAGACGCTCCTCATCCCGCACAAACTCCGCCTTTCGGGTGAGGAAGGGGAATATTTCGAGAAGTTGATGCCCGCACTCAACGACATGGGCTTTTCCGTTGAGAAGAAACCGGGGAGTTTCATTGTCTATGCCGTGCCCGAACCCGTCGTCAGGATGGATTTCGAGCGTTTTCTCGGCGAGTTGTTCTCGCACATGCCAGACGACGGCGAGATCAAACTTTCGGATATAATGAAGGAGACGGTGTGCCGTGACGCCTGTCGCGCAGCGATCAAAGGCGGCGAGCATCTCACCAAACGTCAGATCGAGTACGTACTCGCGCATTTTATGGACGCCAACGGCGACCTTCCGCAGAAATGCCCGCACGGACGCCCCGCCGTCGTCGCGCTCACCAAGCGTGACTTCGAAAAGATGTTCAGGAGGACGGTGTGAGCGGCGGCGTGCAGAAAAATCCCTTCACCGCGCCTCACGCGGTGTTCGTCATGGGACCTACCGCGTCCGGGAAATCCGCGTTCGCGCTGCGGCTTGCGCAGCAACTCGGCGGCGAGATAGTCTCTGCGGACAGCATGCAGATATATCGCGGACTTGACATCGGCACGGCAAAGGAAAGCGCGGAGATGCGCACGAAAGTGCCGCATTCCATGATAGACGTTGCCGCGCCCGACGAGGAATATTCCGTGGCGCGCTACCGTGAGGAAGCCACAGCCGCGGGGCTTGCCGCCATCCGACAAGGCAGACTGCCCGTGTTTGCTGGCGGCACGGGGCTGTATTTCGAGAGCCTCTTCTATCCTCTCGGTTTCGGACACGTGCACAAGGATCCCGCTCTCCGCAACGAATTGGAGGAATACGCACGACGTTTCGGCAATGAAGATTTGTACGCCCGTCTTGCTGAAGCGGACGCGGAAGCCGCTGCGAAACTGCACCCAAACGACGTCAAACGCGTGGTACGCGCCTTGGAAGTCGCGCTTTCCGGCAGTGCGACGCGGGAGGACAGGACGGCGGAAGCCCCCGATGTCATCGCCGTGAAATTCGAGCCTTCGGACAGGCAGGAGCTGTATCGCCGCATCGACGCGCGCGTGGACGAGATGTTCGCGGCGGGACTTGCCGATGAGATAGCCAAGCTCTCGCCCTCGCCCGAATGGCAAAGCATGCAGGCGATCGGCTACAAGGAATTCATGCCCTATGCGGACAGGATAAAGGACGGCGAATTCCCGCTTTCCGAGAGTGAGACCGCAGAGATCGCGGAGCGCATCAAGCAACACACCCGCAATTACGCCAAACGCCAGCTCACCTGGTTCAGAAGGTACGCCTTTGCCAAGAGTTTCGACGTGGGCGACTTTGACGGAGCGACGGCATACGTCCTCTCCCGACTGGGCAAAAGGGGCAAAGAATTATAAAAAACGCGAAAATTTAGAATAGTTGAAGGTTGGAAATGGAAAGGAACAAGGCTAAACAGCTGGTGGACGAATGCATCGCCCTGCTCTCGGAGGAATTTGCCGTCATCGACGACATCGCGCTTTTCAATCAGGAAAAAGTGCTGGACGCTTTCAGGAAAAACGCGGTCCAAGCGCGCCATTTTGCTGGATCGACGGGTTACGGCTATGACGATGCGGGACGGGACACGCTCTCCGCGGTGTTCGCCGACGCCCTCGGCGCGGAAAGTGCGGTGGTCTCGCCCATGATCACGGCGGGGACGCAGGCTCTTTCCCTCATGCTTTTCGGCGTTTTGCGCCCCGGAGACCTCTTTGTTTCGGTGTCCGGCAAGCCCTATGACACGCTCAGCGACGTTATTTCCGGCGAAAACTGCGGCTCTTTGAAAGAATTTGGCGTAGATTTTGCCAAGATAGACCTCAAAATCGACGGTCTGACTCCTGTTTTCGACTACGATGCGATAAAGGAGATCCTCACATCCCGCAAAGTGAAGGCGGTGTTTGTCGGACGCAGCCGCGGCTATGAATGGCGGAGCGCGATATCCGTGGAACAGATAGGCGAAATGATCGCTTTTGTCAAGAAGATCAGCCCCGAAACACTGGTTTTGGTGGACAACTGCTACGGGGAATTCGTGGAAAAGACCGAGCCTACGGACGTCGGAGCGGATCTCATCGCAGGCTCGCTCATCAAGAATATAGGCGGTGGCATCGCGCCCACCGGCGGCTACATCGCAGGCAAAAAGCAGCTTGTCGAGCTGGTCGGCAGACGTCTCACCGCGCCTTCGCTCGGCACGGAAGTCGGCTCTTACGAAGGCGGTTACGCGCGCTTTTATCAAGGGCTGTTCCTCGCGCCGCAAGTCACCAAAAACGCACTGAAAAGTGCCTTTTTGTTCGCAAAAGTGTACGAAAAACTCGGCTTTGACACACTGCCTAGGACGGGGATGCGGGCGTATGACATCGTCACGAGCATCCGCATGCACGGCGCAAAACAGCTCACGGATTTCTGCGAGGCGATCCAAAGCGTTTCGCCCGTGGACAGCAACGTGATCCCCGTGCCGTGGGCGATGCCCGGATATCAGCACGATGTCATAATGGCGGCAGGGGCGTTTGTGCAAGGCTCGTCCATCGAACTCAGCGCGGATGCGCCCATCAAAGAGCCTTACATCGTGTACGTTCAGGGCGCGTTGACCTTCGAACACGCCGCGATAGCCGTACGCGAGACGCTCCGATCCGTCATGCCGTAAAAAAAGTTAATGCGGCTGCAATGCCGAAAAAATAGTTAATGCCAAAAATTGCGGAAAACCGCCGATATTGCGCAGGACTGCGCTTGCGGGAAATGACGCCGGTCTCGGAAAAGCGTCGGGAGGGGCAGATGATGACAAAGCGGCTTGTGAGCCGTGTCCGACGGATAATATCCGGAAAAATCGGATAAAACAATTATGAACGGCGGATGAGCGGCGACGAAGGGCGCGCAATCGGGAAAACCGTGTGTATTCGGATAAAATATCCGCCATTTCGGGAGATGTCGCGCTCTCAAACTCATATCACCGTGACCGCGCTCACGTTTTCGGCAAATGCAAGACACATTTTCCGAAAACCGATCGAATTTTTGAGTTGACATGCGACAAAACCGCTTTTGAGCAAAATCAAAGAAACCGATCGGGTGACAACATGCGTCAAATTGAAGAAAAACCGTGCAATAATGTTTTTGACGAATAGTCGAACTCATTTTACCGAAAACGACCGACGGCACGCGCATCAAACACGTTTTGAAGAAAAACCATCGGAAATTGTTGAAATTGATATTAAATCGGATCGCATGTTCATGCTACACGGTAAAGGGATCGGCGAGAAACGGCATTTTGTCAGGTCGCGGCGCACATGGTGCGAATTGATTGCCGCATTATCACGGTAAACTCATCAATAATAAACGGTGCAAAAACGCTCAAAGCCATTTATCAAATCACGACGCAAACCACATCAACGGCATTCAGCATAGCAAATCACGCTGACAAACGATCAAAGTAATTTTACAAATCACGGTTGCAAAACGCATAATGACATTTAACAAATTACGTTAAAATACACATCAATGACATTTGACGAAAAAACCACTCAAAAAACTTAACTCTACCAAAAACTAGCCTTTTTACCGCTTTCTATTCGCAAAAGCTGTGTTTTGCGAATAGTATCCCTAGCTCTCTGCCCTCAAATTTTTTGAAAAATTTTCAAAAATTTTTCAAAAAGTTTTCGGGAAAAACGTCCGATCCGTCATCAGTGAATGTCCCGACATCCTCACGCAGATACCAAAATGTTCTCGCAGTGTAGTCTATCGTGCTTCATCGCTCCGCTGCATCAGACCATCGTCCGGGAACAAGGAATACCCTCCGACGCTGACCGCTACCGCGATGAGCGCAGCCACACAAAGCACTCTTAAAAACCTTCATCGCTATCCGTCAGCAGTGGTTGACATGCCGACATAACGCGTATATAATCTGTTCAAGTAGCACGTTTCGACTGAAACAATTGAACAAATCGAAAGGTTTGGCGGTGCTACTTTTTCATTTGACTTATGTCGTATGCTCTCATATAATAAGCGCAAATAGACGGGATATGAGACATTGTGTCTCCCATTGGTGACGGTTGTGTTTGACAAATTGCTTGCGTAGTCCGTTTATTTTCTTTTTGTTTCTTTTATGCGGATGATTGACCGGAAACCGGGACGGTGTTAAGATGATCTTGACCGCCGCCCCGTAGGGGGTAGCCACGGAGGGAATCTCGCGTGGACAGGGAAGAACGTTTGGTCTTAGTGCGTAGACTTCCCGCTAAACCGCCCTTTTACGGGCGGTTTAGTTTTCTCTGCGAATTTTGCGGAAACATTGTTCGTGGGGCTGCAAGAGAGTTTTTGAGCTAAACTCCCCTTTTGCAATAAATCTCTTGCAAAAAATGGTGCGAGCATTGACATTTCCCCGCACTACGCTATAATGAAAGAGCCATCACCCGGGAACGGGAAGCCACGGCAGATGCGCGTGGACAGGGGTGGAACACCTGGCTTTTAGTGTAGGCCCCCCACCAAACCGCTCGCTATTGCGGGCGGTTTTGCTTTTGTCGGATCGTGTGGATTTGCGGGAGGATCGGCGAAAAATACGGCTCGCCCGTCACACTCGCGCGCGGAATTTCAGTCGCTGTCGGGCGCGAGGGCGCGCGGGAGGCGGTGATAGACGTGTTTTCGGAGTGTCGCGGCACGCAGGGCGAGGATCACGCGGTCCGCTCCCCTCTCTATCACGGCGGAAAACGGATCGACGATATAGCGTTCCGCAGTAGCTTTGTAGGCGAGCGCGATGAGGGTGCTGCCCACGAAGAAAATGACGGCGAGGATGAGTATGGCGGGAATGAGCGCGTCCGAGCCGAAGCGCATGATGGCGTAGTCGAAATACTCCCCTTGCAGATATTTGACGAAAAGGTTGTTGCGGTGGATGATGTACACCAACATGGAGACCGCGCCCAGCTTGTTTACTGCTTTTGAGACGAAATTGCGGCGGACGGCGAGATTGAATGCGGAGAGGGAGAGCGCGAGCATGACGGGGTTGTTGATGTGTATCCACGCATGCAGCTCCCCTTCCAGCGTGTCCGTCGCAAGCCCGATATAATTCATTGCGATGCGCATGGCGAAGTAGAGGATGACGCTTGCCACCAACACCGTGACGTTGAGTTTGAGGGAGTGGGTGAACTTTTTGCCGTAGAATTTGAGCCACGCGACGATGAAGTAGATCGCCACAAAGACGAGGATGCGCAGCACTCCGAGGTGTACGCCCGCGCCCCATATCACGCCGAAACACATATCGGCAGGGTGAGTGACGCGGATCGGTCGGAAAACTGCGGCAAGCCCGCTTTTATCGTATCGCCGCGCCTTTGAGGCGGAAAAGCATGCGGCTCTTCTTTACACCGCGTGCGCGAGGTAGTATAATAAATATATGAGTTTAGGGGCTAGGATCAAAGCACTCAGGATAATGTACGCATACACGCAGGCGGAACTCGCCGAAAAGATCGGCGTGAACTCCAGCGCGATCTCCCTTTGGGAAAATGACGTCAACGAGCCGAAAGCCACTTATATCGCGCGGCTGGCGTTGACTTTCGACGTACCTGCGGGCTATCTGCTCGGCATTGAGGACGAGGTGGGTGAACGCATAAAATAAGCGTGTGCGCACTTCCCACCGAAACCAGCTTTTCTCGGACAGTGTAAAGTGCGAAGGGGCGATGTAATGGCAAAAACGGCGGCAAATGCCGCCGTTTTCGTTGTTTTTCTGCGTTAAATCAAAAAGTTTCGCCTTTTATCGGTGGTGAGATCGTGCCGACGGTTTCTCTCCCGCCGCGTCGCGGTCACGCGTTCCCGGAAAGCTTGAGCCAGACATCCCGCATTTCGGCTGCGTCCTCCGCCTGAGTGCCTGCGGATTCCGAGAGGATGTGCGGAGTCAGCCCGTATTTCACGATGACTTCGGCAAAAGGCTCGAATTCGGGACCGTACACGTTGTCGGCGAAGGTGAGGTGGCGTATCTCCCCTTTCGCGCCGTACTGGATCTTTGAGAAATGCACCTGCATATTCTTGGTCTTTTGCTCGCCCACGCCGTCCAGCAGTTTTTTGACGATCTCCTCAAAGTCCGCCGCGCATCTCAGAGAGCCGCCGTACAGCGCGTTGATGTGTCCGAAATCCACACACGGATACACGTTGTCACCCAGGGAACAAAGCTCGATCACCTCGTCCACCGTGCCGATCTGCGCCTGCTTGCCCATGGTCTCGGGACAGAGGATGAGGCTGCCGTAAGCGGGTTCCTCGGCGACGAGTTCCAGCGTGCGCCCGAACATCTCCTTCGTGCGCGCAAAAGCCGCCTCCCGCGTGTCTTTTCCCTGCGCGCCCGCGTGGAACACGCAGCGTTCGCCGCCGAAACTCTTCAACACTTTGAGGGAAGAGAGTATGTAATTCACGGAATTTTCCGCCTTTTCGGGTTCCGGGGACGCGAAATTGACAAAATACGGTGCGTGGACGCTGATCTCTATGCCGTACTCGTCGCATTTCGCGCCTATAGCCGCTGCGGTCGCGGTGGAGACGCGCACTCCCCGTCCGAAGGAATACTCAAAGACGTCCAATCCCCTCTCGCTCAGCCATTGCGGCATATCCGAGGTGGAGACGTGTCCTTCTGCGGCATAGCTTTCGGAATGTCCCGACGGTCCGAATAGAGGGCGTTTGCCCGAAAAAGCGTTTTTCATTTCTCATCCTCCGAGAATATCTCTCTTATGTGCGCAACATCGTGTTCTAGCTGACGCGCCAGCCCCTCCGCACTGCCGAAATCCGCGATGCCGCGCAGTCTCTTGCGGAACGCGAGCTTTATATCCTTGCCGTAGATGTCGCCGTCGAAATCGAGTATGAAGGTCTCAACGGAAGGCGTCGAGTCGCCGAAAGTTGGCTTGCCGCCGATGTTGGTGCCGCCCGCATATTTTGCGCCGTCCAGCGTGACAGTGGTGGCATACACACCTTGTGCGGGATAAAGTTTGTCCTTTTCGTAGGGGATGTTGGCGGTGGGATAGCCGAAAGTCGCGCCTCTGCCGTGCGCGTGCGACACGCGCCCCAGCATGAAATAAGGCTCGGAAAGCAGAGCATTCGCGCGCTCGATGTCCCCTTCTTCCACCGCGGATTTGATGTCCGTGGACGAGATCTTTTGCGCGTGTCCCGTCTCGCGGAGCAGTTCCACCGTTTCCGTCGCTATCCCTTTTGCTGCAAGGGCGGCTTTCAACGTCTCCGCAGTCCCCCGTTTCTCCGCGCCGTAGGTGTAATCCGTGCCGCATGTCACGGCTTTGACGTCCAGCGTGTCGGTGACAAGAGCGAGGAAATCCTCCGCACTCATGTGCATGAACTCTTCATCGAACCGCGCCGCCACCACCGCGTCCGCTCCGAGACCGCGCAGAGCTTCCACCCGCTCCTCGAAGGTGTAAAGGCGGGGTTTTTTGTTGATGTAGGCCGCGGGATCGTTGATGAACGTGAACACGGCGCATTCGCAACCTATTTCCCGCGCAAGGGCGCGCGCACGCTCGATGACCGCGGCGTGTCCTATATGCACGCAATCGAAAAAGCCGAGCGCGAGTGTGACGGGCGAGCCGTATTTTTCGCCGAATCGCAATATCTTCATAATCTCACATACAGTATGAGTCCGCGGCTGTCTGCGCGTCCCAGCCCCAAAAGTCCGCCGTTTTCGCCGTACACCGCGGCATACTCGCCCTCTTGCCACTCCCCTTTCAGCGGGATGCCGTTGAGGATGCGCTTTTCCGCCTCGGTGTCGAGTTCCGCTCTTTCAAGCCCCGCGAGGGCGTATTCTGCGGGGATGATGCACCCTGCGGGATCGCGGCGGAAATCCTCCACACTCACGGCGTCCGCGAGCGCGAAAGGACCGGAACTAGTGCGGGTGAGCGCGGACATATACCCCACCGTACCGAGTTCCGCGGCGATGTCGCGCGCGAGTGCGCGTATGTACGTGCCACCGCCGCAGGTTATCTCGAAGATGTAGCCGTGTTCGTCCTCGCCGGTGAGGGAGAGGGAGTGAACGGTCACTTTTTTTGCGGGAAGGGAGACCTCGACGCCCTTTCTTGCGTAGTCGTAGGCGCGCCGCCCTTCCACGGATTTTGCCGAATACGCGGGCGGGACCTGCATGATCTCTCCCGTGAACTTGCTCAGCACGCTTTTGATCTCCTCCGCTGTCGGCACTCTGCCGCTTTTTGCGGAGAATTTCCCGCCCCTGTCCAGGGTGTCCGTGGTGCTGCCGAACACGAAGCGGGCGATGTAGGTCTTTGTCTTGAAAGCAAGGAAATCGAAAAGCGCGGTCGCACGCCCCAAGGCTATGGGCAGCACTCCTTCCGCAAGAGGATCCAGAGTGCCGAGATGCCCCGCCTTTTGTCTCCCGCCTATGACTTTGGAGAGCGCGCCGCGCACTATGCACACGGCGTCCGATGAGGTCATATCGGCGGGTTTGGAGAAGTTCACGAACCCGGTCAGAGAATCGGGGGAAGAAAAGCGCGACATCACATCCTGTCCCTTGCGGCTTTGAGGAGCTTGTCCACGACGTCCTCGTAAAACCCGCTCAGTCTGCATCCCGCGGCACGAATGTGACCGCCGCCGCCGAATGCCGCCGCAATGTCGCCCGCGTCGGCGTTTTCCTTGCTGCGTACGCTGATCTTGTAATCCTTGTCCCCCACCTCGGAGACCGCAAACGCCACTTCCACTCCGTCCACGTCGATGGCGGAGGCGATGATGCCCTCGGTGTCGGCGGGAGAAGTGCCCGTCGCCGCGAAATCCTCGCGCAGGAAGGAGATGACGGCGATCTTGCCGTCCTCGAAGAATCTGCACTTGGAGAGGACGCGGTTTTTGAGGGCGAATACGGCGGGGGTGAGCCTTCTCACCACCCTGTACACGATGTCGGCGGCATCGATGTCGAAAGCGAGCAATTTGCGCGCGACGTCGTGAGTCCTTGCTGTGGTGGAAGAATATTGAAAACAGCCCGTATCGGCGACAATGCCCGCAAAGAGAAGTCCTGCCACCTCTTTGCCCACCAGCCCCATGCCGTCGAGCAGGAAATAGACGATCTCGGCACAAGCCGCCGCATCCGGCTCGGTGTGATCGAGCGGAGCGAAGGTCTCGTGCGACCTGTGATGATCGATGACGGCGCGTTTTTTTGCGGAAAGAAAACTCTTTCCCGCGCCGCCCAGACGCGAAAGTCCGCTGCTGTCCAACGCCAGAGCCGCCTCGTGGACGGTCTTGTCGGGCAGCATGAAGGTCTCCGCGCCCTTCATGAAAAGGTACTTTTCGGGGAGAGGGGAATCACACACCGGCACCGCCCTTTTGCCCGCGGCATTGAGCGCGCTGCAAACCGCAAGGACGCAGGCTATGGTGTCCCCGTCGGGATTGGTGTGCGCGTAGACGGCGATGTCCTTTGCGCCGCGCAGCATATCGGCTATCGCGGAAAGCTCCGTCCTCATTTTTCCTCGTCCTCATCCTCCTCGGCGGGAGGGATGTCAATGGTTTTGAGTATCCCGTCTATCTTCATGCCGTAGTCCACGCTGGTGTCCAGCACGAAGTTGAGATCGGGAAGGAGGCGGATCTTGACCAGCTCTTTCAGCCTGTTGCGGATGAAATGCTTGGAGCGGCGCACCGTCTCCACCGCGGCGGCGCGCTCCTCTTCCGAGGAGGCGTACACCGAGAGATAGACTTTGGCGAATTTGAGATCGGGCGTGGTGCTGACTTTGGTCACGCCGATGATCCCGTTGCCGAGCCTGGGATCTTTGAGGTCGTGGGCGATGACTGCCGAGATCTGTTTCTGCAGCTCGGAGTTCACCCTTTCCAGCCTAATCTTCATTGATCTGCTCCATTACGAAGGCTTCGATGACGTCGCCCACCTTGATGTCCTGATAGTTCAGGAGCATGATGCCGCAGTCGAAGTTCTTTGCCATCTCCTTGACGTCGTCCTTGCCGTGACGCAGGGACGCGATCTCGGTGGTGACTTGCACCGCGCCGTTTCTGAGCAGCCTCGCCTTCGCGCCGCGCAGGATCTTGCCGTCCGTGACGTGGCAGCCCGCGATGACACCGACACCGGTGATCTTGAAGAGTTCTCTGACCTCCGCACTTCCGAGGATGTTCTCGCGGAACTTGGGTTCCAACAGACCTTTCACCGCCTTCTCGATGTCCTCGATGGCGTTGTAGATGATGTCATAGAAGCGGATGTCGATGTGTTTCTGCGCCGCGAGAGCCTTTGCGTTGGCGTCGGGACGCACGTTGAATCCGATGATGATGGCTTTTGCGGTATCCGCAAGTGTGACGTCGCTCTCCTTGATCGCGCCCACCGCACCGTGGATGATGTCGATGTCCACTTCCTCGTTGCCGAGCTTGGAGAGGGACTGTTTGACCGCTTCGAGAGAGCCTTGCACGTCAGCCTTGATGATGAGTTTGACGGATTTCAGCTCGCCCTTCTTGATCTTGTCAAAGAGGTCGTTGAGGGAGACGGAGCCGCTGTCGTCGGATGCGGCGGCGAGTTTGAGGCGGCGTTCCTCGGCGAGTTCTCTTGCGAACTTCTCGTCGGACACGACGTCGATGATGTCGCCCGCTTCCGGCACTTCGTCCCAGCCGGTGACCGAGACGGGAGTGGAAGGACCTGCCTTCTTCACTTTCCTGCCCTTGTCGTCCGTCATGGCGCGGATCTTGCCCGTGGACGTGCCCGCAACGACGTTGTCGCCTATCTTCAAAGTGCCCGTCTGCACGAGTATGGTCGCCACTTTGCCCACACCCTTGTCAAGACGCGCTTCGATGATGGTGCCGCGCGCGGGACGGTCGGGATTGGCTTTCAGCTCGCGTATCTCCGCCATGGTGAGGATGTTTTCGAGCAGAGTCTCCACTCCTTCGCCCGTCTTTGCGGAGACGCGCACCACGGGAGTCTCGCCGCCCCATTCTTCGGGCAGGAGGTCGTAATTGGTGAGCTGTTGCAGCACTTGGTCGGGGTTCGCGCCCTGTTTGTCTATCTTGTTTATGGCGACGATGATGGGCACTTCCGCCTGTTTGGCGTGGTTGATCGCCTCGATGGTCTGCGGCATGATGCCGTCATCGGCAGCCACCACCAGCACCGCGACGTCCGTCACCTGCGCGCCGCGCGCCCTCATGGACGTGAACGCTTCGTGACCGGGAGTGTCAAGGAAGGTGATGGGCGAGCCTTTAAGAGAGACGGTGTACGCGCCGATGTGCTGGGTGATGCCGCCCGCCTCGCCGCCCGCGACGTTCGCCTTGCGGATGTAGTCCAGAAGGGATGTCTTGCCGTGGTCGACGTGTCCCATGATGGTGACCACGGGAGGACGGGGTTTGAGCTTCGCGGTGTCCTCGTCGTCGATGACGAGTTTTGCCGAAAGCGTCTCCTCGAAGGTGATCTCCGGCTTGAGTTCCAGCGTGATGGGGCGGTTTTTGGTGATCTCGCTCACCACGAGTTCCGCAGTGGCGAAATCCACGCTCTCGTTGATGGTCTTGATGATGCCCAGCATAAAGAGAGTCTTGATGATCTCGGATGCGGGGATGCCCGTCTTTTCGCTCAGGATCTTGACGGGGACGGGATCGGTGGTGATGACTGCATGCTCTATTATCGTAGCCTGACCGCCGCCCGACGACTTGGACTTGGACTTGAACACGCGCACTCTGGTGTCCTCGTCGTCCATAGCCATCTTGCTGTCGTCCACGATGTAGCCCTTTTTCATAAGGGCGCGCTTGTTCATGCTGCCGCGGTCGTCGAAACGCTGTCCGCCCGAAGATTTGCCCGCGTTCTTATTCTTTTGAGTGGACGGCTTGCCGGAAGGCATATTGGCGGCTTTTTGCAGGTTCGCCGCCGTGTCTCTGCCGTAGCCGCCGCCCGTTTGGGGACGTGCGCCCTGCGGTCTCTCGCCCTGAGGACGCGGAGACCTGCCGCCCGTGTATCCTCCCACGAAAACTCGCGTCTTGACGGGGGCTTTGGGAGCGGGAGTGGGCGGGACGTACACCCTTCTCACCTCGCCGTTGGGCAGGATCTCCTGCACGATGGAGGGGTTGGAAGTGGGGACGACCTTTATCTCCTGTTTTTCGGGTTTTTCGGGTTTTGCGGGTTTTTCCGCCTTCTCCTCTTTCTCTTTCTTGGGAGCGGATGCCGCCTTCTTTTCGGGCTGAGGCTCGACGGGCTTCTCCTCCTCCGCGGGAGGGGCTGCCTTTTCCCGGACGGGTTGAGGTTCAGCGGGAGCGTCACTCACGCTTTCTTCCGCTTGTGCGCTCTCCTCCAAGGCTTCCTCCCTGCTCTCCGCCTCTTTCACGCTCTCTTCCTCGCGGACGGGAGCGGCTGCCCTTTCCTCGGTCTCGCTCGCCGGAACGGTCTCCTCCGCTCTGCGCTCCTCTTCCAGCCTTTTTGCCTCTTCCGCGGCGTAAAGGACGGCACGGCGACTTCTGACCGTCGCAAGGAGAGCCTCGGCACTCGCTTTCTGTGCCGAGATGCGGGAGACAAGCTCTGCGAGTTTGCCCGTCTTGTATGCGCCGAGCTGTTTGACGGCGTCTTGTGTGGTTTCTTTTTTGATTTCGCTCATAGCTACCTCGTAAGGTTTATGATCGCCGCCGCGAGAGAACTGTCCGTGACGGCTATTGCTTTTACGTTATCGCGGTGAGTCGCCGCAGCGAGGCATTCCACCTCTAATACGGGCGCGTCGCCGCATTTTCTTTTGAGTTCCTCACGGAACTTTTCGGGAGCGTCTGCGTCCACCAGCACCACCAACGCCTGTTTGCGGCGTTCCGCTATGCGGTCCGCGCCGTACAGCACCGAACCTTTGCGCTGTGCGAACCCGACGTAGGGCGCGATGTCAGACGCGTTCATAAAGCTCCTCGATGACGGATGCCGGCACCGCGCATTTGAATGCCGCGTTCAGCATCCTCTTTTTCTCCGCCAAAGCGATGCACTCGCGCTTTGCGTGCAGCCACGCTCCTCTGCCGTCCGCCTTGCCGCTCTCGTCCACGAATATGCGTCCGTCGGGCGCGCGGCAGACTCTGATCAGCTCGGACTTGGGGGCGTGTTCGCGGCACGCCGCGCATCTGCGCACTCCCACGGGATTACTCGGCATCCGCGATCCCCTCTGCATCCGCCTCACCCGCCGCCATGATGGCGGAATAGGGTTTGACGTCTATCTTCCAGCCCGTGAGCTTGGCGGCAAGACGCGCATTCTGCCCGTTCCTGCCTATGGCGAGGCTGAGTTTCTCGTCGGGGACGACGACGCGCGCGGTCTTTTCCTCCTCGTTGATGGAGACCATCAGCACTTGCGCGGGACTCAACGCTCTTGCGATATACTCGATGGCGTCCGCGCACCACTCGATGACGTCCACTTTCTCGCCCGCGAGTTCGCCCACGACGGCGTTGACTCTGACGCCCTTGTTGCCGATGCATGCGCCAACGGCGTCCACGTTGGGATCTTCGGAATAGACGGAGAGTTTGGTGCGGAAACCGCCCTCACGCACTATCCCCACGATCTTGACAAGACCTGCCTTGATCTCGGGCACTTCCATTTCAAAGAGCTTCTTCACAAAGCCTGCGGAGCTTCTGGACACCACCACTTGCGGACCGTTCCTGCCCTCGCGGATCTTTTTGATGAACACCTTGATGACGTCGCCGACATTGTAAGTCTCGGTGGGGATCTGGTCGCTCTGCGCCATCACGCCTTCCATCTGCGAGCCGCTGATCTCGACATAGACGGCGGGACCTTCCTTGCGGCGGACGACTGCGTTGACCAGCTCGCCCTGACGCTCGGTCATCTCGTTGCGCACGAACTCCTTTTTGGCGTCGTTGAGCTTTTGCATGATGACCTGCTTGGCGGTCTGCGCCGCGATCCTGGAAAACGCCTTGGGAGTGATGTCCTCGATGACGATGTCGCCCACCTTGTAAGAGGGCTTGATCTCGTGCGCCTCCTCAAGGGAGATCTGCTGATCGGGGTCCTCCACTTCCTCGACGACGATGCGGTGCGCATAGACGTTGACGGTCTGCTTTTCCTCGTTGAAACGGACGGCAATGGGCTTGCTCGCGCCGTTCTCCTTCTTGTAGGCGGCGGCGATGCCCGCTTCGAGTGCCTCGACCAGCACTTCTCTGGAGATTATTTTCTCTTTGGCGAACTCTTCGAGTGCCTGAAAGAACTCTCTGTTGATCATGGTTTCCTCCTAAAACCTGATGTACGGTTGCACCTTGGTTTTGTTATTTCTGTTTATGGTTTTTTCTTTTTCGTACTTCCCGCCCGTGAGGATGGTGAAGGTCTCCGACGTGTATCCGGTGAGCGTGCCGCGCACCGTCTGATCCTGCCCCACAGCCTCGATCTCGGTGCCCAGCGCACGTCTGAAATCGTCGTCGGTGACGATGGGACGGTCCAGCCCCGATGACGACACGTTGAGGATGTAGTCGTCGGGAAAGAGATCCGCCGCGGTATCCAGCGCGTCGGACACCGCGCCGTGCACCTTCTCGCAGTCGTCGAGGGTGACCTCGTCGGGATGCCAGATGAACACGGTGAGGTTGAACTTGCCGTATTCCTTGGTGTAGCGCACTTCCACGATCTCATATCCGCCGTCGAGGGCGGCGACCGCATCGGCTATCAAGTTTTCCGTTTTGCTCCGCGCGTCCTCGGACAGCACGGAACGGGCGTCCTTTGCCATGTGTTCTCCTTAAAACAAAGAGTGAGCGGGGTGCTCACTCTCAGTAGAATCTACTTAAAGCATATATAAATTATCACAAGAAACGCGCGTATGCAAGCGTTTTTACATTATTTTGCACAAAATTTGCGCGATTTTTGTTTTTTGCCCGCAAAACTCACAGTTTGGCGGCTATGATTTTCAAAAGTTCCACCGTCGCAAACACGTCTCCCATGGCGCGATGCGCGTTGATGTGCGTGATGCCGAGGGACTTGGAGAGAGCTTCCAGCCCGTAATGGCGCGCATCGGGGAGATATTTGCGCGCGAGCAGTATGGTGTCCTCCAACTCGTTGTCGAAGATGTAGCCCGCAGCCGACGCGTACTTGTTGAGCAGGGGGAAATCGTAGCCCGAAATGTTGTGTCCCACCAGCACCGCTCCCCTCGTGAACTTGAAAAAGTCGGGCAGCACCTCGGAAAAGGTGGGCTTCCCCTTCACCATATCGTCCGTTATGGAGGTGGTTTTCACCACTTCTTCGGGGATGTGGCATTTGGGATCGAGCAGCGTGTTGAAAGTCTCCACCACCTTGCCGTCCTTCACTTTGGCGGCACCTATCTCTATCGGCTCTATGGACGCGATGTCCAGCCCCGTGGCCTCGAAGTCAAACACTACAAAGGTCTTTCCCATGAGAAATGCGGGAGTTTCCTTGCTCATTCCGTCCTCGAAAAGATCCGTCTGCACCGCCTTGTCCTCGAAAGGAGCGGGCTTTATCACGGAATATTTGGCGGGAGCGGACTTGGACGGCGCGGCTTTGACGGAGGAAAAGTCGATTTTTGCGTGGAAAATGGCGTCGATGGCGAATCCGGGAGCACCGTTGTATGTCGATATGGTCACCTTGCCCGCGCACAACACCTCGTCCCTGTCCTGCAATTTGTCGAAAAGGGGCGCGTCGTCGGGGCGCGGGAAACACACGCAGTCCATCCTGCCCGTGGTGTCGTCGAGGAAGAATTTAACCATCGGCAGCTCTTCCGGACCGGTCTTTGGATCGTTGGGATCGTGCTTTTTGTTGCGGTAAGTGCGCTTGGTAAGCCCGGATATCCGCCCGCAAAGCACCACATTGTCCGCTGCCGACTTGATGTCGCAGATGTATCCCGGCAGGTGCGCGATGCCCGCGATCTTCCCTCTGGCATAGACCTTCTCGCCCTGCACCGCCGATATGAGACGCACGGCGGAATCCTTCACCACCACGCTGTCCGCAAGGTCGAGATCGGGCGCGGGAGCGTCCGCCGTCTCTTTTAATGAGACGGAAATGCTCTGGTTGAAGTTGTTGTCAAGAAACGCCGAGAGGTCTTTGAGCGCGTCCGAGGAGCGCAGCATGTCGCAAAGTGACGTCTCCAAAGCGAGAGTGACGTATATGGTGTGTTCGTCCACCTTCACGCTCACGCTGTCCGAGGAAAGCGCGCGCGTCACCAACCTGTTGTGCGCGTTGAAATATTCCAGGATCTTGTTGCGCACCGTGCCTTCGTCGGCGTATGTCCTGATGAACTCCGCCTTCACCGCGACACCGGGACAGATGTCCGCGACGGCACTTTCCACTCTCTGTCTGCGCTCTTCAACGAGGGAGCGCGCGTCGAATGCGGAGATCATGAAGCGCACGGTGAGCATCCCCGTTGCCCTCTCGTAGGTCGCGGACTTGAATTTCAGCTCCGGGAATTCCCCGTCGGTGACTCTCTCGAATTCTTCCGTAAACTTGTTTTGCATCTCTACCTCTCTCGATAACCGAGCATACTATTCTCGATTTCAGCAATTTTTAGAATAGTCTGCAATATAATCGTCCAGCATCGTCATAAATAGCGGCAGAAGCATGTCGTTCGCTACTCTGCTCACGATCTCCCCGTCTCTCATTATGACCGATCTCTCCTTCCCGCCCGCGATAGCAAGATGACTGTGTTTCCCCTCTCCTATGCCGTTGAGGGGGCAGCCCATGACCGCGATCTTCAAAGGCAGGCGCACGTGCGCGGTCGCTCTTTCCACCGCGGCGGCAAGTCCCGCCACGTCTATCTCCGTCCTCGCGCAGGTGGGACAGGACACCACTTCGACGCAGTCGGTTTTAAGCCCCAGCGAGCGCAGCAGCGTCTTTCCCGCCAGCACCTCCTCCACGGGAGGTGCGGAGAGGGACACTCTCACGGTGTCGCCTATGCCCGCGCCGAGCAGCGTGCCTATGCCGACTGCGGACTTGATAAGCCCGCTTCGCAGCGTTCCCGCTTCCGTCACGCCGAGATGCAGGGGGTAGTCACACATGCCTGCGACTTTGCGGTTTGCGGCGATCATTGTCCCGACATCCGAGGCTTTGATGGCGAGCACTATGTCTTTAAGTCCGCACTGTTCAAAGACATCCGCACATTCCAGCGCACTCTTTGCAAGTGCGTCCGCCTCATCCATGCCTTCGAATTTGGGATCCAGCGAGCCGCCGTTCACTCCCACGCGCACGGGGACGCCGGCGTCCGCCATCCTGCGTGCAAGTTCCTTTATCTCGCCGAAATCCCGCATATTGCCGGGGTTCATGCGGATCTTTTTCGCGCCGTTGTCAAGGGCGAGATGAGCGAGTTTGTAGCTGTAATGGATGTCTGCGATGAGAGGAAGTCCCGTGCGTTTTGCGATGACGCCGAACGCTGCGGCGGAGTCCTCGTCGGGGACGGCGAGGCGTATGAGATCGCACCCCGCGTCCGCAAGCTCCGCGATCTGTTTCACGCACCCTTCTATGTCCGTGGTGCGGGTGTTGAGCATGGATTGCACCGTAACGGGCGCGCCGCCGCCTATCGCAACACCGCCCACTTTCACGCGTCTCGTCCTTCTTCTTTCCACTTGTCCTCTCCTCCCGCATTTTGCGGGGCTTTATCTCATGATAAGGGAGTTAAACTCCCGTTTTTGTCTCGTTAAGCCGCGATACGCGCTTTTCGCCATGCCGCCGCGCGTGTTCGCTTTCGCTTAAGACCGCGCGTTTTCCGTCCGTACTGCTGCTGTCCTTCGCTCCGCTCACCGTCGGACGAGGTGGAATATGTCCAAAAACACCGCCAACAGCACGATGAGGATCATGCCCACCGTGTGTATCGCAGCCTCCACTTTGCGCGGTACGGGTTTGCGGAAGATCATCTCTATCAGTGTGAACAGCATCCGTGAGCCGTCCAGCGACGGGATGGGGAGCAGGTTCATCACCGCGAGATTTGCGGAGATGATCGCCACCACATAGAGGAAGGAGCCGAACCCCGACGCGCTGAGATTGGCGATGGTCGTGATGACGGTCACCGTCCCGCCCGCGGCTTCCAGCCCCACCTGTCCCGTGAGCAGTGCGCCCAGAGAGGCGAGGATCTTGAACACTATGAAGAAGGAGAACCCGAAGGAGCGTCCCAGCGAGCGGAAGAAGCCGAGCTTTACGCTCTCCACTCCGAATACGACTCCCACGCCCGTGCGGTCGGGCGACTCCCCTTCTTCGAGATATTTGTCGCCGAGGACGTAATCTCCCACGGTCACGGTGACGGTCATCACCTCGCCGTCGCGCAGGATCTTATATTTCGTCCCCGTTTTCACGTCCTCGAACGCGCTCGCAACGTCGTCATTGGTCATTATGTTGACCTGCAAGCCGTCCTTTGCGAGGATGACGTCGCCCGCCTGAAAGACGTTTTCGACGCCGTTCACGGGATAAGCCTCCGTCACGACGGGGAGTATCTGCCCGTATGCGGTGAAATAAATCGTGATGATGAAGATCGCGCTGAGGAAATTGAAAAGCGCGCCCGAAAACATCACGATGAGACGTTTCCACGGTTTTTGCAGGTTGAATGCGCCTTCGTTAGCCGGTCTTGCGGGTGTCTGCGCCGTGTTCTCTCCCGCAGGGAGAGGGAGGGCTGCGGCGGCGGAGCCGTCCGCGGACGCCGCGCGGTAAGGGGCATAGACGTGTTCGCGCTTATACACGCGCTCCATGTCCTCTTTGGACAGTCCGTCGTCCTCCTCGCCGTGGAACGCGCAGAAACCGCCGAGCGGGAGTATGCGCAGGGTGAAGAGTTCCCCCGTCTTTTTGTTACGTTTTTTTATTATGGGCGGTCCGAACCCGATGCCGAACTCGTCTATCCTGAACCCCAACAGTTTGCCCGCGAGATAGTGTCCGGACTCGTGTATCACGATCATGACCATCAGCGCGACCAACGCCAGCAGGATGTAGCCTATATAGGTGAAAACATCACCTGCGGTGGCGGACATCAGTGAAATCAGCACTTCATTTAACTCCTACGGAATAAGTGTATTTCCGAGCTTCGGCGTCTATACCGATGATATCCTCCAACTCCACGTCTCCCACTTTTTTGAACTTGCGCTCCACCTTGTCGAGAATGGCGGCGATGTCGGTGAATCTTATCGTCCCGGCGAGGAACGCATCCACCAGCACCTCATCCGCGGCGGACACGGCTATGCACGCCCCCTCGCCGTCCCTTGCCGCGCGCATGGCGACTTCGAGACAGGGATAACGCTGCATGTCCGGCGCGTCGAATTCCAGCGTGGCGATCTTGGCAAGGTCAAGCTCCGGCACCGATCCCACAGCCTTTGCGGGATAAAAGAGCGCGGTCTCTATGGCAAGTGACATGCTCGGCACGCTGAGCAGAGCCTTGACGCTGCCGTCCGTGAACTCCGCCATGCCGTGTATGACGCTCTCGCGGTGCATGACCACCTTCACCTTGTCCGCGCCGACGGAAAAGAGGCGCATCGCCTCGATGACTTCCAGCCCCTTGTTGAATAGCGTCGCGGAGTCGATGGTCACCTTTGTCCCCATGCTCCACACGGGATGATTGAGTGCCTCGCGCGCCGTGACCTTGGGGAGCCGTTCGATAGGGAGATCCCTGAGCGCGCCGCCGCTCGCGGTGAGGATGATGCTCCTCACGCTTTTCGCGTCCTCCCCTTTCAGGCACTCCATAATGGCGGAATGCTCGGTGTCGAGGGGGAGGATCTTCCCGCCGTACTTCCTTTCCAGGGTTTTGAGGTGTCTGCCCGCGCAGACTATGGTCTCCTTGTTGGCTATGGCGAGAGTGCCGCCGCGTTTGAGTACGGCGACCGCCGCCCAAAGCCCCGCGATGCCGCTCACCGCGGACACGGTGATGTCGGCGGGATAGTCCGCGAGTTCCTCCAGACTGCCCACGCATTTGGATGCGAACTTCGCGTCGTCGAGGAAATCGAAAAGACTGCTCTGGATCTCCACTCCGCCAGCGGGATAATAGTAGTGTTTTGGGCAATATTTGTCTATCTGTTCTCTCAGGAGCTTCTCGTTGGTGTAAGCCGAAAGCCCCACCACCTTGAAGCGGTCGGGGTGGCGGTCCACCGCGGCAAGCACCTGTCTGCCCACCGAACCCGTGCTGCCCAGCACGGTCAGCGTGACGTGTTTCTTCTCACTCATTTATCTTCCCTTTCCGTGCGCATCATACGCCGTATATTATTGTGAAGGACACCAAAAGCACGATGATGCCCGCCATTATGCTGTCAAATCTGTCCATAACTCCGCCGTGACCGGGGAATATCTTGCCGAAATCCTTGACACCGAGCGCGCGTTTTATGCGGGAGGCGGCAAGGTCTCCCAGCTGTCCCGCCACCGCGCCTACGAGACCTATCGCAAGGTAGATGAGTGCGGACTTCCAGCTCGCGTCCGTGAAGGGGACGTAACCCGCCTTCGGGAAGAGCGTGAACTGCTCGAAGAGCAGGAACATTATGACAGCCACCAGCATCCCGCCGAAGAGTCCGCCCACGAACCCCGCCACCGTCTTTTTGGGGCTTATCGAGGGGCAGAGCTTTTTGCCTCCTATCATGCTGCCGAACCAATAGGCGAAGGTGTCCGCGCCCACGGGCATGAATATGGCGAAGGGGATGGCGTACACAGCGGAATATCTCTGCACCAGCATCCACGCGAGGGAGATGAGCACTCCGGGGTAGACGGTGACGAACACGGTGGCGAAAAGGTCCTTTGCCGTGTTGCGTTCGGGATCGGCGAAAGTAAATACGATGAGAGAGGCGAACACGCTCACCGCAAAGCACATGAGTATGCCCAAAAATCCCTGCCCCGTGTAATGCTCCATGAGATACATCACGGGATAGCAGGTGACAAGATAGATCGCAAGAGGCACGCGGAAGAGCTTGAACCCCGCGTCCTGCATGCAGAAATACATCTCTCTGACCGCGCCTACGAGCAGTATCCAGATGAAAAGGTCGAGGAATATGTTGCCGTGGTCGACAAAATAGCTCAGTGCGAAAAGTCCCACGAGCAGAGCGATGAGTAATACAGCGGTGACGGTACGTTTGAGCATGATTTCCTATGCGCCGAATTTGCGCGTGCGTCGGGCGAACTCCGAAAAAGCCTCCTCCACGTCCTCTTCGGTCATATCCGGCCAAAGTTTGTCGAGGAAGACCAGTTCCGAGTAAGCCGCTTCGTACAGCATAAAGCCCGACAGTCTCTTTTCTCCCCCGCTCCTGACGATGAGGTCGAGAGGAGGAAGAGAATGTGTGGAGAGCGCGCTCTCCAAACTTTCGCGGGTGATCTCACCCTGTTTTGCCGCCGTGTTCGCGGCGCGGACGATGTCCTCTCTGCCGCCGTAGCCCAGCGCGATGACGAGGTGCAATCCCCGTGAGGACGCACTCCTCTCTTCAAGGCGCGCGGCACTTTCCGCGACATCGTGAGGCAGGAGGGAAAGATCGCCGATAAAGCTCACCTTCCACTCCCCCGCAAAGCAGTCGCACCACTCCTTCACCACCCGCATGATCTCCGTCCTCTCCTCTGCGGGACGGGCGACGTTCTCGGCGGAAAAGGCATAGACGGTGGCGGTGTCCGCCCCCTTAGCCTCGGTGGCTTTGAGCACTCTGAGCATGGCTTTCAGCCCCTCTTTGTACCCTGCGGAGCGCGGCAGACCGCGGCGGGCAGCCCACCTGCCGTTGCCGTCCATGATGTAGGCGACGTGACGCGGGACCATCAGACGGAGAGGATCTCCTGCTCCTTTTCCTTGGTGAGCTTGTCCACGTCCTCTATCTCGGAGGCGAGAGCCTTATCCACATCCGAGGTGAGATCTTTGAGGTCGTCCTCGGTGATCTCGGAATCCTTCTGCAACTTTTTGAGGGCGTCTATCGCGTCGCGGCGCGCGTTGCGCAGCACTACTTTGGTGTTTTCCGCATTGGTTTTCAGCTCTTTGACGAGAGCCTTTCTGCGCTCCTCGGTAAGCTCCGGGAAAATGAGGCGGATGACATTGCCGTCATTGTTGGGAGTGATGCCGATGTTGGCGGCGAGGATGGCTTTCTCCACATTTTTGAGCGCGCTCTTGTCCCACACCGAGATGACAAGCAGTCTCGCTTCCGGGACGGTGATGTTCGCCATATTCTGAATGGGAGTGGGGGTGCCGTAGTAGTCCACCGTGATCCTGTCGAGGATGTGGGGATTGGCGCGGCCTGCGCGCATACTTTTGAGTTCCGTGGAGAAATTGTGCATCGTCTTTGCGAATTTCTCCTTCATTTCTTCAAAGATGAGATCGACGGAATCTATGCCGTATGCCATAAGTTGCCTCCTGATATTTTTTTATAATTATACCAAACGCGCGCGCATAAAGCAACACGAAAATAAAAGGAACGCACATATAAGTACGTTCCTTAGGGGTTTTTGTGTCGCTTGTTCGCGGTCGCGGGCTTGCGCTATGCGCCGCGGGCAGTCACTTGCCGATGTAAGTGCCGATCTTTTCTCCCGTGATGGCGCGCTTGATGCTCCCCTCCTCGTTGAGACTGAACGCGATGATGGGGATCTCGTTGTCCATGCACATGGTGATGGCGGTGGTGTCCATGGCTTTCAGCCCCTTGGAGATGACCTGCATATAGGTCAGAGTCTCGAACTTCACCGCATCGGGGTTGGTCTTGGGATCGCTGTCATACACTCCGTCCACGTTTTTTGCGAGAAGGAGGGCGTTCGCGCCTATCTCGGCGGCTCTCAACGCCGCGCCCGTATCCGTGGAGAAGTAGGGGTTGCCCGTGCCACACGCGAAGATGACTATCCTCCCCTTTTCGAGGTGGCGGAGAGCTTTCCTCAGAATGTAAGGTTCTGCGACCTTGGTGACGGTGAGTGCGGTCTGCACCCTCACTTCCGCGCCCTTGCGCTCGATGCAGTCCTGCAACGCGAGGGCGTTGATGATGGTGGCGAGCATGCCCATGTGATCGGCGGTGCTGCGGTTCATCTCGTCGTCGGCTTGTCTGCCTCTCCAGAAGTTGCCGCCGCCGATGACGACGCCCACCTGCGCGCCCATATTCTTCACTTCCACGATCTGTTCCGAGACCTTGGCGAGTTTGGCGTGGTCGATGCCCGCCCCGTTCTCGCAGGCGAGGGCTTCGCCGGAGATCTTGATGACTACGCGGTCGTATTTGAGTTTTGCCATAATGCTCCTCCGTGCCGTACTACGGCGAAAAAAAGGAACGCTTGCGCGTCCCTTTCAATGCGTCATTTGTTGAGACCTGCCTGCGCCATGACTTCTTCTGCGAAGTTGTCCTCACGCTTTTGCAGACCTTCGCCCATCTGATAGCGGACGAAACGTCTCACCGTGATCTTCTCACCGATGGAGGCGATGGCTTCGGTCACGAGCTGGCTGATGGTCTTGGAGCTGTCGCGCACGTACACCTGCTCCATGAGGCAGACGTCTTTGTAGTATTTCTGGATCCTGCCGTCCACCATCTTGTGGATGATGGCATCGGGCTTGGGATTGGGTTCGTTCTTCGCCTGGGCGATGAGGATCTCTCTCTCCTTCTCAAGCTCCGCGGCGGGGACTTCTTCCTTGGTGACGTAGGTGGGAGCGGCTGCGGCGATGTGCATGGCGATGTTGTGCACAAGCTCCTTGAAAACGGGACTCATAGCCACGAAGTCGGTCTCGCAGTTGACTTCGAGCAGCACGCCGATCTTGCCGTTCATGTGGATATAGCTGTCCACGATGCCCTGAGAGGCGATCCTGCCCTGCTTTTTGGCGGCGGAAGCGATGCCTTTCTCGCGGAGATAATCGATCGCTTTTTCCATGTCGCCGTCAGTCTCGACGAGAGCTTTCTTGCAGTCCATCATGCCAACGCCGGTGCGCTGACGGAGTTCCATAACGTCTTTGCTGGTAAATGCCATAATATTTCTCCTATAATTGCGTCTAAAACTTTAAAATGCGTGCGCCTTGCGGCGCACGCAAGCGGGATCATTCTTCCTCTCTCTCTTTCTCGGCGATAGCTTTTTCAAGAGCCTCTTCGGGAGTGAGAGCGACTTCCTCGACAGCGGTCTCGGAGGTGACTTCCTCCTCCGCCTTCTCCTCTTCGGGAGCGGCTTCCGCGGAAGCCTCGGCGGGGGCTGCTTCCTTGGCTGCGCCGAAGGACTCGCCCTGACGACCTTCGATCACCGCGTCCGCGATGATGGAAGCAAACAGCTGTATGGCGCGGATGGCGTCATCGTTGCCGGGAATGACGTAATCGACGAGGTCGGGATCGCAGTTGGTGTCCACGACGGCGACGATGGGGATGTTGAGCTTGCGGGCTTCTCTCACCGCGTTCTCCTCACGCTTGAGGTCCACGACGAAGAGGCAACCGGGCAGGTTGCGCATGTTCTTGATGCCGCCCAGGTTCTGCTCCAGCTTATCGCGCTCGGCTTTGAGTTTGAGCACTTCCTTCTTGGGGAGCAGCTCGAACTCGCCGATGAGTTCCATCTGATTGATCTTGTTAAGCCTGTCGATGCGGGTGCGGATGGTCTTGAAGTTGGTGAGAGTGCCGCCCAGCCATCTCTGGTTGATGTAGTACATATCGCAACGCTCGGCTTCCGCCTTGATCGCTTCCTGCGCCTGCTTCTTGGTGCCGACGAAGAGAACGGACTTCCCTTCCGCCGAGACGCTTTTCACGAACTTGTACGCCTCTTCCACATGATCGACGGAGATCTGAAGGTCGATGATGTGAATGTCGTTCCTCGTCGCGTAGATGTACTTTGCCATCTTGGGGTTCCAACGTTTAGTCTGGTGACCGAAGTGCACGCCCGCTTCCAGCAGGGCTTTCATTGTTGTGACTGCCATATCAGTCCTCCTTTTTTGTTTTTACCTCCCCCGACATCGTCGCTGCGGCTACCTTGCGGAACGACCGCCGCTCCGCCGGGGTGTGCGGTGCATTTGGGATTATATTATATAAAGATTTTTTTTGCAAGTCTTTGGAATGAAATTCCGCCCCCCCTTTTCAAAATTTTGTGCGGGGTGCGCGGAGATGCCGGGCCGGAAGGATGCGGACCATGTCAGGCGCCGACCTGTTTTCGGATGATAGCGCCATTGCCGCTATCGGCGCAAAATAAAACGCGCCCCAAAGGGGCGCGCCTGTCTCGGACGGATTCAGTTTTCTTCTTCGTCGAGGGATTCCACCATCTTGTTGAACTCCTCAAACACCTTTTGCAGAAGATCCTCGTCCTCTATGGCGACAAAGACGTCGCCTTCGTCACCGTCGCGCACTTCGTAGATGAGCACCTCGTCCTCCTCGATGTCGGGGAGTTTTTCCACGGGTTTGAGGACGACGAACCACTTGTCGTCAACGTCCAGCGTGGCGAGGTGATAAAACTCCTCGTCGCAGTCGCGCTCCTCGTTGTAGAGGATGATGATGTCGTCATCTTCTTCCATGTTGTTCTGATCCTCGAAAAAGTCTGCCATTGATCGCTCCTTTGCGGCTTGCGCGGGACGCTCTCCCGCTCTTGCCCGGTTTTATTCGATTTTACCCTATCTCAATGTCTGCCGTCAAGGTAGGATTGCAAAATTATCGTCGCAGCCACCTTGTCTATGACTTTCTTGCGCTTGTCCCGCCTCACATCCGCGCCGATGAGCAGCCGCTCCGCCGAGACGGTGGTGAGCCGCTCGTCCGCATATATCACGGGCAGTCCGCTCCTTTCCGCCAAAGCATCGCCGAATGCGCGGGTGATCTCGGCGCGCGGTCCTTCGCTGCCGTCCATGTTCCTGGGCAGCCCGACGACGAAGGCGTCGGCATCCTCCCGCTTTGCGTATTCTACGAAATAGGCGATGTCCGCCTCCGTGTCATCTTTTTTGCGGACGTAAGTTTCGCGCGGGTTGGCGCAAAGTCCCATGAGGTCGCTCACCGCGACTCCTATCCGCACATCGCCGACATCCAGCCCTATCTTGCGTTTCTGCATATCTCCTCCTCTCCCGCGGACTAGCCGCCGAGAAATCCGTTTTTGCCTATGCGCGGCAGCCGTTCTCTTGCCGCGGCTCTGTTTTCGCCTATCTTGTCATAGAGCGGCACGCCCTTTTCGTAGAGGATGTAAAGCCCCGCCGCGGCGACCGCTCCCGCCACCACGAGGATAAGCCCCCAATACAGCGCGACGGTACCCACTCTGCCGAGGGCGTCCTCAAGCCCCGCAAGAAACACTCCCGCCACCACAAAGCCTATGGCGGGAAGAATGCTTAGGAGCATGGGGATGAGCGCGGATATCCCGCCTGCCGCTCCCGCACGCATGTCCGACTGCGACTTCCAATGCACGTTGCCCTTTTTGATGTCGAAATAGATATGCAGCGCGCCCGATCCCGCGCAGAAAAGCAGGGACGCCGCCACCATGGCGAGAGAGGACGCTATGTCGATGCGGTAGAGCGCGGCGGAGATGACGAATATCACCGCGATAGCCGATCCCGCGCTGAGGAGGGAGAAAAGCAGTTTCGCGTTCACCGAAGTGCGGGCGGGTATGGGGAGAGCTTTTGCGATGAAGAAGGACTCCCCTTCCCGCGAATATGCGGTCATAGCCACCATGTTGGTGCCGGCGAGGAAGATGACGGGGTAAAGCATCACTATCCCACGCATCATCATCTCGGCGGAGAACTCGCTCATAGCCCTGTCGCCGTCCCCTCGGATGAAGAAGAACATGACCACCATGACTATGGGCGCAAGCACGATGTTGGAGAAGGTGCCCATCGCCGCGGAAGGATCGCGCATGACGGTGATGAGATCCTTTTTCACCAGCGAGATGACGAGCCTGTGGCGTTTGTAGGAGGGCGCGCCCTTCCCCTCCTCCGCTCTGGATTCCGCGCGGCGGGTGGAGATCCTGCGATAGAACAGCATGGCGAAAAGCACGGTGGCGGCGGTGAGTCCCGTCCATATGGCAAGGAATATGCCGAAGTTGACGGCAGGATCTATGCCCAGACACATCGAGACTAAGACGGTGTTGGGATACATCACGTCCGAGAGCAGGCGCAAGCCGTCGAGAGCGGCGTCGGAAACTATGTTTCCGTTTTGTCCCATGCCCTGCGTATTTATGAAGAACACCAGCACCATATATCCCGCCATGAGAATGATGTAGAAAAGCAGGGAAAAGACGGTTTTCACCGTCGCCCTGCCTTTGAGGCGGGAGCCTATCCACATCACGGGCATTGAGAACAACACCACTATGAAGATGGGCAGCATGGGGGCGGCGAGGATGATGAGGAGTATGAGCGGGAAGAAGGCGTAGGACATGGAGTTGCCTGCCGCCGCATACGTCACCGAGACCGTGAGCAACGAGGGGAAAAGCAGTATGGCGGCGATCTTCAACGCCCCCACGTAAACAAGCAGCAGTTTTGCGAAAAACACCGCCGTGGGACGCACGGGCAACGCAGAAAGGAATGCCGCATCCTCGGCTGCGTAAAGGGTGCTCATCATCGCGGGCAGGGACATGAACAGGATGAAAAGCTGCGCCGCCGAAAGTATGGCGTTGATGAGCGTCATCGCCGAGTAACGCGTGGTAAGCTCCGCCGCGACGAATCCAAGCATGACGCATATCACCGCCACCATGGGGAGGAGGGAAAGCATCATCACCGTGGATCTTGTGAGTTTGCGTTTGCCCGTATTGCTCTCTTTTTCCACGGCGTAACGGTTGCGGTACAGCACGCGGAATATCAGGACAAAATCTTTCATTCCGCGCTTTCCTCCTCCGTCACATCCTCTTTGAGGACGTGTTCCGAGTCGTCGGTGAGTTTGAGGAAGAGTTCCTCCAAAGATTCGTCAAGCCCCGTGGTCCTGAGCTGTGCCATCGTGCAATCGGCAAGCAGCCTGCCGCCGTCTATGATGCCCACTCTGTCGCACACCTTCTCCACCACGTCCAGCACGTGGGAACTGAAAAAGACGCAGTTGCCCTTATCGGCGTGTTCTCGCATCAGCTTTTTGAGGTGGAAGGAGGACTTGGGGTCCAGCCCCGTCATAGGCTCGTCGAGGATCCACACCTTAGGCTCGTGTATGAGCGCGCCTATAATGTTGAGTTTCTGTTTCATACCGTGCGAATAGGTCTTTATCTGCTTGCCTATCGCGTCGCCGAGGGAGAAAAGCTCCAGATATTTTTCCAGCCTCTCGCGCCTCAGAGCCTCCGGGACGTCAAAGACGTCGCACACGAAATTGACGAACTCCCGCCCCGTCAGACCTTCGTAAAGCATATGGTCGTCGGAGACATACCCGATCTGCCTTTTTGCGGCGAGAGGATCGCTTTTAAGGTCCGCCCCGCACACCGTGACGGAACCGCTCTCGAAGCCGACGATGCCGGTCATACACTTTATCGTGGTGGATTTTCCCGCCCCGTTCGGTCCTATAAAGCCGTAGATCTCCCCTTCCCTGACACTGAGGGAGAGATTATCAACGGAGGGACGCGGGTTGCCCGAATAAGTTTTGGTGAGATTAGAAATGTCCAGCATATCCTCATTTTACGCGGCGTCCGACGTGAAAATTTTAGCTCACGCGGGAACATCGCATCAACGGGATTGTAGCAAAAACGCGCGTATTTGTAAAGAAATCGACGCCTTATACCCCCGCTTTCACCCCTTCACGGTGAAAACGATCTCGGAGGGGATGTCCCCCAATGTGACGAAAGGCACTCCCGACATCTCCGTCCCGTTGACGATAAGTCCCGGTTCTCCCCGCACTATGCGCACCCTGTGATCCACGCCTTTGTGCGACACCACGCACTCCGCACTCACTATCTTGTCGGGGAGAGAGGGCGCGGCAGTGAGGGTGTCGCCCTCCACCGTCAAGCCGAAATCCGCCAGCACTACTTTGGTTTTTGGCATAAAACTATTCTTGATTTTTTGATTTTTTAGAATACTTCCGCCCTTCCTGCTCTGCCCGAACAGCATCTCCATCATCTCTTTGGAGGAAAGTGCGCGCGCGAGCATCACTAGGTCGCCGTCAAAGTGCGCCAGCACCGCGCTCCCTTTTCCCGCAGAGATACGCCTGACCGTGAGCGGAGGGAGTTTGCCGTAGCCGCCATAGCCCTCCAGCCGCAGAGCGTAGGCATACTCGTCCAGATTCTCTGCACCGCTCAGTTCTCCCAGTTTGCGCATGAAAGCCGCTCTCGTTTCGGGAGAAGCGGAGACGTAGGCGTCATAGCGGGCGAGGATGTTCACGGGTTCGTAGTATGCCGAGAAGTCGAAGATGTCAGTGTTGTCCAGAGAGTCGATGACGTTTGAGAGCAAAAAAGCGGTCTCGTCCGTGAGCGCGAGATACCTCTCCGCGAATTTTTCGGTGTCGTAGCCAAGCTCTCCCGCGCAGAAATATGAGAATATACTACCCTTCATGATTTTCGGTGCGCGGGAAAAGCGGGCAAGACGCGGGTGTCTCGCCACTCGGCGCGCCGCCCGCATCATCCTCTCCGTCTCCGCTATCCTGCCGCATATGAAGGAGAGTTTTTCCAAAAGCACCAGCCTGAACGCCTCTCGCATATTCTCCGTTTCCGTGAATGTGAGGGTGCGGACGGCATTGAACGCCGCAAACGCGGTCTCCGCTCTGTCCGCAACGAAGATGTAGCGGGAGGGACAAAGCACCGTCTCCGCAAGCGTCACCGCCCTCGCCTTGCCGTTTGCGTACGGCAGATCCGCAATGCGGGAAAAATCCTCCTTTGCAAGTGCGGTGAGATCCTCTTTCCGCTCTTTGAGCATGAGGAGCAGGCGCAAAAGTCCTTCGTCATCGCACTCTTTATCGCACAAGGCAAGTGCCCGTTTCACCTTCTTTTTCATGGGCGCGGTGTCCGGTTCCTTGCCGCCGTTCGCGGGAGCGCACAGACTCTCCGCCCGCTCCTTTGCGTAGGCGGCGAACGCTTGCTCGTTTAAAGCCGCGGTGAATCTTTCCCGCGGTTTGGGACGGGTGACGAGATAAATAATGATGAAAAGCGCGGTCACACCGCCCGCTATCGCATATTCCATACCCCGCATTATTCCCTTTCCGCGCGCGGATATGCTCTTTTACCTATTTTTTCCTCTCATTTCACCGCGTGCAAAGATATACCGTGTGCGAAGATATGCGTGTGTAAAAAACTTCGTGTGAAGATATGTTAAATGCGACAGATACGAGATCTGCCGCTTTTTTCACCTGCGCGACTAGCAAAACCACAGCACTACGCGCCGGAATGCTTGCTTTTCCCCGTCCGAACGCATTTTCGGGTGTCGGCAGCAAGACATCCGAATTGTCAAAACCCGATAGCAAGACATCCGAATTGTCGAGATCCGGCAGCCGGACGTCCGACATGTCGAACCCCGATCTAATTTATCGCAAAAAAAGATCCCGCAGACATCTTGGTCTGCGGGAAGTGGTGCGAGGATAGTCTGTAAGCCGAGTTCTGTCTTGGACGACGATCTATCTCGGCCGCATGTTGCCATACGGCTCTAGCGAACGGGAGCTTGCGGGCAGCATTTCACGCTCCTTTCTTGCATCGGGTGGGGTTTACATCGCGCCTCGTCGCCGATTTGCGGGTGAGCTTTTACCTCGCCTTTCCATCCTTACCCTTGCGGGCGGTTTTTTTCTGTTGCACTTTCCTTGAAGTCGCCTTCACAGGCAGTTGACCTGCACCCTTGCCCTGTGATGCTCGGACTTTCCTCACGTTTCCGTGCCGTCGCCCGGCTATCTCGCGCAATCATTTAAGCACAGATCCGCGCGATTTGCAAGTGTTTTGCGCCCCTTCGGCACACACCGTGCGCAGTTATGACATCGGATTCGGGGCAAAGGCTGTTCGGCGGGAGCGCGGTCACGCTTTTTCTTCCACCGACCGCTTATATTCCTCCGCCCACTTTTTCATCTCGCGCGCGTGAGGCACTGCGTGGGAGGAATAGTCGTTGCCGCCTATGAGGCGCGCCACTTCGTCGGTGTCGTCCTCAAGCAGCAGCACGCGTGTGTGTGTTTTCCCGTCCGAGACGGATTTTTGGATGAGGAAGTGGCTGTCCGCCATGGCTGCGAGCGAAGGCATATGTGTGATGGCGATGACCTGCCGATCGCGCGAGATGTTGCACATCTTTTCTGCGACCACGGCGGAGATGTGTCCGGATATGCCGGTGTCGATCTCGTCAAACACCATAGTGCCGATGCCGTCCAGCCCCGCAACGATGTTTTTGAGCGCGAGCATAAAGCGGGACATCTCGCCGCCGGATATGATCTTCGCAAGCGGTTTCAAAGGCTCGCCCACGTTGGGCGAAATGAGGAATTCCACCTCATCTCCCCCCGTTTCGCCTATGTTGTCGGGAGCATAATCGCTCTTTATCTCCACCTTGAAGGTGGTGCCGCCCATGCCCAGATCGCCGAGTTCCCGCATCATGTCGCTCTCGAATTTCTCTGCGGCACTCCGTCTCATATCCCCAAGCCTGCGCGCGGCATCGGAGAGTTTTTTGCCTGCCGAGGCTATCTCGCGTTCGAGTTCCTCGACGCGTTCGGAGGCGTTTTCCAGCGTCTCCGCCTCCGTTTTGGCTTTGGCGAGGAAGTCGCACAGCGCGGCGTAGCTCCCGCCGTACTTGCGTTGCAGGTTCCTCACCAGCTCCAGCCTCTCTTCCACGGCGTCCGCGCTCTTTGCGTCGAAGTCGAACTTGCGCATCATGTCGCCGAGAGTCTCGCCGATGTCCTCTATCTCCGTCTTTGCGGCATCCAGCCTTTCGCAGAGGGGATCTATCCCGCCGTCGTATGCGGATATGGTGCTAAGGCTCGCCGCCGCGGCTTTCAGATTGCCGCCCACGGACGCGCCGTCATAGCCTTCCAACGCGCTTTTGGCGGATGCCAGCGCGGAGAGGATCTTCTCCGCATTGCGGATGCGTTTGCGCTTTTCGAGGAGTTCCTCCTCCTCGCCTTCGCCCACTTCGGCGCGTTCTATCTCGTCTATCTGGAAGCGCAGCACATCCAGCCGTCTCGCCCTCTCGCTCTCGTCGCCGAAGCGCTCGAATTCCGCCTTCAAAGCGCGGTATTTTTCCCGGAGCGTCGCATTTTCGGCACGCGCGGCAAGCAATTCTTTCCCGCCCATGCCGTCCAGCATCTTCTCGTGGTTGGCGGGTTTGACGAGGGACTGGTGCTCGTGCTGCCCGTGGATGTCCACCAAAAGCTCGGTGAGACCTTTGAGGACGGAGAGCGTGGTGAGCCTGCCGTTGATGCGGCACTCGTTCCTGCCGTCCGCGCTCATTTTACGCCTTAGGATGAGGACATCCTCCGCCTCGATGCCCATGTCGTCGAGATAGGAGGCGACATCGGGGGTGAGATAGTCCTCAAAAACCGCTTCCACCGCGGCATGGTCTGTGCCGTAGCGGATGAGAGAACGGTCCGCCCTCTCCCCAAGGACGAACCCCAAAGAATCTATTATGATGGATTTGCCCGCCCCCGTCTCGCCGCTCAGAATGTTGAGGCGCGCGCCGAGTTCGAGATCCACTCTGTCGATAAGCGCGATGTTTTGCACCGAGACGGATCTGATCATGGATGCAGGATCTCCTCCAGCTTTTTGACTATCTCGGCGGCGTTGGCGGCGGTGTCCACGGCGGCGAAGATGGTGTTATCGCCCGCGATGACTCCCAGGATCCCGTCCAGCGAGAGCCTGTCCACCGTCTCGGCGGCGGCGTTGGCGGAACCCGTCTCCGTCTTGATGACGATGAGATTCTCCGCCGCTTTTATGGAAAGCACGGTGTTGCGGAACACGCTGAGGAACCTTTCCGATTTGGTGTCCTTGGGCTGTTGGAGCTGATAGCGATATTTCTTGCCGTCGGGAGACATCACTTTGACCAGCCCGAGGTCGCGTATATCGCGCGAAACGGTGGCTTGCGTGACGGAAAAACCGTCCTCCGCGAGCCATGCCACCAACTCTTCCTGCGTGTCTATATCGTGGCGGGAGATGATCTCGACGATCCTTCTCTGCCGCGCGTTCTTGCCCATCATAGCGTCACCTCCGCAGACTGTGCCGAACCCCATCTGTTCATCTTGTCAAGCAGTCTTTCATAGAAATTGTCCTTGCCCGTCTTTATGAAAAGCGCGCGTTCGCGGGCGCGTCGCACCGTGATGCGGGACGCGATGTCAAGCCCCGCCGCGGCAGTGCCGTCCACGACGAGATGCGCCCTGTCCCCGCCCATGAGCCGGAGTTCTATCTCCGCATCCGCGCCCACGACGAGAGGACGGGAATGCAGAGTGTGCGGACACACGGGATTGACCGCGATCGCCGCCAGATCGGGCGCGAGCACGGGACCGCCCGCAGAGAGGGAGTATGCCGTGGAACCCGTAGGTGTGGCGACGATCACCCCGTCACTGCGGTAGGCATCCGAAAACTGCCCGTCCACATAAAGCTCCAAGCTGACGGGACGCGTAGACGCGCTCTTTATCACTACGTCGTTGAGTGCGAGAAAAACGCCGCTTTCCGTCTCGCAACCGAGCAGCATCCTCTCCGCACACTCATCACTGTTTAGGGCTGCGGCGAGCGTGTCCGGAGTGACTTCGGCATCGAACCCGGTGAGGAAACCGAGATTGCCGAGATTGACTCCCAGCACGGGGACGCCCGCTTTAGCCGCTGCGACCGCGGCTTCGAGCATGGTGCCGTCTCCCCCGAACGCCAGCAAGCGGCTGCAATCGGCGGGGACGGAGCCTACGGACGAGATCTCGGCGGTGACAAAACCTCTCTCCTTCAAGGCGGCGAGAAGGCGCGCTCTTGCGGGATGCGAGGTCAATGAACTTTTGGTGTAAACAGCTATCTTCATAATTCACTTTCCGATTGTAAAAGATTATACATTGGCGCGCGCGCAAATTCAAGCATAAAAGTATAAAACTCACGAATTTTTGAATTATTTTGATTTTTATAAACAATGGTCAAGTTTTTATGCGTAAAATCGCGCAAAATCGCATACCCGGTGCATATTTATAAATGAATAAAATTCAACGTTTGACGAGCAACATCAGGTATTCCCTGTTCTTGTCCGCGTACATCACGGGAGAAGGCGTGAAGCCCGCCACTTCGAACCCGCACTCTGCGGCAGCCGCTTTCACGCGCTCGACGGCGCGCTCCCGCTCCTTCTCGGACAGCACTATGCCCTTCTTGGACAGTGCGGCTTTCCCCGCCTCGAACTGCGGCTTGACAAGGACGACTGCCTTTCCGCCCGCCTTCAACATCCCGTAAAACGCGGGAAGCACGAGGGTGAGGGAGATAAAACTGAGGTCAGCGGTGAGAAGGTCCTTGTCCCGTGTGGGAGAAAGTTCCCTCGCGTTGGCTTTGAGGAAGGTGACGCGGGAGTCCGCGAGTATGCGATCGGGCAAAGCGCACTCCCCCACATCCACCGCAAGCACGCTTTTCGCGCCGTCGCGCAGCAAAAGATCGGTGAATCCGCCGTTGGAACAGCCGATGTCGGCGCAGTCCGCACCCTCCGCCGAGAACCCGAACACCCGTTTTGCCTCCGCGAGTTTGTACGCACCCTGCGAAGCGTAGCCTTCATCCGAGAGGATCTCCACCCCTTCCTCGTCCTCCGCGACGTCGAAGGAGGGCTTGGTGACAGTCCTTCCCTTCACTTTGACAAACCCGCGCAACACGAGATTCTCGGCATAGGTGCGGGAACGCAGGGAAAATTTCTTCAAAAGGTAGAGGTCGAGTCTCATTGCTCAGTTCTCGCTGTCGGGCGGAGGGTTGGAGGATGCGTCCGCGGCATGCGCTCTCGCCGCGCGTTCCTTTGCGGAAATGTGTTTCTTCTCCGTTTTGCCGTCCGCGTCTTTTGCCGCCATTTCCTGATACTTCTTCTTCTTTTCCGCCTGATGTTTCTTTCTCCTGCGCTCTTCGGGGTGGAAGATGCCGATGATCTTTGCGACGAACATCACAAATTCCTTAGAGCGGGAGATGGCGATGTTTTTGAGGAAGGCTTTGCCGCCCACCATGACTGCCGATATGAGTGCGGAGACGCCTATGGACAGCCATTGCTGCCAGCTCTCTTCGAGGTTGACGGTGATGGCGATGACGATGACCGCGCCGCAGGAGCCGGATATGATGCTGATGATGTCTCCCACCACATCGTTGCAGACATTGGAGACTTTCTCATTGTTTTTGACCAGCCACATGGCGGTCTTTGCGCCGTACTCCTTCTTGGACGCCATGGAAACTATGGGCGTGATGTCGCAGGACGTGACGGCGACGCCGATGCCGTCCGCGACGATGCCCGCGAGGATGATGAAGAAAAGCAGCGCGACCGTGATGGCGATGTTGTCAGCAGACGACGTGATCTCGGTGATGTAGCTGATGAACGCGGACAAAAACAGGGTGACCACCGTGATCTTGATCGCCCAAAGATCCCGCTTTTTCTTATGCTTTTTCTGCGGTTTTTTGCTCTGAACGTCCTTGGTGTCGTCCGCAACGCGCTTTATGGCTTCGTTTTCAAAGCCGCCTTCCGCATCCGTTGTCGGCGCGGCGTCGGTGTCAGGCTCTGCGGGCGTCGGGGCGTCCGCGTCCGGCGAAGAAACTTTCTCTTTCACCATGCACTCTCCTTTCAAAAATGCGCCCGGAAGTCTCCGGACGCGTGAGCGGTGTCCACCGCATAAACTTCGTTTGCGCTGGCAACAGCCTGAGTAAACCTTGCGCCATCAGGTTCGGTAGGCTTTCCCCCTGCGGAAACTCGCCGTCGCCGTGCGAGGGGTTTCCCATCACTCCGCAGGACGCACAGAGTGCGCAACCGAATCGCCACTTAGAGCACACTATAATCCCCAAGCTGCCTCGTGAGAACAGTCTAGAAGTTTTCCTTGGCAATTTTCGTCCGCCCTTATCTTTTTTTGCAGACAACATTTCGAGAGGCGATCGCCCTGCGGCATCGGCCGGATGCGTAGGGGCGTAGTTCCTCAGTCCCTGAATGTCCACTCAAAGCAGGCTACACTGCACACAGCACTTTCGCACCGCATAGCAGGTTTCACCCCGGTCAGTAGGTGCAGCACCCACCGAGTCGGGTCTCCGCGACAACCGGGTCGAGTTTCGCATGCCGTTGCGAACCGCCCGAAAGTCTTAACTCCCAGCAACAGCCCCGGTTTGGGCAACCAAAGCCATCACCAGAAACTTCATCGATGTGCCCTTCAGCGATATTTTACCCCCGCCTTCGGGTCGGCGAAAACTGACTAGAATACTGCGCCAGCGTTTATATATTATACATAGCTAACGGAATAATGTCAAGTGTATGCGGGTTTTACGGCAAAGCCGTAAACATTTCCACAAAGAAAGGCGAAAGGCGCAAAGCCGGAGAAGATCAGCTGTCCAGAGTGATGCGCACCACCCTTTCCGCAAACTCACGGTAAACATCGGGCGCGAACACCGAGGTGAGACACTCGTACACCCGTGCTTTGGACTCGGCGGGAAGTTCCCTCGCCAGCTTCATCACGGAAGGCATGAGCGGGAGTCCGAGCGCGGGCGTGCGCGTTGCGCCGCTTTGCACCGTGCCCAGCAGCTCGCCCGCACCTCGCATTTCAAAGTCCTTTTCCGCTATCGCCGCGCCGTCATTGCACTCCGTCAAGGCTTTTAGCCTTGCGAGCGCGCGTTCGCCCTTGCCTGACAGGTGCAGGAAACAGTACGCCTTCCTGCCGTCCCGTCCCACTCTGCCGCGCAGCTGATGCAGGGACGCCAGCCCGAATCTGTCGGCGGCAAGCACGCACATTATGCTCGCCTTGGTGTCCACTCCGACCTCTATCACCGAGGTGGCGACCAAAAGTGAGAGCTTCCCCGCCGCGAAATCCCTCATTATGCGTTCTTTTTCCTCTCCCGACAACCTGCCGTGCAATACGGCGTGCGGGATGTCGCGGAACACTTCGCCGTATTCTCTCTCAAATCCGTTCACGGAAAGCGTCTCGAAGCCTTCGCTGTCGCGTATGCAGGGGCAGACGATGAACGCCTGCTCGCCCGCGGCACACCTCTCCGCCACGAAACGCAGCATATCGCCGAGTTTCGCCTGCGAGACCACCTTGGTGGAGATGTCCGGCATGGCATCCGCCCGCCTTTCCACGCGGGAGACCGCGATGTCGTCGTAAAACGTGAGCGCGAGAGAGCGCGGTATGGGCGTTGCCGTGAGCGTCAGCACGTCACGCGCGCCCTTGTTTTGCAGCTCCGCCCTCTCGTTGACGCCGAATTTGTGCTGTTCGTCAATGACCGCAAGGGAAAGATCCTTAAAGCGCACCCTCTCCGAAAGCAGGGATTGCGTGCCGAACACCACCTTGATCTCCCCTCTTTCAAGCCCCGCAAGCACGCTCTCCGCCTCGATCTTCGGCGTCGAGGACGTCAGCAAGGCGAACTCTATCCCCAGCCTTTCCGCAACGGGCGCGAACTTCGCCGCGTGTTGAGAGGCGAGGATCTCGGTGGGTGCCATCACCGCGCATTGATGTCCCGCCGCTGCCGCACAAACGGCGGCAAAAAATGCGGTGAGAGTCTTGCCGGAACCCACGTCTCCGCTCACTATGCGCGACATATCCGACAGAGAGACCAGATCCCCCGCTATCTCCTCAAAAGTGCGCATTTGAGAGGGCGTTGGCGTCAACGAAAGTGAGGAAACAAAGCGAAGTATTATATCTTTCGGCAAATTGTAGAATACTTTGCGCTGAATGTCTCCCCTGTTGACGGTGTTCTTGTAGATGGTGACGGCGGTGGCGGCATCGTATGCCGCTAGCAGCTCTATCCCCTCTTCCGCCTCCTCGGATGTGGCGGGGAAGTGCGCTTTGGTGAGAGCGTCGAGGATTTCGGGCGGCAGCGATCCTTCGGCCGTCAGCGCGTCCGCGACGGCACGCACCAGCTTTTTGAATACGCTCTGCCCCACCGCGCCCCGCAAGGGGTAGACGGTGAAAACGCCTTCGAGATTTCTCAGTTTCTCCGCACTCTCGAAAACGGGGTTGACAAGTGCCACCTCCCCTTCCTGCGGTTTGCCGAGAAAGCGGTATCGTTTGCCCTCCTCGAATGCGGAGTGATAGTAAGGCTGATTGAAGAATGTGGCTTTAAATCCGCCGCCCTGCGCGTCGAAACAATCTTTGAGGCGGACGGTGAAACTCTTTGTCCCGCGCTTTGAGGGTGTGGTCTTGCCCACCACCACCCCTTCGAGGATACAAAATTGCCCGCACTCCGCTTCTGCGGCGCGTGCGGGCGATCCGAGATCCAGATATTTTGAAGGAAGGAAGAGAGCAAGTTCCGCAGGCGTGGTGATGCCGAGTTCGGCGAGCTTTGCGAGAGTCGCCTGCCCCACTCCTTTTATATCCCTGAGCGCGATCATTCTGCCGAAAGGATGTAATAGTAGTGCGGCTGACCGCCGTAATACGCCGCGATCTCGGCGTCGGGATAGATCTCCTCCAGCTTGTTCACCATGCGTTCGGCGTCCGCCTCCTCAACGCCCGCGCCGTAATAGAGGGTGAGCATCTCGGCGTCTCCCATCAGCTTGTTCGCTGTCTCCAAGGTGGTCTCGCCCACGGAGGAACTCTTTGCCACTATCTTCTTGCCCGCAATGCCGATGACGTCCCCTTCCTTCACGGAAAAGCCGTTCATTCTGGTGGAGCGCACCGCATGGGTGACTTCTGCGGTCTTGATGTCCGTGAACGCCGCAGACATCGCGGTGTAGTTCTCATCCGGCGATGCGTCCTGCGAGAAGGCTATCGCCGCGGCGATGCCTTCGGGCATGCACGTGGTGGAGATGACGTGGACGTTGACGTCGGCAAGCTCCTTTGCCTGTTCCGCCGCAAGGATGATGTTGGAGTTGTTGGGCAGCACGAACACTTCCTTTGCCTTGGTCGCGTTGATCGCGCCCAGGATGTCGTAGACGCTGGGGTTCATGGTCTGACCGCCTTCCAATGTGACGTCCACTTGCAGATCCTGAAAGATCGCCTTCATGCCGTCGCCGGCGCAGATCGCCACCATGCCGTAAGGCTTCAGCTCCTTCTTCTTATCTTTTTCGCCTTCGCGCTCACCCACCAGCTTGCGGTGCTGTTCCATCATATTCTCGATCTTGATGCTGTCCAGCTCGCCGAGTTTGAGCGCGGCTTTGAGGGCGCGGTCGGGATCGTTGGTGTGGACGTGCGTCTTGACAAGGTCAAGGTCGCCAATGACCAGCACGCAGTCGCCTATGGTCATGAGATAGTCGCGGAACTTGTCTATGTCGGACTCCGTGACCGCGGTCTTTAAATGCGTGATGAAAAACTCCGTGCAATATTGGAAGGTGATGTTCTCGTAGTCGTTGTCAAGGGAGACAAAATCCTTCCTGCCCTCCGTCTGCACCGCGGCGGGAGCGGTCTTTGCGGGATCTATGACGGGGACTTCCGCACCCGTGAGAGCCGCATACATGCCCTCCATTATGGTGACAAGCCCGCGTCCGCCCGCGTCCACGACGCCCGCTTTAGCAAGCACGGGGAGCATCTCCGGAGTGCGTTGTAGGATCGCCTCGCCTGCCTTTATGATCTCGGCGAGGAAATCCTCGAACTCCATATTGCGTTTTCTTGCAAGGGAAGATGCGGTCTCCGCCATGACTCTGACAACGGTGAGTATGGTGCCTTCTTTGGGCTTGGTGACCGCGCCGTAAGCTATCTCCGTCCCGCGTTTCAAAGCGGCGGCAAAATTCTTCCTGTCCACCTCCGCCTGCGCGTCGAGAGCGACCGCAAAACCTTTGAGGATCTGGGAAAGTATGACGCCGCTGTTGCCTCTCGCGCCTTTGAGCGCGCCCTTGGAGAAGGCAACGGCTATCTCGCCGATGTCGCCCGCGTCCACGGGAGCGATCTCACGCATGGCGGCAGCCATGGTGAGGGACATATTCGTGCCCGTATCGCCGTCCGGCACGGGGAACACGTTAAGCTCGTCTATGACGGGGCGGTTGAGTTCGAGAGCCTTCGCACCCCCTGCGAGCATATTTTTATAAGTCGAACCGTCTAAGACATTCATTCGTTATACCCATCAGACTCTGATGCCGACCACGTTGACATGGACTTTTTTCACGCGCATACCCGTGAACATCTCCACTGCGAATTTTACCGTGTCGGCGGTAGCCTTCCTGACCGTTTCTATATTCACGCCAACTTTCAATATGACAAAGACCTCGATGTACACGAGGTTGTCCACGGTGGCGACTTTGACGCCCTTTCCGAGCTTATTCCTGCCCCAGAGAGTGGCGATGTTGTCGCTGAAACGGCGGGAGACCATCTCGACGACGCCGTAGCACTCGGAAGCCACCTGGCTTGCGACTGCCGCCACCGCCTCGTCGGATATGGATATCTTGCCGTATTTGTTGGTCGTGGTTAGTGACATACAACACCTTTTGAGAGGATTTTACTATAAGTAAATATTTTTTGCAACCGAATGAAGAATTTTGCCTCAATCGGTTGCCAAAGCCGCGGATATTTGATAATATATTCGCGTTATCTACGTTGTAGGAGGTGTAATATGTCCAGAGTTTGCAGCGTATGCGGTAAAGGCAGAATGAGCGGCAACCAGGTCAGCCACTCGCACAGAAAGACCAGACGCAGTTGGGCGCCGAACGTTCAGAAAGTCAAAGTCAAGACCACGACCGGCGGCACGGAAGAAGTGTATGTGTGCACTCGTTGCCTGCGTTCCGGCAAGATAGACAGAGCGTAAACGTCATCACTTGTCATCACTCTGCCCGTCATTTTTGACGGGCTTTTTTTCTTTGCCACCCCGAAATTATACGAGCCGGTCTCAGAGCAATTCTTTTCGGTGCTCTTGCACAGCCGGAACTTGCCAATATGTATACTATTGGCTGCATTCCGCCCGCACAACATCATCCGAAAATCTCTTGCTCTGAGGTGCGATCCGTCCCCCCCCCGCCGATTTTCCCGATCGTATCGGCGAGATGAACGGCGCGACTCGGAGAGAAACAGCCGACGCTCACCTCGGTTCGTATCATTTCGGCTCGGCATTCCTGACAAAGAGTTTTAAAATGCGTTTGACGATCTTGGGCGGGTTTATGCAGACGATCTTCATATGAGCCTTCCTCCATGCACCGTATGATATGACGCCGGCGGCAAAAGAGTGACAGCGAGAAGGCGGAGACATCCTCCCCTTCGCATCCCGCGCCCACGCATTTCCCGAAAAGCAAAAGACCGCATGATAGCGGTCTTTTATCTGTTATTCCGGTCCGGCATAGGTCGTTTTAGCGCACGGCACTTTCCTAAAAGGAAAGCCGCATCACAACGGGGATCACTTATGGGAGCAGTCATGCCCTCCGCAATGATGTTCCCCGCAGGAGTGTCCCTCCTCGCCATGTCCGTGGTGAGAACACGCCGCCGAAGGATCGTATGCAAGCGCGCCTTTGAGGAAGGCACTTACCGCCTCGTCCGCGTCTCCTTCCACGCCGCCGTAGACGGTGATGCCCGCCTCGGCGAGCGCGTTTCGCGCGCCCATGCCCATGCCGCCGCATATGAGAGCGTCCACTCCGAGAGAGGCGAGGAAACCCGCCAGCGCGGAATGTCCGTTTTCGGGTGCGGGGATGATGCTCTTTTTGATCTCGCCGCCCTCCGTGTCATAGAGCGCGAAGGTCTCGGTGCGTCCGAAGTGCTGAAAGACTTTGCTCTCGTCGTATGTGACCGCGATCCTCATACTTCCCTCCTAGATCTGCATGGCTTTGACGGCCGCGACGTGGTCCTCCGCTTTGAATACGGAGCTGCCCGCAACGACGATGGTCGCTCCCGCGTCCTTGCACAACTTGATGTTAGAGGGAGAGACGCCGCCGTCTATCTCGATGTCGTAGTTAAGACCGCGTTCCACGCGCAATTTCTCGCCCATGCGCACCTTTTCCAGGCAATCCTCCTTGAAAGACTGTCCGCCGAAGCCCGCCTGCACGGTCATGATGAGCAGAAGGTCGATCTTGTCAAGATACGGCTCGACGATGGAGAAGGGCTGATCCGCATTGACGACAAGCCCGCATTTCACGCCTTTTGACTTGATCTCGGCAAGCGCGCCCTCGACGTCCTCGGACGCTTCGGGGTGGAAGGTGACGTAATCCGCACCCGCGTCGCAGAACTGCCCCACATACTTTTCGGGGCGGGTGATCATGAGATGCACGTCGAGGGGCATATCCGTATATTTGCGCAGGGCTTTGACCATGGGCATGCCGAAGGTGATGTTGGGGACATACACCCCGTCCATCACGTCGCAATGCACGAGATCCGCGCCCCAGACTTTGATGTTCTGCACTGCCTCCGCCATTTTGCCGAAATCCGCCGAAAGAATGGACGGTGCGACTTTAATCATACTTGTTTTTCCTCCTATCACAAAGCTCCTCATAAATGAGCTTATATCGTTCGTATCTTCCCGCGCCCACACCGCAGCCGATGTGCGCCTTGACGGCACAATCGGGTTCGTCGAGATGCAGACAGGTGTTGAAGCGGCATTCTTTGCGGAACCTCTCCATATCGTCGAAATACAACCTGAGTTCCTCTGGCGGAAGGTCCACCGCGTCCAGCATTGAGAAGCCGCAGGTGTCAGCGAGATAAGTGTTTTCGCCGAGGGTGATCATCTCGGTGCGGCGGGTGGTGTGCCTGCCTCGCTTTATCTTTTTGGCAAGTTCCCCCACTTCCAGCACCGGGGACTCCGAAAGCGCGTTGATGAGGGAGCTTTTGCCCACTGCGGACTGTCCCGCAAAGCACGTGGTCTTGCCTTTGACCAGCTCCGCGACGGCAGCCACGCCCTCTCCCGTCGCCGCACTCACCGCAAGATGCCTGCACACATCATTATACTCCGAAAGATCCCCCGTTTCAAGGTCTGATTTGTTCCAGACAAGAACGGGAGTTATCCCTTCCGCAAGACAGTTGACGATAACCTTATCCGCAAGCAGAAAGTCGGGAGCGGGTTCGGGTGCGAGGAGTATGAGGCAGATGTCGATGTTGGCGATGTAAGGGCGCACAAGGGCGTTTGTGCGCGGCAGGATGCGCTCTATGACAAAGTCCTTCCCTTCCCGCGAGATCTCCGCTCTGTCCCCCACTCTGATCGCGCCGTCCGCTTTCAGCTTTTTGCGCGCGAAACACACCTTGACACCATCTTCGGTGTCCACCCAGAACTTGGAGGCGACTGCCTTTATCACGCGTCCGCAAGAAGTTTTCATGCCGTGGTGAACTTGCTCCCTTTGCGTTTTCTTTCCTCGTGTGTGCCGCCGCCTTCTCCGTCACCGCCCTTCCCGCTTTCCGCGATGACTCTGCGGCGCAGCTGTCCGCACGCTCCCTCCACGTCCTCTCCGAAGCTGTGACGTATGGTGGCGGACACTCCGAGTGCGGAAAGACGTGTGAGAAAGGTTTTCGCCGCGTCCTCGGTGGGACGGCGCAGAGACGCGTCCGTGGGGTTGAGGCGGATGAGATTGACGTGCGAGGGGAAACCGCGCGTCAGAGACGCCAGCTTTTCAGCGCAGGCGGGAGTGTCGTTGACGCCCGCAATGAGCGTATATTCAAAAATGACTCTCCGTCCCGTCCGCTTGAAATAGTACTTTGCGGCGTCTATGATAGTGGCGATGTCATACTTGCGGTTGACGGGCATGAGCTTGCTCCTCTCCTCGTCGAAGGGGGAATGCAGGCTGACGGAGAGTGTGACTTTCCTGCCGCTGTCCGCAAAGCGTTTCATCCTGTCCGCAAGCCCCGATGTGGAGAGGGAGATGTTGCGTTCCGAGACGGCGAGACCGTCCTTCGCGCTCACCTCGTCCAGGAAACGCATCACGTTGTCGTAGTTGTCCAGCGGCTCTCCGCTGCCCATAAGGACGATGTTGGTGACGGCACGCTCCTTCACGCTGCCGCCCTCCGCCGCATTGACCGCGACCACCTGACCGAGGATCTCGGAAAAATGCAGATCCCGCACCAGCCCGTCCGCGCCGGACGCGCAGAAAGCACAGTGCATCCTGCACCCTATCTGAGTGGAGACGCAGAGGGTGTTGCCGTAGTCGTGGGGCATGAAAACGCCCTCTATGAGGTTGCCGTCAAGGAGGGAGAAAAGATACTTCTTGCTGCCGTCACGGGAGGGATAGACTCGCATGACGGACACGGGGTTCGCCACATACTCCTCATTGAGTGCGGCGCGCAGGGATTTTGAGAGCGAGGTCATGCCGTCGATGTCCTTTCCCGCAAAACAGAAGGCGCGGATCTGCCTTGCGGTATAGGCGGGAGAGGACGGCAGCAAAGCCGCGATCTCACTTGCCGCAAGACCGAGAAGGGGGCGTTTGCCGCCCGCAGGGAATGTCCCGGAGAGCGCGCTCATTTGGTGAACCTCGCAATGAAGAAGCCGTCCCACTCCCCTTTGGGCAGGATGTGCAAAGTGCCGTCGTTGTCGAAGGGTACGGGCATCTTTTGCAGGGACAGCCCTTTTTTCAGGATATATTCCGCGTTGTCCTCGTTCTCCTCTCCGAAAAGTGTGCAGGTGGAATAGACCATCACGCCGCCGGGTTTAAGATAACGCACGGCGTTGTCGATGATGGCGCGCTGTACGGCGGCGAGCTTGGCGATCGCCTCCTCTCCCCTTTGCAGGAAAACGTCGGGATGTTTGCGGAAAGTGCCGAAACAGCTGCACGGCACGTCTGCCATGACGAAATCGAACCGCCCTTCCCACCTCTCGTCGAACACGGTGGCGTCGGAAAGGACGGGTTTTACGTTGTCGGCGTGCATGCGCTCGGCGTAGCTTTTGATGAGGCGCACCCTGTGGGGGTGGACGTCGCACGCGGTGACCGTAGCCGCCGGCGCAAGCTCGGAGCAATACACCGCCTTGCCGCCGGGTGCGGAACAGAGGTCCAGGATGTCAGTCCTGCCGCCGGGCGCGAGGGCTTTGACCGCAAGCACGGATGAGGGTGACTGATAGGTGATGACTCCCTCACGGAACAGGGACTTGACAAGCGGCGTCACCGAGGTGAGCAGCCCGCCCGCCGCACTCGGCATATACTCCTGCGCGTGCGCTTCGAGGAGTTTGACCACCGCCTCCTGCGTGGAGAGGCGCGTGTTCACTCTGACGTGCACGAAGTCCGTCCCCTTGTCCTCCAGGACGGCAAGGAGCTTTTGTTCGCCGTATTCCGCTCTGAACCTGTCTATGAACCATTGCGGTTTGGAGTAATGCACGGAAAGATATTCGGGCTGAGAGGGCGCGGGAAGGGTGTATCTGCGCTTCGCCACCGATTGCAGAACGGCGTTGACAAAGCCGCTCGCACCGCCCTTACCCATGCTCTTTGCCGCTTCCACGCACTCGCTGACTATGGCGTAATCGGGGACGTTGTCGATGTAAAGAAGGGCGTAAACCCCGATCTTCAACAATATCCACACCGCCTTTTGCGGACGCTTGTTCACCAGGCGGGAGAGGATGTACTCTATCTCCGTGTCCCGCTCCAACACGCCGTAAACCAGCCTTGCCGCAAGCGCGCCCGTGTCCTCGCCGTCAAAGGCGCGGTCGGCGTAAGTGCGGTCGGAGTAGATCCTCACCAGAAGATCGTGCGCGGCGCGGATGTGTTCCTTCATTCTATCCTAACTCCCGCGGAAATTTTATGTCCCGCAAGCCATGCGGTGTCCGTCATGCGCCCCTTGCCTTCGGGCTGTATGAGCGTGAGTCTCACCGCACCGTCTCCGCAAGCGACGATAAGCCCCTCTTTTGCGGAGGCTTTCAGCACTTCGCCGGGCGCGCCGCTCCCCTCCGCACGTTCCGCGGAAAGGATCTTGACGCGCTTGCCCTCCAACATCATCCATGCGGAGGGCCACGGAGTCATGCCTCGGACAAAACAATCGAATTTTTCGGGTGTGAGGTCGAAACGCGCTTTGCCGTCCTCTTTGCCTATCATCCCGCACCGCGTGGCGAGGGAGTGATCCTGCGGGACATACACCGCCCTGCCGCTTTCAATGAGTCCCACCGCCTTGACGAGCGCGTCGCCGCCCAAAAGAGCCAGCCTGTCGAAAAGTTCGCCCGCCGTCTCCTTCGCGCCTATCTCCGTCTCCTCTTGCAGAAGGATGTCCCCCGCGTCCACTTCCTTCACCGTGCGCATGACGGTCACTCCCGTGGTCTTGTCGCCGTTGAGCAACGCCCACTGTATGGGGGACGCGCCGCGGTATTTTGGGAGCAGGGACGCGTGGACGTTGATGACGCCGAAGGGAAATAGGGAAAAAAACCTTTCGGAAAGGATCTGCCCGAATGCCGCCGTCACGCCGAGATCTGGCGAGAGCGCGGACACGGCATCGATGCCGTCGCGGGAGACTTTTTCGAATTGCAAGACGGGTATGCCCAGCCTCTCCGCCGTGACCTTGACGGGAGAGGGGCGCAGCTCATATCCCCTGCCCACGGGCTTGTCAAGCCCCGTCACGACGGCGGTGACTTCGTGTGCGGCTGCAAGTTTTTCAAGCACGACGGAGGAAAAATCCGGCGTGCCCATGAACAGGATGCGGAGCTTTCTCATTCGTCTTTGAGGTCGGTGCATTTTGAGGTGTAAAGCACCCCGTCGAGGTGGTCCATCTCGTGCTGGAACGCGCGGGCGGTGAACCCCTCCACCTTGTATTTCTTTTTCTTGCCGTAGCGGTCGAAGGCGACGACGGTGATCTTTTCCGCGCGGGTGACGGTGCCGTATTTACCTTTGACGGAGAGACAGCCCTCCACCCCCGTCTGCTCGCCGCTCGCGGCTTTGAGTTCGGGATTGACCAGCTCGAAATAGCCCTCCTCCGTGCTGACGACGCACACGCGTTTCAACACCGCGACCTGCGGAGCGGCAAGCCCCGCGCCGTCGGCGTCCTCCAATGTCTCGCGCATGTCGTCGAGAAGGACGTGCAGTTTCTCGTCGAACACCTCGACGGGACGGCACTTTTTGGAGAGGATGGGATCGGGGGATTGAAGTATTATTCGCTTAGCCATATCATATCAGGCTCTGCGGATCGGTCTCCGCAAAGCAACTCCCTTTCTGAGGTTTGAATTTCGCCGTAAGCGCGTAGATCTCGGGCATGACGGCGGCATACACCGAGGGCGTGACGCGCATAAGCACCTGATAGCGCGTGAGGCCGTGCATCCTCGTGACGGGGGACTTCGCCGCGCCGAGATAGACAAAGCCGCCCACTCTCGCCTCGATGTCCTTGACCGCGCGATAGATGTTCCTGGTGCTGTCCACGGCGGACTGTTCGTCCTCGGCAGCGACCAGCACTCTCACCACCTTGGTGAAGGGCGGGAACTTGGTCACCATGCGCGTGTTTATCTCCTTGCGCCAGAACCCTTCGTAATCGTAGGTCCTGCCGAAACGGAACACATAATGCCGCGGGGAATAGGTTTGCAGTATGACTCTCCCCTTCTTGTCCGCTCTGCCCGCTCTGCCCGCCACCTGCGTGATGAGCTGGAAGGTGCGTTCCGAGGAGCGGTAATCGCTGAAATAGAGGGCGGAATCCGCTTCCAGAATGCCCACAAGCGTGACATTGGGGAAGTCGTGTCCCTTTGCGATCATCTGCGTGCCGACCAGCACGTCCGCTCCCCCCGACGCGAACTCGTTGAGTATGCGGAAATAGCTGTCCTTGCGCGACGTCGTGTCGTTGTCCATCCTGAGGACGCGGACGTCGGGGAAAAGAGCTTTCAGCTCCTCCGCTACCTTTTCCGTGCCTGTCTTGCCCTGTTTTATCTCCGTGCCGCCGCATTGCGGACACTTGGAGAGCATATGGTAGCGTCTGCCGCAGCAATGGCATTTGAGGACGTTCTCGGACTTGTGCCAGGTGAGGGAGACGTCGCAGTCCTCGCACTTCGCCACCCAACCGCAGGAGCGGCACATCACGAAGGACGCGAACCCTCTCCTGTTGAGGAAAAGTATGATCTGTTCCCCTCTGCCGAGTGCCGCGCCCATGGCGTCCGCGAGTGCCGCGGAAAAGAGGGAGCGGTTGCCGTAGCGGAACTCCTGCACCATGTCCACGATCTCCATCTCCGGGAGCTGATGGGCGGCGATGCGGTTTTTGAGAGTGAGCAGTTTATACTTCCCCTCCGTGGCGAGCAGATAGCTCTCCATGTCCGGAGTCGCCGAGCCGAGGACGAGAGCCGCGCCGCAGTTTTCCGCGCGCATTTTCGCCACTTGCTTGGCGTCGTAGCGGGGATTGGACTCGCTGATGTAGCTGGAATCGTGTTCCTCGTCAATGATGATGACGCCGATGTCTTTCAGGGGCGCGAACACCGCCGAACGCGGTCCCACCGCGATCTTCGCCTCGCCGTCGCGCAGACGTTTCCACTCGTCGTAACGCTCCCCCGCATTAAGCCCCGAGTGCATGAGCGCGACCGCATCGCCGAATCTCGCTCTGAAAAGCCCCAATATCTGCGGCGTGAGAGCGATCTCCGGGACGAGCATGATCGCCGTCCTGCCCTTTTCCAGCATCTTTTCGATGACGGACATATACACTTCCGTCTTGCCGCTGCCCGTCACTCCGTGCAGGAGATAGACGCCTTTTCCTTCGGTTATGGCGTCCGCGGCACGCTGCTGATCGGGAGTGAGAGTGACGTGCTTTTTCTGTCCCGCAAGAGTCTCCAAAGGCACTCTCGCGTCATGCACCGCGCTCTCGTTGACCAGCCCTTTTTCTCTGAGTCCGTTCACCGCGCCCGCGCCGAACCTCTCCGTGAGGACGGAAAGATACTCTCCTTTGCCCGCTCTGAGATGATCGAGGACTTCGCGCTGTTTGGGGGCGCGTTTGAGCATGGCGGCGACCGCCTCCTCGTCGATGCCTTGCGCCGCGGTGAGGAAGATGCGCTTGTATTCCGGGTCCCTCTCCTCCCTGAGTTTGGTGGGGATGAAAAGGCGCAGCACGTCGATGTGGCGGAGGTTGTACGCGGCACGCATCTCGTTCATCAGTTTGAGCTGCTCCGCGCTGACGGGCGTGTCGAGATATCTCGCTTTTTTGAGGGAGGAAAACTCCGAAGTCTGCTTTTTGCCGACGACGAATCCCACCGTATGCCTGCCCGCGAAATCCACCGCGACACGGCTGCCGAGAGGCACGTCCTCTCCCTCATAGTCGAAGGGACGGTCTATCTCGGCGGTGGAAATGTCGACGATGACTTCAAGCACCATAATTTTGCATCACGGCATCCAGGATGACATCCGCAAGTTCGCGTTTTGTCATGATGCCAAGCTCTCTCACGCAGCCGTTCGCGCCCACCAAAGAGGCGATGTTGGTGTCCGAATAAAACCCCGCGCCCTCTTTGGTCACGTCGTTGGCGACGGCAAAATCTGCGTGCTTCGCCGCCACTTTCTTTGCGGCGTTGGCGAGAAGGTCATCCGTCTCCGCTGAGAAGATGACCAGCTTTCTCTCCCCTTTTTGTGCGCCGATCTCCTTTGCGATGTCGGGGTTCTTGACAAACTCCATGGTGAGAGTCTCGCTCTTGATCTTGGAGGTATAGGTCTGTTTGGGGCGGTAATCCGCGGGAGCGGCAGCCATGATGGCAATGTCCGCTTGCCCGAACTCCTCTTTTACGGCTGCAAGCATCTCCTCGGTGGTGTTCACTCTCACCGCCTTCATCACGCCGTCGGGGACGGGGACGGACATCCTGCCGTGCACGAGCACCACTTCCGCGCCGCGCTCTGCGGCGGCTTCCGCAATGGCACAGCCCATCTTGCCGCTGGAATGGTTGGTGATGACGCGCACTCCGTCGATATACTCCTCCGTCGCGCCCGAAGTGACCAGCACGCGCTTGTTTTCGAGGTCTCTGACGGGACGGAGCAGATCAACTATGCGTTCCACGATGTTGCAAGGTTCAGCCATCTTGCCCTTGCCCACGTCGCCGCAGGCGAGTCTGCCCGTGTCAGGCTCGACGAACATCACGCCCCGCGCTTTCAAGAGAGCGATGTTGTCCTGCGTCGCCGCGTCGAGATACATCGCCGTGTTCATCGCGGGCGCGAGGATCTTGGGCGCGTCCGAGGCGAGCCATGTGGTGGAAAGCATGTCGTCGGCTATCCCTCTTGCGAACTTGGCAATGACGTTGGCAGTCGCGGGAGCGACCACGAAAACGTCCGCAAGCTTTGCGAGGGAGACATGCCTGACGTCATGTTCCTCCCTCTCCTCGAACATCCCTCTCACCACCTTGTTGTCCGAGAGAGTCTCAAAGGAAAGGGGCGCGACGAATTCCTCGGCGTTGCGCGTCATGATGACGTGGACGTCCGCGCCGAGTTTTTTCAGCCGCGAAACTATCTCGCAGCTCTTGTAAGCGGCTATTCCGCCGCTCACTCCGAGGATGACGTGTTTGCCGTACAGCATCAGTCGCGCACGATCTTGATCTTGCCGGAATAGATCTCCTTGCAGGCAAGAGTCACGGGCTTTTCGCCGCTTTCGGCAAGATAGGAGCTTTCGCTGGTGAGCAGCTCTCTGGTGCGTTTAGCCACGGCGCACGCGAGTGCGTAACGGCATTCCGCCTTCTTGATGAGTTTGTCGATCGGGGGGTCGATCATCATAATTTCAGTCCTCCGTTGGGAAAATGTTTTTATTGCTGCCGCGTTCGGTGCGCAGATGTTCGCTCTTGATGATGGCGACGATCTCCTCCGCGCACGTCCGAGCCACGGTGTTGGTGACCACATAGTCATAGGACGAGATATCCTTGCTCTCGGTCTCGATCTCTTTGAGCCTGCGTTCCAGGCTTTCGGGGCTTTCCGAGCCTCTGCCGATGAGCCTTGCTTTCAGAGCTTCCAGAGAGGGCGGCTGCACGAATATCGTCACACAGCCGGGATAGAGCTTCTTGATGTTCTTCGCGCCCACCACGTTGAGTTCCAAAAGAATGTCCACTCCCGCCGCGATGGGGTTGTCGATCTCGCTCTTCAAGGTGCCGTAGTAGTTGGTGAAAGTGCGCGTGTATTCCACAAACGCACCCTCGGCGATCTTCCTCTCAAACTCCTCTTCCGTGAGGAAGTAGTAGTTGACGCCGTCCTCCTCGCCCTGACGCGGCGCGCGCGTGGTGCAGGAGATGGAAAAACGTAAGGTGGGCAGCTCGTCCAGCACCATCTGTATGACGGTGCCCTTGCCCACTCCGCTGAAACCCGATATGACTATAAGCAGACCTTTCCTTTCCATATCACTCCACATTCTGCGCCTGTTCGCGGATCTTCTCTATGTCGTTTTTCAACAAAAGCACGGTCTCGGTGACGGAGAGATCGTTGGCTTTGGAGCCTATCGTATTCGCCTCGCGGTTCATCTCCTGCACGAGGAAATCCAGTTTCCTGCCCACAGGCTCGCTCTGTTCCAGATAACCGCGCATGGCGGCGATGTGAGCTTTCAGCCTGCTTATCTCCTCGTCCACGGCGCATTTGTCGGCAAAGAGAGCCACTTCCGTAGCCACACGCGACATGTCCGCGACCGCGCTGCCCAGCATCTCGATGATGCGTGTGGTCAGACGGCGGCGGTAGTCCTCCACCACACCGGGAGCGATGCGCTCTATCTTCTCCACCGACGCGCTCATACTGTCCAGCTTTGCCGTGATGTCCGCTTTGAGAGCCGCGCCCTCCCTTTCACGCATGGCGACAAGCCCTTCTATCGCGCCGTCGAGAGCGTTGAGCATGAGTTCCTTCAACTCGCCGTCATCCGCCTCGGCGACTTCGAGGGAGAGGATGTCGGGATTTTTGGCGAGGGCGTACGCACCGATGTCGAAGGGCGCGCCCACAGCCTCGGCAAGCTCCTTGACGGCGGCAACGTATTTGGACGCGAGCGCGATGTCCGTCCTGTACTCCGCAGCCTTGGCTTCCTCCTGCCGATAGGTGACAAAGACGTCGATGTGACCGCGTGAGACCTCTTTCCCCACCGCCTTTTTGGCGTCGTCCTCGCAGAAAAGGAAACCTTTGGGCATCTTCATGCTCCAATCGAAGAACTTGTGATTGACGGTCTTGATCTCTACGACAATGCTCCTGCCGTCGCGTTCCGCCGTACCTTTGCCGTAGCCTGTCATGCTGCGCATATACGCACCCGCCCGAAGTATTTTAATCAGTATATCACAAAAATAATCGCGCCCGCAATAGTTTGCGGACGCGTTTTTGCGTGCAGGTGACAAAAGTTTATCAGAACTTTTCGCTGCGTCTCTGATTTCTGAGCGCGCGCCGTCGCGCTCCGGCGTTCCACTCTTCAAGCTCCTCCTCCGTGACCGGGATGAGTCCCGGCACTTCGGTAGGCTCCTCCTTTTCGTCCAGCGCGACAAGGATGAGATAGGCAACATTGATGAGTTTGCGCTCGCCGGACAGCTCCTCCACGAAAGTCCTTACGCACACTTCCATCGAAGTCCGCCCCGCATAGGTCATCTTGCCCGTCATGTACACGGTGTCGTTCACCCTTGCGGGCGCGCGGAATTCCAGCGTGTCCACGAAAACGGTGGTGACGTTGCGTTCGGAGTGCCTTCTCGCCACCACCGCGGCAAGGATGTCGATCCATGACATCAGCGCGCCGCCGAACAATCGGTCAAAGCCGTTGATGTCCGACTGCGTGATGATGTGCACCTGTTCCGTCGCGGAATCCGACGGGTGTTTCACTCTCCTCTCCTCGCTCATTTCTCCCCTCCTTCCCGCACGGGCAACTCTCCGCGCAGCATGGCATCGAACTGCCCTTCGTCTATGATCCTGATGCCCAGCTTTTTGGCTTTGTCCAGCTTGCTGCCCGCATCCTCGCCCGCAAGCACCATGTCCACGGTCTTGGAGACGGACGCGGCGACTTCCCCGCCGTTCTCCTCTATGAGTGCCGTAGCCTGTCCGCGCTTGTAGGTGGGCAGCGACCCCGTCAGCACTATCCTGAGTCCCGTGAAAACGCCTTCTTTCTTCTCCTCCGTCCTCACCGTAACTCCGCACGCGAAAAGATCGGCGAGGAGTTTACGGTTGCTCTCCTCCGCAAAAAACGCGATGATGTTGTCCGCAAGCACTCCGCCTATCCCGTCCACAGCGGTGAGAGCGTCGCGGTCGGCTGCGATGAGCGCATCAAAGCTGCCGAACCTCGCCGCAAGATCCTTCGCAGTCTTTTTGCCTATGCCGTCGATGCCGAGAGCAAAGAGCAAGCGATCCATGGTGGTGTCCTTCGCCGACTCGATGGCGGCGATGAGATTTGCCGCCTTCTTCTCGCCGAAACGGTCCAGCCACTCGATGTCCTCACGTCTCAGGCTCATAAGCTGCACGGGAGAGGTGATGTGCAGTTCGTTGTAAAACTGCTCCGCCGTCTTTTCCGAGAAACCGTCGATGTCCATCGCGTCCTTGGATGCGAAATGGTCGAGTGCGGAGACGATCTGCGGCGCACAATGTTCCCCCGTGCAGTAAAGGAAAGCTCCGTCCTCTTTGACGGGCGCACCGCACGCGGGACAGACGCGGGGTTTTTCCACCTCTCTTGCGTCGGGAGACTGCTCCGCCACTCCCGTGATCTCCGGGATGACGTCGTTGCTGCGGCGTATAAACACGCGGTCGCCTATGCGCACCTTCTTTTTGAGTATGTCGCCGTAATTGTTGAGGGTGGCGCGCTTCACGGTCACTCCCCCGATGTCCACCGGGTCTAGGACGGCAAGCGGGTTGAGCTTCGCGCTTCTGGACACCTGCCAGACCACATCTCTAAGCACCGTCGTCATCTCGTCCGCCTTGAACTTGTAGGCGATCGCCCATTTGGGGAACTTCTCGGTGTAGCCTATCTCGTCGCGCAACGCGGTGTCGTTCACCTTGAACACCACGCCGTCGATGAGGAAATCCAGGTCGGGACGCAGCTCGTTCACCTTTTCGGCGAAGGCAAAAGCCTCCTCCGCGCCTTTCAGCACCGTGAAATCGCTCTCTGTCTCGAAGCCCTCCTCTTTCAGGAACTCGTGCATCTCTCTTTGAGAAGAAAAGTGACGGTCACTGTAACCGATGTTGTATGCCATGAAGGAGAGATTGCGGGATGCGGTGACCGCGGGATCGAGGTTGCGGATGGCACCCGCCGCGCCGTTGCGCGCGTTTTTCAAAGGCTCGTCACTCACAGCGTTGTAGGCACTTAGCGCACTGAGGCGCATGATGCCCTCGCCCTGGATCTCTATCCTGCCCGTATAACCTATCTTTCTCGGCACGCCCGCTATCGTACGCACCTGCGCCGTGACTTCCTCTCCCGTCACACCGTCTCCGCGCGTCGCCGCCTTCACCATCTCGCCCCCCTCGTAAAGGATGTTGAGAGTGAGTCCGTCGAACTTGTATTCCGCGGTGATCTCCGGCTCTTTGCCCACCACTTTGACTATGCGGGCATACCACTCGGCGATCTCCTCCTTAGTCCTGCACTTGTCCAGGCTGTAAAGGCGGAGAAGGTGCTTGGACTGCGCAAACTTCTTCTGCGGCGCGCCGCCCACACGGTGAGTGGGAGAATTTTTGAGGGAGTAGCCCTCCGACTCTTCCAGCGCGCGCAGCTCGTCATACAGCTTGTCATACTCCGCGTCGGAGACGACGGGCGCGTCCTCCTCATAGTAGAGCGCGGCATATTTGTTGAGCTTTTCCACCAGCTCTTTCATTCTGTCGTAAGCGTTCATATTCACTCCTTGACGATGCTCAGGCTGTTCACCGCTATTGCGAGGGCAAAGCGTTTGATGCCGAGTCCGTCAAATTCGATGGACGCGGTCATGCCGTCGCCCTCTCCCGCGATGTCGCGCACGACGCCGTTGCCGAAGCGGGTGTGCCGCACTTTGACACCGGGTTTGAACTCCGAAAGCGCGGGTGCGCCCGCCCTTCTCTGCGGTACGGAAACAAAGGACGCTAGCGGGTTGCGTGAGCCTGAAAACGCGGGCTTTGCCGCCGATTTCTGAGCCGCCGCCTGCACGGGCGCAAATGTCCTTACGGGAGGTTTATCCCCCTGCATTTCATATATAAACCTGCTTTTCGGGTTATTTTCCGTCCTTCCGAAGCGGAACCGTGAGCGCGTCCAGGAGACGGTGAGCCGCCGTTTTGCGCGGGTGACGGCGACGTACATCAGCCGCCTTTCCTCCTCCACGTCTCCCGACGACACCGCGTTCGCCGTGGGGAAGATGCCCTCCTCAAGCCCCACTATGAAAACGTTGTCGAATTCCAGCCCCTTGACGGCGTGGACTGTGGCAATGGTGACATAGTTTTTGTCGTCCATCTCGTCCGTGTCCGACACCAACGCCACGGACTGCATGAAGTCCGACACCGTGGCTTCCGGGTTGTCCTCAATAAAGTTGTTCACCGCGTCCACCAAGCCCTCGATGTTTTCATAGCGGTTCCTGTCCTCGGGATCGTCGCTCATTTTAAGAGTGTTCTCAAGTCCGCTCTCTTTGATGACGAACTGCATGAAATCCTCCGGCGACATCTCGCCGAGCGCGGCAGCGATGTTGTCCGCCACCGTGAGGAATTTGGCAAATTTCTTCTCGGATGCGGGGGTGAGCAGACCGGGAGTTTTCAGCACTTCGAGGTAGGATGTGCCGTGGCGGGCAGCCATCATTGCCACTTCCGCCACCGCAGACGCGCCGATCCCCCTGCGCGGATAGTTCACGATGCGAAGGAAAGCGTCGTTGTCGCTGGGGTTTATGGCGAGCCGCACATATCCGAGAGTGTCCTTGATCTCCTTGCGCTCGAAGAATCGGAAGCCGCCGAACACCTTGTACGGGATGCCGTGCAGAGTGAACGCTTCTTCAAAGAGTCGGGTGAGGGAGTTTGCTCTCACCAGCACCGCCATATCGCGGTAGTTCTCCCCTTCCGCCACCAGCGCGGCAACGGAGCGCATCACATTGTCCGCCTCCTCTCTGTCGGAGCGCATCTCGCAGTATCTCACTTCGCTCCCGCGTCCCAGCGCGCTCCAAAGCGTCTTGGCGTTGCGGGCGGAGTTGTGCTTGATGACATTGTTGGCGGCGTCCAGTATGTTCTTGGTGCTGCGGTAGTTCTGTTCCAGCTTATACACCTTCGCGCCGGGGAACTCCGCGGGGAAATCGAGTATGTTCCTTATCTCCGCGCCCCGCCAGCTGTATATGCTCTGATCCTCGTCGCCGACGACGAACACGTTGCCCCACTTTGCGGAGAGCATCTTGACGAGCTTTAACTGCAAGCGGTTGGTGTCCTGAAACTCGTCCACGTTGATGTAGCGAAACCTGTTCTGCCAGCGTTCCAGCACGTCGGGACAGGTCTCGAAAAGCTGAACGGTCTTGAGCAAAAGATCGTCGAAATCCATCGCATTGCTCTCTTTCAGCTCCTTCTCGTATGCGGAATAGACCAAAGTCACCGCTTTGGCATCCTCCGTGAACTCCTTGATCTCCTCGAAATACTCCGCGGGCGAGAGAGCCGCCGTCTTTGCGCGGGAGATGTGGTTGAGATAGCTCGCCCTGCGCTTGGGATCCGCCTCACGGATGTTCTCCGTCACACGCTTCACCACCCTCTCGCTTTCGAGGTCGGTATAAATGGTGAAATCCTTGGTGTATCCCAGCCTGTCCGCGTCCTGACGCAGCATGCGCGCGCACATGGAGTGGAAAGTGCTGGTCCACACGCCCGCGCCGTCTCCGCCGAGCGCGCTCAGGATGCGGTCCTTCATCTCGTTGGCGGCTTTGTTGGTGAATGTGATGGCGAGGATGTGATAGGGATATACGCCGGAATCCACCAGCGCGCAGATGCGCGCGGTGAGCACACGCGTCTTGCCGCTCCCCGCTCCCGCTATGACCAATATCGCGCCGTCACGGTCGTTGACGGCGAGCATTTGTTCTGGATTCAGTCCGAAATCGTGCATGGAAACATCTTACCACATCCCGCCCGTGATTTCAATCCGATTGAGCCGCGTAGTCAAAATCTTCTCCGCACTCCCTCAGAACGCCGCGCACGTACGTCGCGTGTAATAAAGAAAAAATTTTATTTTCAAGAGTTGTTGAAATATCCCCCCGCTTGTGCTAACATAATTAGTGATTTATCTTCGGAGGATGAATTATGGCGGATTATCTCGACAAGTACGACGATATCGTTTTTCTTGATAGCGAAATCGTGGACGACGACCCCGACGCACCCGTCGGCGAAGCGATCACCGTAGTGGACGGTTATGTCTATCTCGACTCCGCTCTCAAAGCCGAAGCGGCGGCTAAAGCGGAGGAAGCGGAGGCTGCGAACGCGGCGGTATTCGAGGAGGCCGCTCCCGGAGAGGAAGCCCCCGCACCGACGCCCGCTCCCTACTATGAGACGGAAACTCCCGTCACGGAGGATGCTCCCGCCGAGGAGATGCCTGCCGAGGAACCCGCGGCGGATGCGGCAACACCCGCAGAGGAACTCCCCGCCCCCGATCCCGTCTATCTCTACGCATACGGCTTGACTCCCGCCGAGGACACGGCAAAGGAAACCGAACAGACCGACGCGACACCCGTTGCCGAGGAGACGCCGGCAGCCGAGGAGGCGGCCGAGATCCCCGCAGAAGAAGCACCTGTGGCAGAAACCCCCGCGGAAGAACCCTCCCTCTATGAGACGCCTGCGGAAACACCTGCCGCCGAAGTCGCGGAGGAGGCACCCGCCGAGGATGCACCCGTCGAGGAGACTGTCCTTGCGGAGACTCCCGCAGAAGAAGCCCCCGTTGAGGAAGCTCCCGTCGCAGAGACTCCCGTTGAGGAGCCTGTAAAGAAAGCTCCCGCCCAAAAGAAGCCCGTCTCCCACCTTGTCATACAGTCTGCGGCGGATGACGGCAACGTCTGGGGCGCGGCGGTGATCAAGCCCGCCAAGAAGAAAGCCGCTCCGGCGGAAGAAAAGGCGGAGGAAAAACCCGTCGAGGAGACTCCCGCTCCCAAGAAAGCGGCAACCAAAAAGACCGCGGCAAAACCCGCCGAGTCCGATACAGCAAAGGAGGAAAAGAAAGTGGCAAAAGAAAAGGCAGCATCCAAGGACGCCAAGAAAGATAACGAAAAGGCTGCGGCAAAACCCGCAGAAAAGAAGGCTGCGGAGAAGAAAGCCTCTCCCGTAAAGAAAGAGGGAAAAGCCGCCCCCGCGAAGAAAGAGACCGCAAAGGCAGCTCCTCAGGCGAAAGCCGCTCCCAAGAAAGAGGAAAAACCCGCTCCCAAGAAAGAGGAAAAGAAGGCGGCAAAACCCGTCAAAGAGGAGACCAAACCCGCCGAACAGGTCATCGAAGCGGGCGACGATTCCGCACCGCACGGCAGGTTCGTCATCAAAAAGACGGACAAGGGCAACTTTGTCTACAAACTCTACTCCTCAAACTACAGAGTGGTCGCCATCGGCGCGGGGCTTTACACTTCCATCGCAAGCTGCAAGACGGGCATTTACAGCGTCCGCAACAATGCCGCCACCGCTCCCATCGAGGATCAGACTCTCCAGAAGTGGGAGGAGCAGAAGTTCCCCAAGTGGCAGATCTACACCGACAAGCAGGGTGAGATCCGCCTGAGACTGCTCGCCTCCAACGGCAACATCGTCGCCACCACCAATGACGGCTACCTCTCCAAAGAGGCGGCGAAGAAAGGCATCGCGGCGATAGCGCGTGCGGCGAAAGGCGCGTCCATCGTCCGCAACGACGATCTGTGGTAAACTCCCGCCACCAAAGCGGCAGTTACTCCCCTGCCGAAGTACATAACGCGGGACGCCCCGCGTGAGAGAAAGTGCGCACTGCACAAAGCACGCAGGAGAAGATCCGAGACACTTATGACAAACGGCATCAGCCGCAAAAGAGAAACGACCGAGCGATCGGTCGTTTCTCTTTCTTTCCTTTTCATAACTTTCGGGTGAAGTCACTTCACGAAATGATCGGCTCTCGGACGCTCCCGCCCGCATTTCGGGATATGTCGCAAACGTAGGCGGCACGGGCGGCGCATCTCTCTCCTCCCGCCCCGCATCTTTGGTGCGGTGTCACGCGCAGGAGCGATCCCGCGGCGCGCACTCTCCCCCCCCCCAAGCGGCGCAAGGTCATTTTATCTTGGAATAAGCTTCCTTGATGATCTTTGCCACTTCGTGCGCCAAAAGACGCGGGTAGGGCGCGGACATATACTCCGAGAAAGCCTCAGCGATGAACTCGCTCACGGATACCGTGGCGTAGCGCGAAAGCTCGGCGGCGATCCTGTCCTCTCCCCTGCTCCTCCAAAGCGCGAGGATGGCGGGGTTTGCGGAGAGGGAGCATATGGTGTCTATCATATGCCCGATCTCGTGATAGACGACGCCAGTCGCGTGTCCGCAGTTGCGGGGATGATAGCCCGTTTTCAGGTTATACTCCCAATTTTTGCAGGCATCCCGATAACCGGCGGGACCGTAATCGCTCTCGTCAAAAATGAGCGCGTCCGCGAATCCTGCGGTGCAAATTGCACTTGCAAGTGTCCCGCCCTTTCCCGTAGATTTGCCGATGTCCCGCGCGATCATGCCAAGAAAGCCCGCACCTTCGCTCTGCCAGACGTATTGCAGCCCAAACTCGCGTATGACTTCCTCATCCGACTCGGCAAGGCGGCGCAGACGCTCGACATAGCGTGAGTAGCTGCCAACATAGCAGAATCTCCCGCGCAGTTTGGGATAGCAGTACATCATGTGCGCGACGCACTTGACGATGACCTTGGCGGCGGCGATGTCCAGCCCGCCCATGTCGCACACGTCGCAGAGGTTGCGCTCCTTGGCTATCCACCCTATCTCGGAGAGCGAGGATGCGGCATTCAGCTTACCCACGAGGTTGTTTTCCGTGATCAAAGGGAAGAACGTGCGGCGTTTGCGCACGTCCAACTTGTCGAACAGGGCTTGCGGTGCGGTGAAGGTCCAGGAAAAGCCCTTGTCCTTGTCGTCCTTGGGAGCCATATCAGTCCTTTTCCTCGACGTCGGATTCGACGGCACTTCTGCGCACGGAAAGGCACAGATTGCCGTATTCGGCGATGTTTTTCAGCACCTCGCGCGCCACGCGGGAGGGCGAGACCGTCTCGCGGTATATCATCCTCTCTTTGGCGAGCTGGGAGGTGTTGTACATCCCGTCCAAGGGCGTGGATCTCGACGCCTTCACCCATGTCGCGGTGTCCTGCACGAAGTTTTCCTTTTCCGCAGGCGAAAGGGAGCGGAAGAGGGCGAGGATGTTCTCCGCCATAGCTTCGGGAGAGGGAATGTCATATCTGCTCTCAAAGCTGTTGTCACGCTTGAACACGCAGCAGAAATCCTTGTAAGTGGGCAGGTGGTCAAAGAGTTTCAAGCACTCCTTCCTGTAAGCGGCGCGGAGTTTGCCGTACTTGTATATCACCTCGTTGTTATTCCTGATGAATGCCGCAAAATCGTCTATCGCCTTTTTGGTTTCCGACAAAGCTTTTTGGCACATCGCAGGATCGTCAAAGCACGCGCCGCCGTCAGGCAGATAGGTCACACGTTCGCACAAACGGGCTTTCACGCGCTCATACTCGCCAATGAACCCCGTTTTTTCGCCGCTTGACTGCAAAACCCTCTCCGCAGCTTCCACGGCTGCGCGCTTGATTATCGTGATCTCATGCTGTTTCAGTCTCTCGTCCGTCTTGGGCAGCACGTTGTCCAGAAGTTTTTGAGGAGAGGCTACGATCTCCTCAAACACGGCAGGCTTGAAAAGCTCGTACGCTTTGCGTCTCTTTGTTTCCAGCACCTGCTTGTCCGCAAGCTCGGAGAACTTCCGGGGAAGGGAGGCATCGGGAGACGCCACCTTCACCTGTGCAAGCTGCTCGATTATCCTGTCGAAAAGGTCGTTCGTGCGTCCGCTCACGTAGTCGGCGGTCACGCCGCGGTCAATGTCCGCGCGCACCCTGATGACCTCTCTGTTGTCGGCGAAGGCTTTACGCAGAGCGTACACCCTGTCCCTGTCCGCCGCAAGACCGCGCCGCACGTCATTAAGGTCCTTGAACCCCAGCGCGCGGAACACCATTGTGGTGTCATCCCCTCTTACGGAATCGTAGAAATCTTTGAGTCTCTCCGCCACATCCTCGTATGTCGCCGCCTGCCTGTCGTACAGTGCGTCGAATATGGTGGCGGGGACTTCAAAGGAGTCGTATTCGTCAAAGCAGTCGAACACGCCGTCGCTCACCGTGAGCAGCACGCACGGCAAAGGCAGTATCACCTTCCTCCTGTGCAGCACGGTGACGTCCTTGGGATCTGTCTCTCCGTTGGCGTTCCTCTTGGGGAGGAAGAACAGATTGGTGATGCCGCCGCTCCTGCTTTCGTCGTCGGTGGAAAGCAGCTGCATCCCCATACCGGGGACGAGTGCGTAGCATCTGGAATCCCCTGCCCAGATCACTTCCGCGACAAGGCGGTCTCCGGACTTGCCCGCCCCGCCCTTCTCTTTGCGGAAACGTATGGACGCGAGCGTAGTCGGCAAAAGATACTGCCCGCCGATCTTGGGCTGCTCCAATCTCAGATCATGCGCCGCGCGTTCCAGCGTACAGTTGATCGCCTCAACGGTCGCCGTCCTGTCCTCGTCGGTGATGTCGGTGTCGGGATCTTTCAAAGCCATCTCGCTCACATATCTCACGGCGACCAACCTCGACGCCCACGCCGCGGACGTCAGAGGTGTCTCTGACATCAGATCCTCTTTGCATTTTGCGACATAAGAGCGATAGGGTGCGGCACTGTCCAGAAGCTCGTCAAGCGTGTCGCTGAGCCGGGCGGGAGAGAGATCGAGCATGTGTTTTGCGGAACCCGCTCCGCCCAGACCGTCCGCGACCATGATGAGGTTCTCGCCGTTGAAGGGGGGCGCATCCTCACCGTGCAGAACGGAATAGAACGTGAAGGAATTTTCGATGACGGGTTCGGGCTTCACCTCGGCGGGTATCCCGCCCGCAGGCTCACTTTCGTATATCCCGACCTCTCTTTCCCTATCGGAAAACACGGCATCCCCCGCCCTTTCGTCAGCCTCCGGCACGGGGGCGGAAGGCAGGACTTTTTCGGAAGGCTCGGACATTTCCGCCACCTTTTTGTCATAAAGTGCAGCTGCAGCCTTGTGGTCGAAAGGTTTGCCGCCCTTGCCGCCGTCGGGAGCGGAAGGACGTCCATAGGACCGATCATCTTTCTTTGTCATTTGATGTACCCCATGATCTTCATGTTCATGCCGCTCACGTTTTCAAGCCCGGGACGGCTCGGATCGGCAAACTCGATGGTATAGCGGTGTTCTCCGCCCACATTGACTCGTATGACGCGGGCAATGCCCGCGCTCTTCAGGCGTTCGCGGTCGAAATTGCCGTGTTCCGGCCACGGAGCATCCAACGTCAGCCCCGTTCCCGCGCCCGATGCGGACTTCTTTGTTGCAAAACCGCAGTTTATCAGGTCGTTCGCACTCGCTATGCGCGTGAGACCGTCCTCCATGACCAGCCGATAACGCTTCTTCACTCCGACCGTCACAGGATCTATCTTTGCCACTCTCGCGGCTGCCAAAGAGTCGGAGGAGGCAAATTCGATCCCGTCCTCCGGCCACGGATCGGAAAGATTCATCGTCCTGCGTTGCAGATAACCTTCGTTGCAAAGTTCCGAAAGCGTGCACGACCTTTCCTTTCCGTCCGCGAGTTTGATGAGATATCTTCTGTTGCCCACGGGAGAGGCGGAGTCGCGCCTGAAAGACTTGACGCCCTTCGCTTTGAGTTCCTCTTCCGTCGGAGTTTTGACTGCCTGATTGTGTTCCTGCCACAGTTCGCAGACGATGGCATCCGTGCTCGCGCCGCCGAATTCCGTGGGGACGTCGATCTCGTCGCTCAGCACCTTCACCACTTCCTCGGCGGTGGGGCGTTTGGCGGGATCTTTCGCCAACATCCACGTGAGCAGCGAGTAGAGATTCGCGTTGCAACGCGGACCTATCTTGGCGTCGAATTTGGGATCGAGAATGATCTTCTTGTCCTCATACACCGCCTGAGAGACCGTCACATTCTTCGCTTCGGAGGCAGGGTGCATGCCGGTGTACATCTTGTGGAAGGCGACCGCCAGCGAGAAAATGTCGCACTTGGGCGTGATGCCGCACGCGGGCATATCCTCCGTCTCGCCGTAGATCCACGTCTCCGGGCTTTGGAAACCGACAGTCCCGCCGATGTCCAGCCCTTCCGGGATGTCCGTAGTGCAATATGCGCCGTCAAAGTCGATGAGATAGCTCTCATACCTGCCGCCCGATGTCTTGACCACCGTAAAGTTGGAGTCCTTGATGTCGCCGTGTATGACTCCCCTTCTGTGCGTCTCTTGAAGAGCCTTCGCACACCAGCGGGCAAGCTCCGTGAACTGCGCCACGGAGAGCGCGGCATAGGACTGCGAACCGGGCAACGCGCCCTCTATGAGCGGCGAGACAAAGACGAAACGGTTGTCCGCGTCCCAGAACACATGGGTGTCTGGCGCGGCGTGAGTGACCGTCCAATCGTTGCCGGAAAAGGCGGCGTGTATCTTTTTCACCGCTCTTTCGGCAGCGTCCGCCTTAGCCTTATATTTGTCGAACGTGGCTTTGGGGAGAGACTTGTCGGGATAGCGCAATGTGTCTCCTCTTTTTATGAAGAAACGTGTCTTGCGCCCTCCCACCGTCTTTGACGCGAAGATATATTCGCCGTTGTTGGCGCGTTTCCAGCGAATGTTCCCGTCCTCCAAAAAGGCGGGATCCACCTCATATCCGTTGTAAATCATGTTTTTTGCCTTTTCCTGTCAGCGACTTGAGATCGAGGAGCTGATCGTATGCGCGATCGTGTCGAAGGAGACGTCGCTGAGTCCGTTGTGTATCTCCACCGGGATGAACATGCAATTGTCGTACTGATCGCCCATATCCTTATACTCGCTGTTTTCGGGCGCGAAAAGAATGAGCCTTCTGCCCCTGTAAGAGAGCGAAGTGCCGTATTCCTGCCCGCACGTCCACATGTCGAGCAACCCGTTGGCATCCGGCATCCCCTTGGGATAGAAAGAATAGTTGCTCCTCTTCAATGCGGGGATGGGAGGGGTGTCCGCGAAGATGACTATTATCTGCCTGTCCTTCGCTCCCGTCGCCACGAAGTCGGACTTCATCGCAAGATAGAACGCTTCCAGCCCGTTCGCGTCCTCGCCGCAGCCGCCCGTTGCCCTGATGCCCGCAAGGTAAGCCGACACCTCCGCCTTCTCGTTGGGCAGCTCGAAAAATCTGCTCATCACCATCGACTGCTCTCCGTCGCTCTTGTAGTCGCGGAAAGTGATGAACTTGATGCGGAGGATCTCCACGACGGAATTGCCTCCCTTCTCAAGATCCGCATTGATGGTCTCGTAAAGTCTGATAATGTTGGTCTTGACGTTGTCGATGCAACCCGCCATGCTGCCCGTGCCGTCAATGCACATGACGATGTCCACACGCCTTCCGACAGCGTTCCCGTATGCCATCCCCGACATAAATTACCCCCTGTGTTCAAAAAATTTATCGTTCGCAAAACCCGCCGCCCCGCCCGTTTAGCGGGCGAGGCAGCGGAGTCCTTCGTGTTTTGCCGCGATCACTTGCTGCTCGCGGAAGCGGCGATGATCTTGATGACTGCGCTGAAATCGATCTCGGAGAGACCGTCCTCGGGACGAGTGGGCACAAAGATCATCCTTTCCATGACTTTAGAAAGATCATCATACTTGGTGCCTTCGGGAGCGTAAACGATCATCCTTCTGATGCGCTCGCTGAGCTTTATGGAAGCATCCTGGCTCGCGCACGCCCAAAGATTGATGAGACCGTCGTGGTCCACCATGTCGGCGGGATAGCCGTCGCAGCCCGCTCTCTCTTTCAGTTCCAGGGCGTCCGCATCCGTGAAGAGGATGATGATCTGCCTGTCATCGCGTCCGGTGACGAAATCGGACGTCATTGCGTAATAGAGAGCTTCCAGACCGTTTTCGGGCTTGTCGCCGCCGCCCTGCGCCTTGATGTCTGCGAGTGCCTTTTCAAACTCGACGCGATCCATATCGGTGTTAAGCTCGAAAAATCTGGTTTGGCTGATCGCATCCGCGCCCTCTTTGTCGTAGTCTCTGAACACGATGATCTTTATGCGCAGCATGTCGATCTCGGTGTTGTTGTTCGTCAGCATTTCCGCGGCGAGGTTCTGATAGAAGCGTTCCGCATTCTTTTTGACGGTATCAAGATAGGGAGACATACTGCCCGTGCCGTCGATGCACATGACGATGTCTAGCTTGCGATGTTTTTTGGTTTCGTTTGCCGAATCGGACATAATTTCCTCCGTGCTTTCACAGTTTATTTGTCGCTACCGCTCCCCTTTTGAAGGTGCGATTTAAACTTATCTATAAGTATAGCATCCCCCACCCTGTATGTCAATATCATTTTCTAATTATTAAACAACTTTTCTAATGTTTAGCTCGGCCTCCTCCGCGGTTAAACACGTTCAAGATCTCTTTCTTCTTAAATACGGCATAATCGTATGCGACTTTGGTGCCGCTTTTCGGTTGAAAAGAAAAGATCCCTTTCCCGTTTGTAGGTTTAAAGGGCGGTTGATAGTTTACGTTATAATAGAAAATGCAGAGGTCTGCCCTGTCTATCATATGGTAATTGCGCTCGACATAAGCCGCTTTGCCCGCATCGGCAACATTCTCAGGGATATAAGTGGCGTCGTAAGATCCGAGCAAATAGTTTTCGTAATCCTTATTGATGTAAGGGTATTCGGCTCGGACATATACTCGTTTTATATTGGGGCGTTCCTTTTGGATCTCGCTCACGACTTCAAGACACAAGTCATTGAAATCACTTCTGCTGCCAAACAAAAAGGTATCGGCGTTTCTGTCGTCTATCAGAGAGAGGAGCAGCTCTTTTAATTGCAGGCGGAAGCTGCTGTCAAATCGTAGCTCTCGATGCCCTATAAAGGTAACTATCATAACTTTTTCAACGATATAATATCAAAAATTTGACCAAATAGCAAATCTACGACGCATAGCAGTAAAAGAAAAAGCAAAAAATTTATACTGCCATTATATAAGTAACTTGTTTTAACAGAGGTGGCGGTATGCTTTTGGAGGATGCGGTTGCGTTGCGCATTGAGCAACTGTGCATAGAACGGAAAATGACCAAATACGAATTGTCCGAGCGGAGCGGAGTTCCGCAAACGACATTATCTTCCATCAAGAAGAAAAGAAGCACCTCTGTCAAGTTGAAGACATTATACGCGATATGTGAAGGCTTCGACATGAGTTTTGAGGAGTTCTTCGCCTCTCCGTTGTTTGACAGAAACACTTTGCACGATTGAATTGGCATAAAATAGCCCGTTGCGGTCTCTTGCAACGGGCTATGACTTTATAGAGTTACATATCTTTTGCATTCCCCTGTGATGCGAGGGGCGGAGGGGCGCAGGAAAACCTGTGTCCCGCAAAGTACCGCAGCGCGGCTCCTCTGCCAAAGCATTTTTGATGATGTTAAAGCGAGGACACTTTGTGGGGTATCATGGCGAAAGCGTCGCGCTTAGCGCGCCGCCGAACCCTGCGGCAATATGCTTTTGGAGCACATCTTTAAACACTTATGTCTCCGGATCTGTCCTTGCACAAAATGTCTTTATGCCGCAAGGGTTCGCTCTCTTTCTCCTCCTCCGCCACAGCAAAAAAAATGCGCCCCCACGCTGTGGGTTCGCAAGTGTTAAACTAATGGTGACGGAGGGATGTTCGCAGGCAAACCGGGGTCCCCGCAAAGTACCGCAGCGCAGCTCCTCTGCCAAAGCATTTTTGATGATGTTAAAGCGAGGACACTTTGTGGGGTATCATGGCGAAAGCGTCTTGCTGCGCAAGCCGCCGAACCTCGCCGCACTATTTTCTGCAACTTTTCAAATTTAACGATGAGAACACAAAAAAACATTTTAACAATGTTTGCATTTGCGCCGTGGTTCGCATCCCGTATTCCTCCTCCGCCACAGCAAAAAAAATGCGCACCCACGCTGTGGGTTCGCATTTTTCTGCTGTGGCGGAGGAGGAGGGATTCGAACCCTCGAACCGCTTTTGACGGTTACACGATTTCCAGTCGTGCGCCCTCGACCAAACTAGGCGACTCCTCCACGTGTTATTCGGCTGAGTGGGTGGCAGTTGGACGAGGCGGAAAACAAGACCGCTCGCTCCAACTGTCGCACGGTGACATGCACCGAAACCCAACGAAACGTATTATATATTATCCCTCCCCTTTTGACAAGTGTTTTCCGCGGCGAAAACGGGAATTTTTGGGGAAGGCATGAGGCGGCGCGGAAAATTTTTCCCTGCCCTTTTCATTCCCTTGACAACTCCCTGCGGGAAAGCTTATAACATAGTCACTGCCACCGGGTAGAAAAGATGCTCCGCATCCGTGTTCACGCCGTTAGGTCTGAGAAGGCGTGTCCGACGGGTGCTGTTTTTTTAAGGTATGGAAAGACTGAAACGCGCGATAAGATATTTCACTCCCTTCGAGATCGCCTTGTGGGTGTGCTCGGTGGTGTTCATATGCGTGGCGTTCGGCGTGTTCGACCGCGAGAACGTCCTCACCCTCGCCGCCTCTCTCGTGGGCGCGACATCTCTCATCTTCACTGCCAAAGGCAACGCGGTGGGACAGGTGCTCATCGTGGTGTTCAGCGTCCTCTACGGCGTCATCTCCTACTCCTACGCCTACTACGGCGAGATGATCACCTATCTCGGCATGTCCGCGCCCATCGCCATCCTCGCCATAATAGCGTGGCTCAGACACCCCTATGCGGGCAGACACAGCGAAGTCAAAGTGAACAAACTGAAAGGCAGAGAATACATCTTCCTTGCCGCACTTGCCGCCGCGGTGACGACGGCGTTCTGGTTCATTCTGGACGCGCTGGACACGACGAACATGATCCCCAGCACCGTATCGGTGACGACGAGTTTTGTCGCCGCATATCTCACCTTCCGCCGTAGCCCCTTCTACGCGCTGGCATACGCCGCCAACGACATAGTCCTCATAGTGCTGTGGGTGCTGGCGTCCGTCGATGACATTACGTATATATCCATGGTGATATGCTTTGTCACCTTCCTTGTCAACGACGTTTACGGTTTTGTAAATTGGTCTAAGATGCGCAAGAGACAGTGTGAGACTGCGAGTGAGACCGCCACGCACTCTCCGGAATGCGAAATGCCCGGACACGCCGACGACGCGCAAAAAGCCGCCTGACACATACGAAACGTACAAAAAAACCGCCGTTTCTGCAAACGGCGGTTTTTTGATCTGGTCATTCAGTCGCCGAGAAGTTCGTCCGCCAGACGTGCGCAAAGCTCATGTATGTCGGCGGGCACGGAGGAGCGGCAGGTGATGACGGTGGGCATGACTGTCACGTTCTTCTGCTCTTCGAGAAGCGCGCGCATGAGTTTGCCGGACATCGGTGCCCAGGAGCCGTTCTCGATGATGCCGACCTTCCTGTTCTGATAATTCTTGGCTTTGAGGTGGCGGATGAACTCTTCCATCACGGGGAAGATGCCGCCGTCCAGCGTGGTCGCGGCAAAGACGGTCTTGTCATAACGGAAGGCGTCCTCGACCGCTTCGGCGAGATCGCAGCGCGCGAGGTCGGTGATGACCACCTTCTCTCCCCTGCTCTCCAGCTCATCTTTGAGGGCGTATGCCGCCTGTTTGGTGTTGCCGTAGACGCAGGCGTATGCGATGAAAGTCCCTTCGCTCTCGGGCTTGTAGCTGCTCCAAGTGTCGTAAAGGGAGAGGTAATACCCCAAGTTCTCGTCCAAAACGGGACCGTGCAGGGGGCAGATGGCGGCGATGTCGAATGCGGCGAGCTTTTTGAGCAGTGCCTGCACCTGCACGCCGTACTTGCCCACGATGTTGAAGTAGTACCTGCGCGCCTCGCACGCCCAATCTTCCGTCTCGTTGCAAAGCGCGCCGAATTTGCCGAACGCGTCCGCCGCGAACAGCACTTTGTCCTTGCTGTCGTAGCTGACCATGACCTCGGGCCAATGCACCATGGGCGCGGCGACGAAAGTCAGCTCGTGTGTGCCGAGGGAGAGCTTGTCCCCCTCCTTGACGACGAGCGCGGAAGGAAGCTCGCAACCGTAGAAGTTGCGGAACATCTCCAACGCCTTCGCGCTGCCCACCACCGTGACGGAGGGATATTTTGCGGCGAAGGCGGCGATGCCCGCCGAGTGATCGGGTTCCATGTGCGAGATGACGAGATAGTCGGGAGTCCTGCCGTCGAGCGCGGCTTCGGCGTTTTGCAGCCATTCCGCGATCTTCGCTCTGTCCACGGCGTCCATGACCGCGATCTTCTCGTCCTTGATCATATAAGAGTTGTAGCTCATGCCGTCGGGGACGACGTACTGCCCTTCAAAGAGGTCAAGTTCGGTGTCGTCCACGCCGATGTATACGATGTCCTTAAATTTCTTCATAACGTATCTCCGTAAAAATTTGTTTTTTTACCATGCATTGACGACATACTCGCAGAAGGCGTACATATCCCTGATCTCGATGCGAGTGCCGTCGTCGAGGACGGCGTAGCCGTTCCAAAGCCCGTGCACCTGATGCGTTTTCATGCCGAGTTCGCCCAGGACGATGACGCCCGTGGCATTGTCGAAAAAGGGAGTCATGGTGGCGTCGAATCTGCCGTCCTCGGAGACGAAGTGCCAAGGCTTCATCCAGCCGTCGTCCTCTCCCGGGAACTTCTCGACGTCCACCGCGCCTATCTTGTGCGCCTTGCCGTCATAAAAGAGGCAGGTCTCCGTGGCGTAGGACTCGTCGCCTATCTTCCACGTCAGCTCGAACCCGAAACGTTTGCCGTTGACGTATGTCGCGCCGTTGCCCCAATACCAGACGTTTTTGTGCGGCCACACGCCTCTGCCCCAATCCAGCACGCCGAACGCCGTCTCGCGGGAGAACATGAACTTCCTCTCCCCCCAGCGCACCTCGCCGTCGCAAGGCATACAGTTGTGTTTGGTGGTCAGGAAGAACTTGTCCGGCGCGCCCTTGAACGGGGTGACTATGGTGATGTTCTCGTCGCCGGGAGTGATGTGCAGGGTGAGATCCGCCGTGAGCGGCTTGCCCTTCGCCTTGCCCGAAAACGTGATCCTGCGCGCGGTCTCCGTGGTCTCGAAACGCAGACGGAAATTCCCCTTCTCGTACTCAAACACGTTGGGAGTGTCCGACACTTCGGGAAGAAGGTATTTCCTGCGCGTGCAAAGGGTGATGTCCGCGCACTCGATCCTCTCTCCCGTTTTCATGTCGATGACCGCAGCGGTCGCCGCCGATGCCAGCGTGATATTGAAGAAGTTGATCTGCACAAGGATGCTGCCGTCGGACACTTGATAGAAGTCCCACTCTTTCAGCCTCCCTCTCTTTTTGACGAGAGTGCGGTCGTAGTCGAACAAATTGCGCCTCGCCCAGCCGCATACGGCAAGGTCGCCGTCAGCGGTGAGCAAAGGGGTGCGGGAAGTGATCTCTTTCTGCATCGCTTACCTCTCAAAGCACGGGTTTTCTCAGATTGTACCCCTCTTTTTGGAACATTTTGAGCTGCATATTGATCTGGTCGATGAACTCCTTGTTGGAAGAGGTCTTGACCAGCATGTTGAGGAGGTTCTCGGTGGCTTCCGCGCTGTCGCCCGCCGAAAGCAGTTTGCGCACCCCCCACGCACCCGCGAGTTCGCTGGGAGTGAGCAGGAGTTCCTCCTTTCTCGTGCCGCTCTTGGCAAGGTCGATGGCGGGGAAGATCCTGCGCTCGCTGAGCTTGCGGTCGAGGTGTATCTCCATATTGCCCGTGCCCTTGAATTCCTCGAATATGACGTCGTCCATGCGGCTGCCCGTCTCGATGAGCGCGGTGGCGATTATCGTGAGAGAGCCGCCGTGTTCGATGTTGCGCGCCGAGCCGAAGAACCTCTTGGGGCTGTGCAGCGCACCGGGATCCACACCGCCGGAAAGCGTCCTGCCCGTGGGCGGGATGGTGGTATTGTACGCGCGCGCGAGCCTTGTCAGACTGTCCATCAGTATGACGACGTCCTTGCCCATCTCGACGAGGCGTTTTGCGCGGTCGAGGAGCATCTCGGCGGTCTTGGTGTGATGTTCGGGAGTCTCGTCGAATGTGGAATAGACCACCTCTCCCCTTACCGAACGCTGCATATCCGTGACTTCTTCCGGGCGTTCGTCGATGAGCAGGACGAAAAGCACCATTTCGGGATAATTCTCCGCTATGGAACCCGCGATCATTTTGAGCAGCGTCGTCTTGCCCGCCTTGGGAGGAGAGACGATGATGCCGCGCTGTCCCTTGCCTATGGGAGCAACGATGTCGATGCAGCGCGTCGCGTAATCGCGGGGGCGCGCCGGGATCTCCAGCCTTATCCTTTCGTCGGGATAGATGGGGACGAGGTCGTCGAAATTGGGACGCTTGCCGAGTTCCGCGATGTCGATGCCGTTGACCGTGGTCACATTCACCACCGCAGCGGGCTTGCCCTCCTGCAAAGTCTTGCAGTAGGCGCGCACTCTGTCGCCGCGGCGCAACCCGTACTGTTTGATCTTGACGGCGGGGACATATGCGTCCATCTCGTTGCATTCGCAGTTGCGCACTCTGAGGAAGCCGTAACCGTCGGGGTTGACTTCGAGGAAGCCCTCTCTCAGCTGATCCGCCTCCTCGCGTCTGCCCGTGTCACGCATGCCTGCGGCTTGCCTCTGATAGTGCCCTTTGCCGCCGAAATCGCGGAAATGACGTCCGCTCTCCGCAGGTTTGCGGAACTCCGTCTGCGGCATCTCCGCAGGCTTTTCCGCCTGTCTTTCCACGGGCGCGGGGATCTCCGTCTGTTTCTTGGGACGCCCTCTGCGCGGAGCTTCGGGGGGTGCCATCTCCCCCGACGAGATCTTGAGGATGAGATCTATAAGTTCCGCCTTATTCTTCTTGGTGGGCGAGGATACGCCCAGTTCCTTTGCCATATCGCGTATGGCGAAAATGCTGGTAGCTTCGAGCATCTCCTTGGTGTAAGTTGCCATGTTGCCTCCAAAGTCCCCCGCCGCAGGGCGTGCCTGCGGGGGAGATGTGAAATTATGTATGAGATTATCAGCTTAGGTGCTTGCGGCTCAAAGCCGAATCATTCGGAAAACCTGTCCAAAACGTAAACTTTGGTGCTTTCGCCGTCGAAGTCGGCGCGGTCGAATTCCACCGTGTCGGACTCGACATACACCACATCCTCGTCCTCGAAGAGATCGAGAAAATCGTTAAGTTTCGCAATGTCGAAAGAGTGATCCTTGGTCTTGTAATGCATGGGGATTACCACATCGGGCATTATGCGGTCCACAAATTCCTTTGCTTCCTCGGCGTCGATTGTGTAAGTGCCGCCGATGGGGATCATCAGGACGTTTACGGGAGCGATGCTGTCCACGAGCATAGCCGTACATTCCTCGCCGATGTCGCCCATGTGGCAGATGTCCACGCCGTCCATGCGGAATTTAAAGACTGTGTTCTCTCCCCTCGCCGCCCCGGACTTGGAGTCGTGATAGGTGCGGCGACCGAGGATGTGCACCCCTCTGATGTCGTACGCGCCGGGCGCGGAGATGACTTCGGGATCGCCCAACACCGCGGCGAGATTGTTGTGGTCGTTGTGACCGTGGCTCACCGTGACGATGTCCGCGGTGACTCTCGGCATCTTGAAGCCGACGTATGAGTGGTAAGGGTCTGTGACCACCGTCGTGCCGGTGCTCTCTTCGAGTCTGAACGCGGAGTGACCCAGCCAGGTTATTTTCACTTTTTCCTCCTAGAATTTCTGCTGTTGCGCGTTGAGATCCGCGACAAGCTGATGTATCTTTTCGAAGGGATCCAACAGATTGGACACCGCCTCGTTGAGATTGCCTGCGGCAATGATGTAGGCGAGATATTTGGAGCAATCCGCCTCGATGAACCACTTTCTCTCCCTGAGTTCGGGCGTGCGATAGGAAAGATTGGTGCTGATGACAGCGTCGAAAAGACCTTCCTCGTACGCGCGGTCGAACTTGTCCAGCCCTTCCGTAAAGAGGGAGAAGGTGGCGGAAAGGAAGACGCGCTGCGCGCCCTTTTCCTTGATCTCGCGGGCGAGCTTGATCATGCTGTCGCCCGTGGCGATCATGTCGTCTGCGACAAAGACGTTCATGCCCATGACGGGAGAGCCTATGTACTCGTGCGCGATGATGGGGTTCCTGCCGTTGACGACGCTCGCGTAGTCGCGGCGTTTGTAGAACATGCCCAGGTCCAGCCCCAGCACGGAAGCGTAGTAGACATTCCTGCCTATTGCACCCTCGTCGGGAGAGATGCACATCAGGCTGTTCTTGTCCAGCTTGACGTCGGGGAAATGTTTGGTGAGGGCTTTCAGCACCTGATAGGTGGGGAAATAGTTGTCAAAGCCCATCATGGGGACGGCATTCTGCACCCTGGGATCGTGCGCGTCGAAGGTGATGATGTCGCTCACGCCCATGTCGTAAAGCTCGTGGAGCATGAGAGCGCAATCCAGCGACTCCCTGCCCGCCCTGCGGTGCTGCCTGCCTTCGTACAGCATGGGCATCACGACGGTGATGCGCTCGGGCTTGCAGTTGGCGGCGCAGATGATGCGTTTGAGATCCGCAAAATGCTCGTCGGGAGTCATCGGGATCTCCTTGCCGTAGAAGTTGTAGCTGACGCCGTGGTTGGACATATCGGCAATGATGAACAGATCCTTGCCACGCAAAGTCTCCATCACCATGGCTTTGCCTTCGCCGTTGGTGAAACGGGGATAGCTCGCGTCGATGATGAAAGTATCCTTTTTCAAAGAGCCGTCAACATCCACGGATTTGTACCATTCGACGAGATTTTTGTCAACGAGTCGAGTGAGTTCACGCGCACCGGGGGTGGCAATGAGAGCGAGAGGACCTTTCGGTCTTGCTGTGCTCAAAGTAAATTTGGATGTCATGGGACTTCCTCCGAATTAGTCGAGACCAGTATAACAGAATGCCGAGTTTTTTTCAACTTATTTTATCGTGAATATAAACGATTATTTGTCGCACTTTGTCGCGCGGCGGGAAAGACGTCGGCGGGAGAGAGTCAGATCAGCTCCACCAACACGGAATTCATGACGGCAAGCCCTCTTTCGGTCAACCGCACTCTGCCCTCTCCGCGCTCAAAGAACTCCTCCGCTCTGCCCGCACTCCGTCCCGCAAGCAAGTTTTCGTCAATGCCCTCCCTTGTACGCAGACCGAGCATTATTCTCTCGGCGCGGATCTCCCCCTCCGAAAGCACACTCATCTCCGCGCGGGGAACGTCGTCGAAACCGCTCACGCAATTAACGCCCGCGATGTAAGCATTGACATCCTTCGGGGATGCGAACCTTATCTGGGCGGGAAGGGGTTTCCCCTCGGCATCGTTTTTGACGAGCGAGTGCGCTCCCGCTCCGAGACCGACATACGCCTCCCGCGTCCAATAGCCGCGGTTGTGACGGCACTCGTATCCCGGCTTTGCGAAGTTGGACACCTCATAGCGTTCCAGCCCTTTTCCCGCAAGCGCGTCCGCTGCGATCTCCATATACTCCGCCACTTCGTCGTCATCGGGCAGCCACACTCTGCCCTCGTCCACCGCTCCGAACAGGGGCGTCCCCTCCTCTAATGTGAGTTCATAGACGGAAACATGGGGCGCGAGTTCACCCGCCTCCTCCGTCTCCGCACGCACGAATTCGGGCGTGTCGTAAGGCAAACCCACTATGATGTCAAGGGAGAAATTGTCGAAGATACCCGCTATCCTGCGCGCCGCCGCTCTTGCCGTCGCCGCGTCGTGGACGCGTCCCACCGAGCGCAGATTATCGTCGAAAAAGCTCTGCACACCCATGCTCACCCTGTTCACGCCCGCATCGCGGAAGGCGCAAAGCACCTCCTCCGTCGCGCTTTCCGGGTTGACCTCGACGCTCACTTCCGTGGGAGCGTAAAGGGGGAAGGACTCTTTCAGCCTTTTGAAAAGGGACTCGATCTCGCGCGGCGACATGAGAGAAGGGGTGCCGCCGCCCAGATAAACGGTGTCGATCCTCTCTGCGGCAAACCTCTTCCCCGCAAAAGCTATCTCGCGTTTTAGTGCCGTTAGATAGCTGAAAACCGTGGCTTCGGCGCATCCCGCGTAGGATGTGAAATCGCAATAGGCGCACTTCTTTTTGCAGAAGGGAAAGTGCAGATAAAGTTCCATATTATTTGTCGTCGCCCACTTTGAGTATGCTGACGAAAGCCTCGCTCGGCACTTCCACCGAACCCACTCTGCGCATCCTCTTTTTGCCCTCTTTCTGCTTTTCCAGCAGTTTCTTCTTGCGGGTGATGTCGCCGCCGTAGCACTTGGCAAGAACATCCTTGCGCAACGCCTTGACGGTCTCGCGGGCAATGATCTTGCCGCCTATCGCCGCCTGTATCGGGATCTCGAAAAGCTGGCGGGGGATGGCGTCCTTGAGTTTCTCCGCTATGCCCCTCCCTCTCGCGTATGCCTTGTCCTTGTGGACGATGAGGGAGAGCGCGTCGCACATATCCCCGTTGATGAGCATGTCCAGCCGCACCAGATCGCTCTTTTCGTAGCCGTCAGGCTCGTAGTCCAAAGAGGCGTAACCGCGGGTGCGGGATTTCAGACTGTCGAAGAAATCGTAGATTATCTCGTTGAGAGGGAGGCGGTAGGTCATCTGCACGCGCGATGTGTCCACGTAGGTCATGTCGATGAAGATGCCCCTCTTCTCCTGACAAAGCTCCATGATCTGTCCCACATACTCCGGCGGGGTGTAGATGGTGGCTTTGACGATGGGTTCCTCAATGCTCTCTATCTCCCCTGCCGGCGGGAGGTTGGTGGGATTGTCGATGATGAGTTTCTCGCCGTTGGTCTTGGTGACGTGATAGGACACCCCCGGCGCGGTGGTGATGAGGTCGAGATCGAACTCGCGCTCCAGCCTCTCCTCTATGATCTCCATATGCAGCAGCCCCAAAAACCCGCAGCGGAAACCGAAACCAAGTGCCTTGGAATTTTCCGCCTCGAAGGTGAGAGACGCATCGTTGAGCTGGAGTTTGAGGAGTGCTTCTTTGAGGTCGTTATACCTCGCGCCGTCCGCGGGATATACGCCCGTGAACACCATGGGCGTGACTTTTTTATATCCTTTGAGCGGAGCGGGCGCGGGACGGTCTGCAAGGGTGATGGTGTCGCCCACGGCGGTGTCCGCGACATTCTTAATGCTGGCGGCGATATAACCCACCTCACCCGCAGAAAGCGAGGTTGTGGGGCGCATTCCGGGCGAATAAACCCCGACTTCCACCACTTCAAAGGTTTTTCCGGTGGCGAACATCTTTATCCTGTCGCCCGCTTTCACCCTGCCGTCCACGATGCGCACCATGGAGATCGCACCGCGGTAGTTGTCGTAATAGCTGTCGAAGATGAGGGCTTTCAATGGCGCGTCCGCGTCCCCTTTGGGAGGAGGGAGTTTCTCTACTATCTGCCTGAGGACGTCGTCTATGCCTATGCCCTCTTTTGCGGAAATGAGGGGGCATCCCGTCGTGTCCAGACCGATGATGTCCTCGATCTCCTTCTTCACGCCGTCCACGTCCGCGGAGGCGAGGTCTATCTTGTTGATGACGGGGAGGATCTCCAAGTCGTTGTCAAGGGCGAGATAGACGTTGGAGAGCGTCTGTGCCTCCACGCCCTGCGTCGCGTCCACGACGAGCAGCGCGCCCTCGCACGCGGCGAGAGAACGCGAGACTTCATATGTGAAGTCCACATGCCCCGGCGTGTCGATGAGGTTGAAGGTGTACTCCTCTCCGTCGTAGTCGTAAAATAGCCTGCACGTCTGCAGTTTTATGGTGATGCCCCTCTCCTTCTCGATGTCCATATTGTCGAGCAGCTGATCGGACATATCCCGCGAGGACACCGTCCCCGTGCGTTCGATGAGCCTGTCCGCAAGGGTGCTCTTGCCGTGGTCGATGTGCGCGATTATGGAGAAATTGCGTATGTGTGAAAGACTCAACACTCCCTCACTTCCCCGCACATATGTGCGGAAATTTATACCAAAGGTGTTGACATTATTATAATGTAATTTTAGAATTATATCAACAAAAAAGGACCATGCCGCGCCAAAATACCGCCTGCGGCAGGTCGGGGAGAAATGTGATCATGGATATGAATTGGCTGCTTGCCACACCTGTCGCCCACCGCGGTCTGCACGATGCGGAAAAACCCGAAAACAGTATACCCGCCTTCCGCGCGGCAATGGAGCACGGCTTCACCATCGAGATCGACGTGCATCTCTCCTCGGACGGCAAATTGGTGGTGTTCCACGACGACAACCTCAAACGTGTGTGCGGAGTGGACAAAAAGGTCGCCAAATGCACCCTTGCGGAGCTGAAAAGCATGAAGCTCAAAGGCACGGAGGAGACCATCCCAACATTTGACGAGTTCCTCGCGCTGGTGGACGGCAAAGTTGGCATCCTCTGCGAGATCAAGGGCTTGAACCCCTACGACAACTCCATCTCCGCGGCGGTGTGCGAGAGGTTGAAGACTTACAAAGGCAACATCGCGCTGCAATCCTTCAACTACGGCGCGGTGAGATACTGCCGCCGTCACACCTCTCTCCCCTGCGGTCAGCTCTGCACGTGGCAGAACCCTTCCGCCACGGGGAGATCCCACCTTACCGATTTCATGGGCAAGCTGTGGATCAACAAACTCTCCAAGCCCCACTTCATCGCCTACGATGTGAGAGACCTTGAGGACAATCCCTACATCGTGAAAGCGCGCGAGTCTCTGCCCGTCATCACCTGGACGGTGAACAGCACGGAAAAGCTGGAGCGCGCAAAGAAACTCGCGGACAACATCATCTTCGAGGACATCTGCCCGCTGGTGGAGAGCGATTACATCCCCACCCACAAGCCCCGCACTCTGTGAGAGTCACCCTCTCCGCCGTCCGGCAATTTGAATGCGGCGGCACGTTTCAACAAATAATGACCTAAAAAACGTCCGCTCATGCGGACGTTTTACTTTGACGCGCCGAGCGCGCCTTTCAATAAGGTATGCGGAAGTAATCGAGCATCTTCTTGAACGCGTCCTGCGCGGTAAGGCAGGTGTCCCGGAGATATGCCCTGTCACGCTCCCACTCTTTAAGCCCGCGGTAGTAGTAAAATTTGAGGTCGTCTCCGATGATGAAGGGGACGATGCCGCGGCGCAGACACTCGCGGAAGAGGAGCAGCCGACCTACGCGCCCGTTGCCGTCCTGAAAGGGGTGTATGCGTTCAAAGCGGTGATGCAGGTCGAGAAGATCGTCAAACGAGAGCGTTTCGCGCGTGTTGCAGGCGTCGATGAACTCTCGCATACGCGCCGGCACTTCCTCCGGCGGCGCGGTGGGCATGTCTCCCACCGTGTTCGGGAGACGCTTGTAGCCACCCACCTCGAACCACTCCTTCCTCGCATCCGAAGTGCCGTTCTTGAGGGTGCGGTGCAGTTCTTTCACGAAAGTCTCCGAGAGCGGTCTTGCGGCGTGTTCGATGACCATATCCACGCACTTGAAGTGATTGGCGGTCTCCACCACATCGTCGGCACGCACCGCACCGTCCGCAACTCCCAGCGTGTTGGTCTCGAAAATAAACCTCGTCTGCTCCTGCGTGAGCCTACTCCCCTCCATATGGTTGGAATTGTATGTCAGTTCTATCTGCACCATGTGATATATCCCGCCGGAGACATTCCCTCTCGCCTCGGCTTGCAGGACGGCGAGCAGACCGAGGGAACGGGAGTCGCGCTTGCCCACACGCTCGGGCTTTGCCGCATCATCGGGGACATTCCACGTTTTTCCCGTGAGGAAGGCACCGGGGACTCTGCCCTCGGCACAATAATTCCTGACGCTGCGCTCGGATACGCCCCACTTTTTCGCAGTCTCGGCAACTGAAACGAAACCCATATCACACCTCACTTCCCGCGCTCGGGACGCCTCTTGCGGCGCCTTGATATTACGCCGCTAAGCTACGTAATTATTATAATACATTATCGGCAAAATTACAAGTATGTTATGCGATAATACGCATATTTTTGCCGATAACGGCAAAATAAATAACATTTAGAGTGCATATGCTCCTAAATTTTTGCCGATAGCGGCAAGAAAAAACGGAACGCGATGCGCTCCGTTTCCTCATCCGATGTGCCGGTGCATGCGATCAGGCGTTCGCCTTCTTCCATGCCTCGGCTTTGGCTTTGCTCAGCTGAGTGAGTTTCTCCGCGGTGTACTTGGACTCCGCGCCGCCGTTGGTGTAGAGGAAGTAGGTGCCGTCCTCCGCGACGTAGAGAGTCTCCTCATAGCCTGCGGGATCGCCGTACGCTCCGCTCGTGATCTTGTTGACTATCACCATCTCGACGGTGTCATAGCTCTTGCCTTTAACGGTCTTTTTCATATAAGCCTCCTATGTTGTCGTTTTGCGGGACTCCCCCGCAGGCTTGCATATTAGCACATCGCAAAGAAAAAAGCAAAGAAATGACGCTGTAAATATAGATAACCGCATTTAGAGACAATATCCGCGCTATTTCCGCACACCTTCCACATACACGCACACCGAGTGATAAAAACGCAATTTGTCACGTCTCGTACACGAACGCCGGATAATAAAATCTGCCCGCCCGCGTACGAGCAACGCGATATAATGTCACAATGCGAGCATCGTGCGCACGCGCGTTATGTCATCATTATTATGCTTATTACGCGCGCATGCATCATCTCACCCATTCCCGCGCATACGTGCCACCCCTACCCTTCCCGCGCATACGGGACAATCCTCCCCTGCCGCATACGAAAAAGTCGCATACGAAAAAGCCTCCGCACCTGCGGAGGCTTTCGCTTTTAAAGCTGTTTTTCAGTCCTTCTTGAACACGTCGCCTATGGAGCGGAAGGCGTCCTTGACGGCGGTGCCGAAGGGTTTGTTGAGGGGTTTGATGTCCGCCACCTTGCCCGTGTTGGTGATGTTGTACACCACATAGCTGTAATAGAGGGTGAGCAGGACGGTGAGCACGCTGAACACGATGAAGTCCGCGCCCGTGCGCTCGAAGTCCACTATGAGACCGTCGGAGACTATGGTGGCAAAGCCGGAGTTCTTGACGATGAGTCCCACGCAGATGAAGGACAGCAGCGCGTAGCCGCCCATGATGCCGTACACGCGTTTCTCACCGGACACCATGGCGTAGATGAGTCCGAGCGCGATGGTCATGAAGAGGTAGGTGTAGGTCACTTTGAGGGTGAACACCGACACCATCGCCAGCGTGTAGGACGCAAGGAGCAGCACTTCCTGACGGTTGCGCTTCTTGAAGTACAGCGAGCAGATGTAGACCACCAGCACCAGGATGAACACGAGGTTGAGTATGGATGCGGTGGAGTTGAAACCGCGCCCGTTGAGCGTCGCCATGCCGTAGAAGCCGAAGGCATTGTCCACGAAGATATTGTTGTTGATCATCTGGTTTGCGATCATGCGCATACCGTAGAACGCGTTTTCGCCGAAGTGTCCCACCGCCACGGGGATGGTGAGGACGTAGGCGAGCACGAACGCGCCGATGAGTCCGAACACGATGACGGCACGGTTCTTGCCAAACTTCTTCAGATCGTCGTCATCCTTGTAGTACATATATCCGAGATACGTCACAGCGATGGGCGCGAGCGCGAGGGCGCGGATGTCCAGCACGGCGGCAAGAGCCATGACGACGTACATGGCGATGTACTTCTTCTCGACGAGCAACAGCACAGCCGCCACCATGAGCGCGAGAAGCAGGGACACGAAGGTGTTGCTCATGCCGCTCATTACGAGGACAACGGGCAGGACGGCGTAAACCGCCGCGATGATGACTGCGATCTTGTCGCCCGCATACTTCCTGCCATAGAAATAGATCATGCCCACGATCGCCATATCCGCAAGCACACCCACCATCCTGATGAGGACGGAGATGCCGTCCGTGGTGAGATTCTGCCCCATTGCGCCGATGATGGCGAGGATGTACATCGTGCCGGGTGCCATGACCGTGACGTCGATGTTTGCGAAGTCGGATGCGTTGGCATACACGTTGTTGACGCCGTTGGACGCAAGCCAGCGTGCAAGTTCCACCGTAGCATTCATCTCACCGCCGAATCCGTACATGGAAAGCAGGAAGATGAGGCGGACGAGGAAGGTGCCGAGCATGAGCATGCCCGTGATGAACAGACAGTTGGTCCACCACTTGCCGGAAGGCGTCTTGAAGATGTTTTTGGACGCGGCTTTGCCCTTCCCTTTGCCCTTGGCAGGCGCAGAGGGAGCGGGAGCATCAAACGTCGTGCCGTCAAAGTTGACGAAAACGTCCGCTTTGGCGTACGCCTTCTTGACCAGCACATAGGCACACACCGCGAATGCCGCGGTCGCCAGCGTCAGAAAAACGACAAAAAGGGTGCCGGAGAGATCGCGGTTGTACCTCGCGATCTGCGACATCCTGAAGTCGTACACAGTGCTGCCCTCGGGGACGGTGGAGGGATCGACACGCATCATGGACACGTTGTCGAAATACGCCCTGCCATTACACTGCTCGTCCTCCGCGCCCACGGAAAGGGCGAGAGTGAGATAGTCGGTGTTGAGGGGACGCACATAGAATGAGAGCGTCACCCAACCGTCGGTGGTGGATTTCTGCTCCACGAAGAAGTAATCGGGGTTTTCGAGGAAGGTGACGTAGACGCCCCTGTAAGTGGAGTCGCCGCCCGCGGCAAGGGAAGGCACGCGCACATCCACGCTCACGAGATAGACGGCTTTGCGGTCCACCGCGATCTCCTGCGCGAGATACACCCAGCCGCTCCCCCCGTCCGTGGTGAGGTAGATATAACCGTTGCCGTGATCCTCATACAGGTCGCTGTCGGAGGAGACGGGCTGTCTGCCGTAAGGGGAATCGACATCCTCGTCCCATTCGCCGCCGATCGTCCAGCCGTCGAGTACCACTCCGTCGTCGGTGTTCTCATATCCGGAGAAATCGCCGTTGGAGATGAGTTCCTGATCGACGACGGTGCGTCCGTCATTGCACGCCGAAAGCACAAATAGTGCCAGTACGAGTACCAGCACTATCACGCTTATGGAAACAAGTTTTTTCTTCATTGTTTACCTTATCTGACTTCTTTGAGTTTCGCCGCCTTACCGGTGCGTTCGCGCAGATAGTAGAGTTTCGCGCGTCTGACCTTGCCGTGGCGCACCACTTCGATGTGGTCGATCTTGGGGGAATGCATGGGGAACGTCCTTTCCACGCCCACGCCGTAAGTCACGCGGCGGACGGTGAAGGTCTCGCGGATGCCGCCGTTCTTCTTGGCGATGACGATGCCTTCATAGGACTGCAATCTCTCGCGGTTGCCTTCGACGACTTTGACAAAAACTTTGACCTGGTCGCCGATGGCGATCTCGGGCAGATCCGTTCTCATGCCCTCTTTTTCGATGGTGTCGATGATGTTCATTGTTGACTGTCCTCCTTTTTACTAAACGTTCTTAACGGTATCCCCGCAAGCGGAACGTCCGAGTCACGCGTGTTATAATATCATATAATAAATTTAATCACAAGCAAAAAACGCGCCCGATTTCAATTTAATTGCGGTTTTTTGCACTTTTTTGGGTTTATGAGCGGTCTCACCGCGCAGTGTCCGCGTCGAACGCGCCTTTGATGTGCCGCACCCGTCCGTCCGTGACCTCAATGACGTCGAAACGCACGTTCACGCCGAAAAGACCTTTCTCGGCTATATACGCTTTCGCCGCCCTGACGTAACGGCGCATCTGCTCCGCACCGACGTGTTCCGCGGGACGCACCCCGAAAAACGTCGATGACTTCACTTCCGCAAAGACGAGTTCCCCGCCGTCCGCGGCAATGATGTCAGTCTCCACTCCCGCACACTTGCGGTTGCGCTCCAAGATGACAAAGCCCTCTCTTTCGAGATGCTCCGCCGCCAGCTGTTCCGCAATGTTGCCGCCCGCCTTCCTATTCATCGGTTTCAACGAAATGCCCTATGAAAGAGCGGCGGTGTATGGGTGTGGGACCGAGTTCTTTGAGTGCCGCAATGTGTTGCGCCGTGCCGTAGCCGACATTGTTTGCAAAGCCGTAGCCCGGATATCTCTCGTCCATCTCCAGCATGAAAGCGTCCCTCTCCGTCTTGGCGAGTATGGACGCGGCGGCGATGGAGTAGCTGAGCGCGTCGCCGTGCACTATGCCGAAGGTGCGCACGGGGATATCGAGTTTAAGTGCGTCCACGATGACGACATCGGGAGTGACGGCAAGTTTCATCACCGCCTCCGCCATGCAGGCTTTGGTGGCGGTAAGGATGTTCATCTCGTCTATCCTGCTGTTGTCATAGGAGACCACCGACCACGCGATCGCACGGCTCTTTATCTCCTCCGCCAGCCTCTCGCGCTTTTTCTTAGCCACTTTTTTGCTGTCGTTGACGCCCTCTATCAGCGCGTCGAGAGGCATGATGACCGCGGCGCAGGTGACGGGACCGGCAAGCGGACCTCTGCCCACTTCGTCCACTCCGCATATGAGACGACACCCCTCTTTCATGAGCATTTCTTCATATTGCATGAGATCACTTGCCCGCACCATAAGCACTTTATCCTCTCTTTTTCAACACTAAACCCTGCTTTTTGGGCTTTTCCAGCATGATCTTCCCCAGCCTGCCCTTTCTGAAATCGTCCATTATGCACTTGGCGGTGCGCTCATAGTCTGGTTCTCCGCCCCGCACCTTAAAGCCTCTCGCCGCGGCGATCGCGTCAAAGAGAGCGAGAGTGTCGTCGGGGAGAGAGTCAAGGGAATAGCGCGCGGCGATAAGACCGCCGTACTCCTCTCTCACCTCGTCCAGAAACGCGTAGGCGATCTCTCCCGCATCCAGCACCTCATCGCGGATGCTGCCGATGTAGGCAAGGTGTTTCGCCACGCTCTCGTCCTCGAACTTGCCCCACAATGTGCCGGGGGTGTCAAGAAGATCCACGCCGTCAATGCTCATCCACTGCTTGCCGCGGGTGACTCCGGGACGATCGCCCGTCACCGCGCCCGCGCGCTTGCACATCGCGTTGATGACCGTGGATTTCCCGGAATTGGGCACGCCCACCACAATCGCCCGCACGGAGACGTTGGCTCCCCTCTCGCCGAATTTTGCTATCTTGTCGGCGGCGATGCGTTTGAGTCCCGCTACGATGGCGGAACAGTCTCCCGACGTCCCCACCGCTTTGACGTAGCGTTTGCCTTCGCTCCCGAACTCGGCGCACCATGTGGCAAGATCGCTCTCCTCCACAAGGTCGCACTTGTTGAAAACGTAAAGCACGCGCTTGCCCGCTATGAGTTTGTCGAAAAGTGGGTTATTGGAGCTGAACACCGCGCGGGAATCTATGACGTATATGAGAGCGTCCACAAGACGGAGATTCTCCTCCATCATGCGGATGGCTTTGGTCATATGTCCGGGAAACCATTGGATGTTCATATCTTTTCTCCGTCCGGACGAAAAAAGTTGCCCGGCAACATTTTTGCCGCACTCACTTCCTTGTGTTCCGCGCGCGGGACTCGCCGCACCGCGTCACAGCGGTCGCTTGTCCGCCGCGCCGCGTTTTCCGCCCGTTGCGTTATTTGTCCAGAAGGTCGGGGCGACGTTCTCTTGTGATCTCCAACGCCTTTTTCGCCCGCCAGGCGTCCACTTCGCCGTGATTGCCGCTCACCAGCACGTCGGGGACGGCAAGCCCGCGGTAGACCTGCGGACGGGTATATTGCGGATATTCCAGCAGTCCGGAAGAAAAACTCTCCTCCACCGTGCTTTCCGCACTGCCCAACACCCCTTCGATGTAGCGGGAGACCGCGTTCATCACCACGAGTGCGGGAAGTTCCCCCGATGTCAGCACATAGTCGCCTATGGAGATCTCGCGGTCGATGCAAAGCTCTATCGCCCTCTCGTCCACGCCCTCGTAGCCGCCACAAAGGAAGAGTATCTCCTCGCAGCCCGAAAGTTCCTTAGCCATGGCTTGTCTGAAAGGTTCGCCTTTGGGGGAAAGATAGACGCGCAGAGCTTTGTGGTCGGGATCGGTGGCTTCCACCGCTCTCACGATGGGATCGGGAGTCATCACCATGCCCGCGCCGCCGCCGTAGGGATAGTCGTCGGTCTTGTGGTGCTTGTCAAGGGAAAAATCGCGGATGTTGACCACGTTGACCTCAAACCTGCCCTCCTTTGCCGCGCGCCCCAGTATGCCCAGACCGAGGATGTCGAAATATTCGGGAAATATGGTGAGAAAATGGAATTTCATGAGTTGTACACCGCAGTCCTTTCGAACATCCTTCCGTCCAGCCTGATGACTCCGTTCTCGGTGTCGATCTCCTTCACCGTCTCTTTGAGAGCGGGAAAACTCACGCTCCCCTCCGCGGTCCTTACGACATACACGTCCGCCGAGCCGTATTGCAGCACGTCCACGAGTTCCCCCACTCTCTCCCCGCCCGCGAACACGTCGCAGCAGAGAAGATCGGCAATATAATATCTGCCGTCGGGGGGAGGCGGAAGCTCCGTCCGCGCCACTTTCACATCTTTGCCGCGCAGAGTCTCCGCGCCCTCCGGGGTGTCTATGCCCGAAAGTTTGACATAGAGGAAAACGCCCTCCGAAGAGGCGTTCTCGACGCGGTAATGTGTGCCGCCGACATTCAAAGTCCTAAGCCCCGTCAGACGGGCGGTGTTGTCGGAGTAGGTCTCGATCTTGACCACCCCTTTGATGCCGCGAGGTCTCAGGACTTTGCCGATGGTGAATTCCGTTTTCATTCGCGTTCTTCTATGACGACGTTGTAGCGCACGGAGGACTTGGCGGAAGCGGCTTTGACGAGGACGCGGATGGCGCGTGCGATCTTGCCCTGCTTACCGATGATCTTGCCGATGTCCTTCTTCGCCGCGATCACGACGATGTCGGACTCGTCGCCGTTCTCGCGGAGTTCGATGGAATAGTCTCCGTCGGGGACGAGCTTGCCGACCAGATATTCGACGAGTTCAAGCATAGTTCACCTTACAGAATGCCGTGTTCCTTGAAAAGGTTGCGGACGGTGTCGGTGGGCTGTGCGCCGTTGGCGAGCCACTTCTTGGCAAGCTCCGCGTCGATCTTCACGACCTTGGGATCGCTTGCGGGATCATAGATGCCGATCTGCTCGATGTACTGTCCGTCACGCGCTTTTCTGGAATCGGTGGCGACGATGCGATAGAAAGGTGCTTTCTTTGCGCCCATTCTGGTGAGTCTGAGTTTGACCATTGTTTTTCTCCTTTTTGCCTTTCGGCTTATGTAAGTTTGTTGTATTCGATGTTTTATCGGCTCATTCCGCACACATAAAGTGTCAGAACAGCCCTTTCATCCCTTTCATACTGCGCAGCCCTTTCATGCCGCCCTTCTGCATGCGCGCCATCATTTCGCGCGTCATCTCGAACTGTTTGAGCAGCTGGTTCACTTCTTGTATGCTGGTGCCGCTGCCCTGCGCGATGCGCTTGCGTCGGCTGCCCTTGATGATGTCGGGGTTGCGGCGTTCCTTCACGGTCATGGACTGGATGATGACCTTTGCTTTCATCAGCTTGTCCTCGTCGATGTCCTCGCTCTTGATCTTGCCCGCCATGCCGGGGAGCATCTTCATCATGTCGCCGATGCCGCCCATCTTCTTGACGCTTTCCAGCTGTTCGAGATAGTCCTCAAAGGTGAAGGAGCGTTCCTTGAGCTTCTTTTGCAGATTCTCCGCCTGCTCCTTGGAAAACGCCTGCTCCGCCTTTTCTATGAGGGTGAGCACGTCCCCCATGCCCAGGATGCGGCTCGCCATGCGTTCGGGGTGGAAAGGCTCCAAGTCCTCGGGTTTCTCCCCCGTGCCGCTGAACTTGATGGGTTTGCCCGTCACCGCTTTTATGGAGAGTGCCGCGCCGCCTCTGGTGTCGCCGTCCAGCTTGGTCATGATGACGCCCGTGACGTCCAAAGTCTTGTTGAAGGTGTCCGCGACCGTCACCGCGTCCTGTCCCGTCATGCTGTCCACGACAAGGAGGATCTCGGCGGGAGAGACGGCGGCTTTGACATCCACAAGCTCCTTCATCAGGTTCTCGTCGATGTGCAGCCTGCCCGCGGTGTCGATGATGACGGTGTCGAAGCCGTTTTTGAGCGCGTAGGCGACGCCCTCTTTTGCGATCTTGACGGGGCTGATCTGTCCCATCTCGAACACTTCCGTGTTCACCTTTTTGCCCACTATGCCGAGCTGCTGTATTGCAGCGGGACGGTAGACGTCGGCGGCGACGAGCAGCACTTTCTTGCCCTGTTTTTTGAGATAAAGAGCTAGCTTGCCGCACATGGTCGTCTTGCCCGCGCCCTGCAAGCCGCACATCATATACACGGTGGGGGGACGGTCGGAGACCGCGAGTTTCTGATGCTTGCTGCCCATGAGAGCGACAAGCTCCTCATTGACGATCTTGACTATCTGCTGCGCCGGAGTGAGGGATTTCAGGATGTCCTCACCGAGAGCCTTCTCGCTCACCGAGGCGACAAACCCTTTCACCACATTGAAGTTCACGTCCGCTTCCAGCAGCGCGACGCGGATCTCGCGCATCGCCTGTTTGATCTCCAACTCCGTGAGTTTGCCCTTGTTGCGGAGCTTGGAGAAGATGTGATTCATCTTGTCGGAAAGACTTTCAAAGACTGCCATTATTCCTCCACAATGCTTTCTGCGCGGGCGATGAGCGCCGCACAATCGTCCGTCCTGCCCTCTTCAAGAGCCGCTTTCGCCTCGCCGAGCAGTGCCAGCACCCGCCTGCCTCTGCCCGCAAGCCCCAGCTTCTGCTCGAATTCGGCAAGCGACCTCTCGCCGCGCTTTATGCCGTCAAGTACGGCTTGACGTGAGACGGAAAACATCTCTGCAAGCTCACCGAGTGAGATGTCCTCGTCATAATGCAGACGCAGCCACTCATTCTGTTTCTCGGTTATGAGCGCGCCGTAGTACGCGCGCAGAGTGCTTATCTCGAATCTGTCCATCCCGCTCCGTCAAGGTCAACACCTTTGTAAAGGCTTACACCTTGACATATATGATATGCTTAAAAATACAAACTGTCAAGTGTTCCGCACACACTTTTTCGGAGGCGTTCCGACGCACACTTTGAGCGTGCGCGCCTGAACCCGACGTATACACTGTTCGCAGCATGTTTAACACAAAACCCCCGTCTCGAAACGGGGGTTTTGTTAAACTTTGCCGTAAGTGCTCGCTATATCAACGCGTCCACGAAATCTTTTGCATCGAAGGGGATCAGGTCGTCGATCTTCTCCCCCACTCCGACATAGAGGACTGGGAGATCGAGTTCCACGGAAATGGCGATGACCACGCCGCCCTTTGCCGTACCGTCCAGCTTGGTGAGGACTATGCCGTCCAGGTCGATCGCCTCGGAGAATATCTCCGCCTGTGCCACGCCGTTCTGTCCCGTGGTAGCGTCGAGGACGAGATATTTCCTGAAATCCGCGCCGGGAAGTTCCCTATCCACAACGCGGCAGATCTTTTTCAGCTCCTCCATCAGGTTCTTTTTGTTGTGCAGTCTGCCCGCTGTGTCCACTAAGATTACGTCCGTCCCCTTGGCTTTTGCGGAGGACACGGCATCGAACACGACTGCGGCGGGATCGGCACCCTCGCTGTGACGGATGACTCTGACGCCCGCGCGTTCACCCCACACTTCCAGCTGCTCGCTCGCGGCGGCGCGGAAGGTGTCGGCTGCGGCGATGACCACGCTCTTGCCCTGCTCGCGGAACATATGCGCGAGTTTGCCTATGGCGGTGGTCTTGCCCACTCCGTTCACGCCGGAGAGCAGGATGACGAGAGGATAGGAATATTCCTCCACCTCATACTCGATGTTGTCGACAAGTATGTCTTTCAGGACGTCTTTGGCGTCCTCGGGGGCTTTGATCTTCTCCTGATAGACGCGGTCTTTCAGCTCCTCCACCACGCTCTCCGCGGCGGTGACGCCCACGTCGCCGGCAAGCAGAGCCTCTTCCAGCGACTCATAAAACTCGTCGTCGAGGGCGCGTGCCGAGAAGGCGTAAAAGAGCTTTTTGGCTATGCTGTCCTTGGTCTTTTTGATGCCTGCCGCTATCTTTTGAAAGAATCCCATAATGTCTCCTTAGCGGTCCTTATCCGCCTGTTTCTCCGCCTCCTCGAAGGAGATGGAGACGATCTTCGAGACGCCCTTTTCCTCCATGGTGACGCCGAAGATGCTGTCCGCATGACGCATAGTCGCCTTCCTGTGCGTGATGACGATGAACTGCGTCTCGGACGAGAATTGTTTGAGATATTCGCCGAAGAGGTTCGCGTTGGAGTCGTCCAGCGCGGAGTCTATCTCGTCCAAAAGACAGAACGGCATGGGCTTCAACGTGAGGATGGCGAAAAGGATGGCGATGGCTGTGTATGCCTGTTCGCCGCCGCTGAGCAGCGAGAGGCTCTGCAACCTCTTTCCGGGAGGCTGGGCATAGATGTCTATGCCCGCTTCAAGAGGATCGTCCGTCTCGGTGGTGTCCAGCTTCAGATCGCACGAGCCGCCGCCGAAGAGCTGCACAAACACTTTGTGGAAGTTCTCGTTGATCTGCGTGAACGCCGCCATGAACTTGTTACGCATCTCCTCCGTGATGGCGTCGATGACCTGCTTGATGTCGCGGCACGCTTGCAGGATGTCGTCGCGCTGTGCCGTCTGCTCTGCAAGTCTCGCCTCGGAGTCGGCAAGATCCTGCACGGCGAGCGGGTTGACTTCGCCGAGTTTTGCGATGGACTTTTTGAGTTCCGCAATTGCGGTCTTTGCACCTCTCACCTCGAACGCCTCGTCCTTCAACGGGAGCGCGGAGGTGTAAGTGAGGTCGTATTCTTCGAGGATATGCTGTTGCAGATAAGCATTCTCGTTGTCCACGTTGGTGAGCATATTCTCGTCGCGCAGCTTCTTTTCGGAAAGAGCCGCTCTCTCCTCGGTGATGCGCGTCCTGTCCGCGTCGAGGGCAACTATCTTCTCAGAGAGCTTCTTCTTCATCTCGCTCAATCCCGCGATCTGCTTTTCCAGCTCTTCGATGCGCTTTTTGTCCTCTTCGGAGAAAACGGTCTTGGAGGGCGCGGTGCGGATCTTGTCCAGCTCCGCTTTGCGGGACTCCAGCTGTGCGGCAAGATCGGCTTTCTCCTCTTTCAAGGCATTCTCCTCTCTGCGCAAACGGAACAGCTCGGTGTCAAAGCCGTCAATGGCGTTCTTCTGCTCGGCGGATCTGACGCGCAGGGACATGACTTCCTCGCTCAGAGTCTCGCGCTCGGACTTCTGCTCGCTGCTCTGCGAACGCGATGCCTCGATGTACGCGTCATATTCCTCCTGACGCTGTCTCACATCCGTTTCCAGCCTGTCGATGTCGCCGAGATCCTCCGCGAGAGCTTTGATAATCGCCTTCACCTTTTCGAGTTCGGCGGCTTCCGCCGCGATCTCCTCTCTCAGTTGAGCGACGGTTTCCTCCGCCTGTTTGGCTTTGTTCTCATTGAGCGTGGTCTCGATGCTCACCTCGGATATGCGCGCGGACACCGCTTGCAGCTCCTCTTCCGCCGCCGCTATCTCCGCAAGCCTCTCCTCGCGCTGCGCGCCGAGGCTTGCAATGCGGGAACGCATCCTCTCCACATTGGCTTTCGCCTGTTCTATCTGCTTCTCCTGCGAGAGGAGACCGGAGTTCTGCGTGCGTCTGGAACCGCCCGTGATCTCGCCGCCGCGGGCGTAGATCTCGCCGTCCAGAGTGACGATCCTGAACCCTTGATTATACTTGCGGTAAAGCCTTTCCGCCGTGTTCATGCCGTCCACGACGACGGTGGTGCCGAGGAGAGTCTGTATGAAAGGATAGAACTTGGTGTCGCATTCCACAAGATCCGCCGCTATGCCGAAACAGCCGGGTTCCTGCAACGCCGAGGAATATTCCCTGCTCAGCGCGCGGGGACGGCAGGAGGACAGCGGACGGAAGGTCACTCTGCCGTAGCTCTTCTGTTTGAGGTAGGTGATGAGCGCGGCGGCGTCCCTCTCCGTCTCGACGAGGACATTCTGCAACGCCGCTCCCAGCGAATACTCTATGGCGGACTCATATCCTTCCGGCACGGTGATGACCTCGGCAAGCACGCCCATGATGCGGCTTTTGAGCGCGGGATCGTGCTTGGCGTCGCGCATGAGTTGCTTGACCGCCTCCTGATAGCCCTGATAATCGTCCTTGACGGACACGAGCAGTTTGTACTGCCCTTCGGCAAGACCGAGCTTGGAATTGAGGCTCACGACGTCCGCTTCCAGCCCCTTCACCGCTTCCTGCGCCTCCAGCTTGGAGGAGAGGATCTCGTTGTTCTTCCTCGAAAGCTCGCGCATCTCCTCCTTGCCCGCCCTGACATTGCTGTCATAGACGGAAAGATCGGTCTCCGCCTCGTCCAAACTCGCCTTCTTTGCGGTGAGCATATCCTGCAAATTCTTGGCACGCTCCTCGTTGATGGCTTTCTCGGCGATGATGCCGGACTGATTGCCTTTGAGTTCGCCAAGGCGTTTGAGCGCGGCGACGTACTCGTCGTTTTTGCTGGCAAGATCGCTCTCCCTGCCCTCTATGTCGCGGGAAAGGAAACTCAGCTTCTTGCTCTTGGACTCCAGCTCCTCGGATGTGGCGAGATAAGCCGCCGTCTCCTTCTCCTTCTTCTCGTTGCACTTGGCGATGAGATCGTCCGAGATGACCAGCTGCGCCTCCACGGAGCGCAATTCCGCATTCAGACGATTGATCTCCGCTTGCAGGTTGGAGATCTTCTCCTTGACGAGATTGGCTTGTCCCATGGTGCGCTCGGCGTCCACTTTGAGAGCGAGCAGCTCAGCATTGCTCTCCTCCGAGAGCCTGTCCACGCCCCCCGATTCTCTCAGACACCGCTCATACTCGTTGACGCAGGCGTTGTACTCCTTCTCCTTTTCGGCGATGGCTGCCTGCGTCTCCGCGATGCGGTCGTATATCTTCTGCTTTATGCGCTGTGCGTTCTCGTAATTGTAGATGTAGAGGTTGACTTCCTGCAATTTGAGCTGTTCTCTCAGCTCCGCATACTTCAAAGCGGTCTCCGCCTGCTTGCGCAAAGGACCGATGTGACGCTCCATCTCCGCGATGACGTCGCTGACGGAGTTGAGGTTGTAAGTCGCCTTCTCAAGCTCGCTCTCGGACGCCTTTTTCTGTGCGCGCGCCTTGGAGATGCCCGCCGCTTCCTCGAATATCTTGCGCCTCTCCTCCGGCTTTGCGGACATGATCTCGTCCACCTTGCCCTGACGGATGATGCTGTAACCGTCCTTGCCCACGCCCGTGTCGTGGAAAAGGTTGATTATGTCGCGTTTGAGACAGCGAGTGCGGTTGATGTAATACTCGCTGCTGCCGCTGCGGTCCATCTTTCTGGTGATGAGCACTTCGTCGAAAGGCAGAGAGGGAAAGAGCTTGTGTCCCTCGTTGTCGAAAAGCAGGGAAACCTCGCAATAGGACATCTTGCCGCGGCTGTCCGTGCCGTTGAAGATGACGTCCTGCATGACCTTGCCTCTCAGCTGTTTCGCGCTCTGTTCGCCGAGCACCCACCTTATAGCATCGGAGACATTTGACTTCCCGCACCCGTTGGGACCTATGATGGCGGTGATGCCTTCGCGGAAAGGTATCTCCACCTTGTCCGCGAACGCCTTAAATCCCCTTGCTTCAATCTTTTTAAGTTGCATAGATCTCTCCCGATTTTCGATAAGTATACCATATCCCGCGCCCCCGCACAAGCGAAAGAGGGAATGTTTCACAGGATTTGCGAAACATAAAAACCGCGTGAAACACGCGGTTAATCGTCGAATTTATCAGGTTAGATCCCGGAAATACAGAAATATCGTGCCGTGAAACACGGGCGATTTGCCCTCATTTTTTCTGCTTTTTTGTCCGCTCAAGCTTTGCCAAAGCGTCCGCGGCAGCCGCCTGTTGTGCCGCACGCTTGCTGCCCCCGCAGCCCTCTCCCGTCTTCTCGCCGCCTAGATAGAGTGAAAAGGTGAACACGGGTTCGTGCACGGCACCCGTTCTCCCCTCCTCGCGGTACTCCGCCGAAACTCCCTTTTTCATCGCATATTCGTTGATGCGGGACTTGGAGTCGACAAGTCTCGCGGTGGTCTTTGCCGAGGCTATGTCCTCACTAAGCGCGGTGAGGACGAATTTTTCCGCCGCTTCCAAGCCGCCGTCCAGATATATCGCCGCGGTGAGGGACTCGAAAAGGTCGCATTTCACTCCCGCGTGGTTGTGGACGGCGTGTTTTCTCTCCCCCTCCCCCACCATAAGCTCGGATGCGATGTCCAGCCTGTCCACGGCGCGGGCGAGAGGGGCTTCGCTCACCACGCAGGCACGCATCTTGGTGAGCGCGCCTTCGTCGGAATCGGAATATAAAGTGAAAAGCTTGCGCGCGACGATAAATCCCAACACGCTGTCGCCGAGAAATTCCAGGTTCTGATAGTTGTCGCGGACGTGCGCGCCCGCGGAAGGATGTGTGAAAGCGCGCTCCAAAAGCGCGCCGTCACGGAAGGTGTATCCTATGTTTTTCTCAATCTTCGCTCTTTGCATCCGCCTTGCCGTCCGTCTCCTCGGTGGCACGCACCGAGGCTCTGATCTTCTCCACGACGCCGGATTTCGCCAGCTTTCTCGCTTGCAGTATGCTCGCGCATATGGACTTGCGTTTGGACGCGCCGTGCGCCTTGACCACGACTTTGTTGACGCCCAGGAAGCATGCGCCGCCCTGACTGTTGTAGTCCATGCGCGTCTTTACCTCTTTGAGCACGGGTTTGAGCATGAGTGCGCCGAGCTTTGCCCTTAAGCCGCCCTTCTTCACCCCGTCCATGAGGATGGAGAATATCGCACCCGCCGTGCCCTCTGCGGATTTCAACGCGATGTTGCCGTTGAAACCGTCCGCGACCACCACGTCAAAGTCGCCGGACAGCATATCCCTCGCCTCGCAGTTGCCCTTGAAGTCGATGTAAGGAGAGGCTTTGAGCAGCTCGAACGCCTCGCGGTTGAGTTCGTTGCCCTTCTTGTCCTCCGCGCCGTTGCTGAGCAGACCGACGGAAGGTTTCACGGTGTCCGTCATCGCGCAGGAGAACGCGCTCGCCATCACGGCAAAATGCAGCAGATTGAGAGGCTTGCAGTCCACGTTCGCGCCGCAATCGCACAGCACCACGGGCTTGCCCTTCACTGTGGGCAGCGCGGGAGCGAGAGCGGGACGGGACACTCCTTTGATCCTGCCCAGCTTCATATACGCCGCCACCAGCACCGCACCCGTAGCCCCCGCCGAGACGAACCCCAGCGCGTCGGGATCGGACGCGAGCAGCTCCAGCCCCTTTACGACGGAGCTTTCCTTTTTGGTCTTGACAGCCGTGGTGGGCTGATCGTCGTTGGTGATGACTTCGGGCGCGTGGACGATCTCCAACCGCGCCACATCGTAGGTGTGTCCCGCAAGCTCGCTTGCGATCAGAGATTTGTCCCCCACCAGCACGACATGAAGGCTCTGTTTGGCTTTCAGCGCGTCCAGCGCGCCGAGCACGACTTCCTTCGGGGCGTTGTCACCGCCCATGGCGTCCACGATGATCTTCATTGAACCTCCCCTTCGGGCGCGATCCGCACCCCTCGTCCGAAAAAAAGAGAGCGTCATGCGCTCTCTTGCGTGTGTTATTTATCCTCTTTGGGAGCGACGACTTCCTTGCCTTTGTAGTAGCCGCATTTGGGGCACACGGTGTGGCTCTTGATCAGCTCTTTGCACTGAGGGCACTCGACAAGTCCGGGAGCGGAGATCTTCCAATTTGCGTAACGGGAATTGGTCTTGGACTTGGAAACTTTATTCTTGGGAACTGCCATTTATTTTTCCTCCGGTTGATGGTCTGATTGCTTATACGCTCGTATGATTATATATAATCGCGCGAAAGTTGTCAAACGCTTTCACGCAAATGCCCTGTGAAATGTGTCGCGGAGGGGAAAAGACGCTCTTTTGCCCGCATTTTGCGGGGATGCGCCCCTTCGACTCCGCGCCTCAACGGCAATTTCACTTGGCAGAGACGAGTGCCGCGGTCTCTCTTGCGATGGAAAGCTCCTCGTTTGTGGGCAGGACGAACACCTTGACGTAGCTTTCGGGATCGGACAGCACGTGCAGCCCTTCCGCCCTCTTCTCGTTCTCCTCGAAGTCGAACACCACGCCGAGATATTCCATATCCTGCATGACCAGCCTGCGCATATAGGAGCTGTTCTCCCCTATGCCGCCCGTGAACACTATTGCGTCCACTCCGCCCAGCGCGGCTGCGAAAGAGCCGATGTACTTCTTGATGCGGTACGCCGCTGCTTCCACCGCGAGAGCCGCCTTTTCGTTGCCCTCCGAGATGGCTTTTTCCAGCACGCGCATGTCGGAATCCAGCTCGCTGATGCCGAGCATACCGCACTTTTTGTTGAGGTACTGCACGGTCTCTTCGGGAGTCATGCCGAGTTTCGCGCGCAGAAATTCCACCGCTGCGGGATCGATGTCCCCGCTCCTCGTACCCATGATCAGCCCTTCCAAGGGGGTGAAGCCCATGGAAGTGTCGATGCACTTGCCGTCCTTCACCGCGGAAATGCTGGAACCGTTGCCCAGATGGCAGATGATGATGCGGCTGTGCTCCGCACCCAGATACTTCACCGCCTCCTCGCTCACGAACTTGTGGCTGGTGCCGTGGAAGCCGTATTTCCTGATCTTGTACTGCTGATAGACGGAGTACGGGATGCCGTACATGAATGCCTTGGGGGGCATGGTGCTGTGGAAGGTGGTGTCGAACACCGCCACCATGGGCACGTCGGGCATGACCTCGCGGCAGCTCTTGATGCAGGCGATGTTGCCGGGCATATGCAGAGGTCCGAGTTCCGCATTCTTCTCGCAGATGCGCACCACTTCGTCGTCGATGACCACGGAGGAATGGAAATCCTCTCCGCTGTGCAGCACGCGGTGACCGACCGCGCCTATCTCGCTCACGGACGAGATCGCGCCCGCTTCCTTGTCCGCAAGGGCTTGGAGGACGAGTTCGATCGCCTCCTTATGAGTGGGCATATCCTGCTCTTTTTTGAGGGATCTGCCGTCCGCGGTCTTTTGGGTGAGAGAGCCGCCCTTCATGCCTATGCGGTCGCACAGACCTTTCAGGAGCATGGTCTCGCTTGCTATGTCGATGAGCTGATATTTGAGGGAGGAACTCCCCGCATTGATGACGAGTATGTTCATATTCCCCTCACTTCACGGATTGCAGCGCGGTGATCGCCGCCACCGCAACGATGTCCTCGGCGACGCAGCCGCGGCTGAGGTCGTTGACGGGAAGCGCAAGCCCCTGCATGATGGGACCGACCGCCATGCAGTGACCGAAACGCTGTGCGAGCTTATATCCGATGTTGCCGGCGTCAAGATTCGGGAAAACAAGGACGTTAGCCCTGCCAGCCACACCGCTACCGGGAGCTTTGGTGCCGCCCACTTCCTCGACGATGGCGGCATCCAGCTGCAACTCGCCGTCCACGTCGATGTAGGGATGCGCCGCCTTGACGAGGGCGTATGCCTGACGCACCTTTTCCACGGATTCGTGCTGCGCGCTGCCCTTGGTGGAGAAGGAAAGCATTGCGATCTTAGGCTCCACTTCCACGATCTGCTTCGCACTGAAATATGCCGCCTGAACGATGTCGGCAAGCTGCTCCACCGTGGGATAGGGGATGACCGCACAGTCCGCAAAGATGAACGCGGGCGCGTGGGCGTACTCGAAATGTTCGGGCGGGATCATCACAAAGCAGCTGGACACGCTCTTGATGCCGGGAGCGGCTTTGATGACCTGGAACGCCGCGCGGGACACGTCAGCGGAGGAGAACACCGCGCCTCCGACCACGCCGTCCACATCTCCGCACTTCAATGCTGTGCAGGCGTAGAACATATTATTGCCCTTTATGGTGCGCAGGGCTACATCCTCCGTCATACCCTTTTCCTTGCGCAGCTCATAGAGCTTTTTTGCGTACTTTTCGACATACTTGTCATTCGCCGCGGGATCGCGGAAAGTCACGCCGGAGAACTTATATTCGGGATATTTGGCTCTGATCTCCGCCTCGTTGCCGATGAGGACGATCTTGCCTATCTTTTCGCGGGTGAAGATCTCTGCGGCTTTGGCGACTCTGGGATCGTTGCCTTCCGCGAGAGCTATGGTCTTTTGCAGTTTGGCGGCTCTTTCGAGCAGGTGATCGAGAAATTCGGACATAATTACCTCAATTAGCTTTATCTCATTGATTTCTTGTTTGATGAGTTATATTATAGAACCGACGCTTTAAAAAAGCAAGAAATCTAAGGAGCCAGTTTGTGAAAATCGCCGCCGTCATAGCCGAATATAATCCTCTGCACAACGGACACGTCAAACTTCTCAAAAAGGTGAAACGGGAAGTCAAGCCCGATGCCCTCGTCATCGTGATGAGCGGCTCTTTCACCGAGCGCGGCGACATCTGCGTGGCGGACAAATACACCCGCGCAGCCTGGGCGGTGGAGTGCGGGGCGGATCTGGTCATCGAGCTTCCCACCGTCTACACCCTCTCCCCCGCAAAGTCTTTTGCGGAAGGCGCGCTGAAAACGCTGTCCATGCTCGGAGAGTTCACCCTCTGTTTCGGCACGGAGACCAAGGAGCTTGAGGAGCTTTCCTATGTCGCGGAATTCATGCGCAGCGAGTCCAAGGATATGCGCAATATGCTGAGGGGCTATCTTTCGGAGGGATACTCCGTCGCCAAGTCCCGCACCATGGCACTCGATCTCATACACCCCGACTACGCCAACCTAGTCAAAGCTCCCAACAACATCCTCGCCGTGGAGTATCTCAAAGCAGGCTCGGCATACGGCGACAGAGTGCAGTATCACAGCGTGGAGAGAAAGCCGGACAACAACCGCACCATAGTCTCCTCCACCAAGATCCGCGCCATGATGCAGGAAGGCAGGGATTACTCCGCCTTCGTGCCCGAATGCGTGGTCATCCCCCACCCCACAGACACGGCGAAGTACGGCACGGTGTCCACCTATTCCATGCGCACCAAGACGGCGGCGGAACTCGCGGACATCGCCAACATCTCCGAGGGCATGGAGAACCGCATCTCCAAGACGGACTTCAACACTTTTGAGGAATTCCTGCGGCTTACCACCAAAAGGTACACTCGCTCCACGATAAAGCGCATCGCCGCATCATCCACGGTGGGCATCACCAAGGATCTCGTCGCCCTCGCCCGCGAGAACAAGCCGTACACCACCGTGCTTGCCGCAAACGAGAGAAAGAAACAGAAGCTCTTTTCGCTGCTTGCCGCAGGGGACGGATATTTCTACTTCAAGCCCTCGGACTGCCCTGCGGACTCCCCCGTCCGTCCCCTCGTGGACTTGGACGAGCGCGCCGCAAAAGTGCTGAGGTTGTGCCGCTCAGACGACAAGACCGAGGTTTGAACGGCACATATCGCAACATAAACCCCGCATTTTGATAAAAGTCGCATCGCCGATCAAGGAGGAGACATGAACATCGCAAAACGCCTCACCCGCAAATTCTCTCTGTTCATCAATAAGATCACGGGAGGCACGGTGCAGAACGTCAACACCGGAGGCTCCTTCGGGGAAGCTTTCCCCGGCATGAGCGAAGCGGCGCGCCGCGCCGCCGCCGACGGCAGCGTTCTCCTTCTCAACGACGGCACTCTCCCCCTCTCCCACTCCTGCAAGGTGGCACTCTTCGGCAGAGTGCAACTGGATTGGTTCTATGTCGGATACGGCTCGGGCGGGGACGTACGCGCCCCCTACCTCGTCTCTCCCGTGCAAGGGCTGAAAGCCGCGGGCGTGAGGCTTGACGAACATCTGCTCTCCCTCTACTCCGATTGGGCGCAGAAAAACCCCGTCGATCCCGGCTTTTGGGGACATTGGCCTCTTTCCCACCCCGAAATGCCCCTCTCCCACGAGGAGATAAAGGCAGCCGCGGGACGCGCGGATGTCGCCGTCGTGCTGATAGGCAGAGCGGCGGGCGAGGACAGAGACTGCAAAGCCGCACCCGGCAGCTACCTTCTCACCGCAGAGGAAGAAAGGCTGATAGCGGAAGTGAGCGGCGCATTCAAAAAGACGGTCGTGGTAATGAACATCGGCTCGCCCATGGACCTCGCCTGGTGCGAGAAGTATCCCGTCTCCGCCCTTCTCATCGTCTGGCAGGGCGGCATGGAGAGCGGTAACGCGCTCGCAGACGTACTCACGGGAAAGCGCGAGCCGGGCGGCAGGCTCACGGACACGGTGGCGCGCCGCTATGCGGACTACCCTTCTTCCTCCTCTTTCGGCGGCAAAGATGTCAGCGAATACAACGAGGACATCTATGTGGGCTACCGCTACTTCGAGACTTTCGCACCCGAAAAGGTACTTTTCCCCTTCGGCGCGGGAGAAGGATACACCCGCTTCGAAAGGACGGATGCCCTCATTGAACGGGATGGCGATGATGTGACGGTCCGCGTGCGCGTGCGCAATGTAGGCGAACGCGAGGGACGGGAGGTCGTACAACTCTATCTCTCCGCTCCCGCGACCGAACTCCCCCGTCCCGCACGCGAACTCGCGGCATTCCTCAAAACGCCCCTCATCCCCGCAGGCGGCGAGGAGACCGCATCCCTCACCTTCTCCCTCTCCGATCACGCCGCATTCAACGACGTCACTACGGAATGGGTGACGGAAAAGGGGGAATACAAGCTCTATCTCGGAGGCAGTGTGCGGGAGGCGGGATACATCGGCAGTGTCACGCGCGAGGAGCGCACCGCCGTCGCAGTCAAGTCCGCAGCCGCCCCCGTCTCCGCGTTTTTGAGGATGACGGCAAAGGACGGCAAACCCGCCTTCGAGCAAGCCCCTCTCTCCCGCGTCGATCTAAGGGCGCGCATCGCAAGCGCGATCCCGGACGAAACTCCCGCCCCTTCCGGAAAGGTCACATTCGAGGATGTCCGGGCGAAGAAACACACCGCAGAGGAACTCGCCGCCACTCTCTCCGTTGAGGAGCTGGAAGCCATTTCCCGCGGCGACTACACGATGAACAGCCCGCTGGGCGCGCTGGGCAACGCGGGCGCGCTGGGCGGCGTGACGGAAAGCCTGCGCGCAAAGGGCATCCCTGCCGCGACCACCACGGACGGACCTTCCGGGATAAGACTTGCGGAAAGCTGCTCACTCCTCCCCTCCGGCATATCTCTCGCATCCTCTTGGGACACCGATGGCGTGCGCGCTCTCACCTCTCTGCTCGGCGCGGAAATGCGAGCGAAAGGCTCGGATATACTCCTTGCTCCCGGCATGAACATCCACCGCGATCCTCTCGGCGGCAGGAATTTCGAGTATTTCTCGGAAGATCCCGTCCTCACGGGGAAGGTGGCGGCGGCGTATATATCCGGAGTGCAGTCGCAGGGCGTCTCGGCGTGTCCCAAACACTTTGCGTGCAACAATCAGGAATACAACCGCACCCACAACGATTCCCGCCTTTCCGAACGCGCACTGAGAGAGATCTACCTCAAAGCTTTCGGCATCGCGGTGCGGGAGGGAAAACCCCTCAACATCATGACTTCCTACAACAAGATCAACGGCGTATGGGGACACTACAACTACGACCTCGTCACCACCGTGCTGCGCGGAGAATGGGGATACGACGGGTGCGTGATGACGGATTGGTGGATGCGCCGCTCCGAAAGCCCGGAATTCCCCGCCGTCCGCGACAACGGCTATCGCGTGCGTGCGCAGGTGGACGTGTTGATGCCGGGCGGCAAACGCACGGGAAAGCGCAAACCCGACGGCACTTTGACCGGATCGATGGGCAAAGAAGGCGGCATGACGCGGGGCGAGATGCAACGCACCGCAGCCAACGTGATAAGGATGCTAGCGCGCCTCTCCGCTCTCCCACACGACAAAAAGCAAGGTTGAACGACGGAAACGACACCATAAACCCCGCCGATTGCCAAAACGGCGGGGTTTTGCTTTACTGCGATTTTGAACGGAAGATCCGTAAACACCGTCCTCTATCCTCAACGCACTTACAACGCGCCGCAGGGCGTCCTTTCTCCGCAAAAAGGAACGCACTCAAAAGTCTTTGCCCCGCAAACAAAAACGCGCGCTTTCGGGACACACGCTTTTTATCGGACTTCCCCACACTTCTTTCACGCTCGCATTCTACATCCCGACATCCGGCATAAAGTTTATCGTGAAGAAAAGGCTGCCTAAAAACACCCTCCCCGCACTTGCCGTCGGCTTGTTCATGGTGCTGCTCGTCCTGCGCCCGTCCTACTTTCTGGACTCCGCCTCGCGGGGACTCCTGCTCTTTGCCACATCCGTGCTGCCCGCTGTGTTCCCCTTCTTCTTCTGCTCCTCTCTGCTCACCGCTCTCGGCGGTGCGAACGCGCTCTCCCGCCTCGGCGCAAAACCCGTCCGCGCTCTGTTCAACTCCCCGCCCGTGGGCGCATACGTCCTCACCCTCTCCATGCTCAGCGGCTATCCCATAGGCGCGGCGACGACGGCGGATCTCTACCTCAGGGGCGCGATCGACTCCGACGACGCCAAAAGGATATGCGCCTTCACTTCGACATCCGGTCCCATCTTCATCCTGGGGACGGTGGGGAGCGCGGTGTTCGGCTCCCCCGTTTGCGGCGCGGTGATCCTTGCCGCGCACTATGCCGCAGCCGTCACGACGGGGATAGTGTTCAGAGGAAGGCGCAAGCCCTCACCGCCCCGCATACTGCCCCCTCCCGCAGACCACGACGGGATACTCGCGGGCTGCATCTCCTCCGCCGCGCTTTCCATGCTCGCGGTGGGCGGCTATATCGTGATAAGCAATATGTTGGTGGACGCGCTCTCCCTTGCGGGGCTTGGCAAGCTGCTCTCTTCGATCCCGTCACGGGAAGCGGCGGAGTGTCTCAACGCCCTCATCGCGGGCGCGGTTGAGATGACTAGGGGAAGCATGGCGGCAGCCGACATCCCGGATCAGGCTCTCGCCGTGGCACTCGCCGCCGCGATAGTCTCCTTCGGCGGGCTTTCCGTGCTGCTGCAAAGTCACGTATTCCTTTCAAGATGCGGAGTGAGGTTCTCCTCTCTCCTTGCTAGGAAAGCCGTGCAATGCGCCGCCGCTTTCATCTATGCCTATACTCTTTCACAAATTATTTTCACCAATTTATGACATAATTCATTGACTATCGCTCGGTCGACAAAATATGCTTTCCGTAAAAGATATTTTTTGCTTTCACGGAGGAAATTATGACCGAAAACCGATGCAACACTGTGCTTGTTGCTTTCTGTGCTGTACCCAAAATCATGCAAGAATACGACGCGGCGTTCAAATCCCGCCTGCAAAGCAGTTTTATGAGCGCGCATTTGCGCAGGGGCGTCCCGACACAAAAACTTATGGAAGAAATGTTGGAAATAAACCGTAAAAAAGCCCTGCTCCTCATTTTGCAAGACACCGTCCGCGCCGCTTTAAGCTCTCTCCCGTCCGCTCTTTCGGACATCCTGTTGCTCAGATTCTCCAAAGGCAAAACATTTCAGGAGATAGCCCTCATACAAGACATCACCATCCGCACCGCATTCCGCCGCTTCGATAAAGCCCGCGACGACTTCGCCGCCGAGCTGGACCGCCGAGGACTTGACGAAAAGACTTTCGCCGAGACCTACCTCTCCGATCCCGCCGTCTCCGCCGTCTGCGCCCGCCTCTCCGACGGCGAGTACTTCACGGCAAAAAGCGTGGGAGAGTGACCGCTCTCCCGAAGTATGCACGATTAATGTACACCTTGATAGCGCGTATTTGAGCACGACGCACACTCATTCGGAGACGTTCTAACGTACACTTAGTGCGGACATATTTGAGTACGATGTCCCTTTTTCGGAGACGGAATCGGAGCCGCAGGGCGGCGACTATCTGAGTGCCGAGCGCAGACGTACACCTAAATAGTGGTAGCACTCGTGCGCGAGTGCCGAATTCCTCCTCCCGTGCCGGGTATTCAGTGGGTGCAGTCATCCGCTTAGTTATGTGAGTGCGAGATATTAAATCTTGTAGAGATGTACAGTCAGTCCCGCAAGATGCGAGGAGCGAACTCTAATCGGCACGGGGGAGGAAAGCCCGAAGGGAAGGAGGGGGTTTGTACCTCCCCCGCGAGACGTACAACCTGTTTGTAGTAGGCTTTAAAGCAAAACCCCTGTCAAACGACAGGGGCTTTGACAAAGCAGGTCGCTAAATGACGCCGTCAGTCAGTGGAATTTTTTCATGTAGTAAGCATAATGCGCAAACACTATCCCCGCATCCTCAAGCTCCTTGTTCCAGCGTTTCACCCATTCCAGGGTGTAGTAGCCGGGGTACTCGTTGTAGCGGAGGGCTTCGATGGCTTCCTTGACAGGGACGTCGCCGTAGCCCATCATGCGGTAGGAGACTTTGCCCTTTTCGATGACGCTGTCCTTCAGATGGACGTATTTGATCTTGCCGCCGAGGTTGGCGATGGTCTGCGCGATGCTCTCGTCGTTGAAACGGTAGGGATGATGCACGTCCCAAAGCGCGCCGCTGCCCTCGCCCACTTCGTCGAGGAAACGCGCGAGCAACGCGGTATCCACGAAGATGCCGTTGGTCTCGATGAGGGGGGTGACGCCGCTGCTCTTGGCGTAGCGGACGACTTCCTCATATTGCGTCTTGCAAAGGTCGATGTCGCCGCCGTCGAAGTAGGGCTTATCGGTGGACATGACGCGCACGAACTCCGCGCCCACTTTTGCAGCGAGGTCGATGTATGCCTTAGCCTCATCCACGCTCTTGCCTTTGGCGGAATGATCCGCGAGAGCCGCGCCCGACGTGAGCATGGCGATCTTTATGCCCGTGCGGTCCAAAAGCTCCTTGGTGCGGGCGTAGTCCTCTGTGAGTTCCTTCATAGCGGGGGCATAGATCTCTCCCCCGATGCCTCTGATCTCTATTGCGGAATAACCCAGATCCTTAGCGGCGGAAACGATGTCGCCGAATCTCCAATCCGGGCAGCCAATGGTGGAAAAGCACAGTTTCATCATGAGAGCCTCCTTATGCCGTCTCGATGTTCGCCGCATCCTGAAGCTTGAGTATCTCGATGGCTTCTTCGCGGAGCTTGAATTTCTGGATCTTGCCGCTCGCCGTCACGGGGAACGCATCCATAAAGCGCACATAGCTGGGCACTTTGTGTCTCGCCATGTGGGATTTGACCAGATCCTTGACTTCCTGTTCGGTCATGGTCTCGCCCTTTTTCAGGATGATGCACGCCATGATCTCCTCGCCGTACTGTTTGCTGGGGACGCCTATGACCTGCACGTCGCTGATCTTGTCGCAGGTGTAGAGGAATTCCTCAAGTTCCTTGGGATAGATGTTCTCACCGCCGCGGATGATCATATCCTTGATCCTGCCCACGACCTTGTAATATCCCTCTTCGTCCACGGTGCAGAGGTCGCCGGTGTGCAGCCAGCCGTCCTCGTCGATGGCTTGTTTGGTGGCTTCGGGCATCTTGTAGTAGCCCTTCATGATGTTGTAGCCGCGCGCGAGGAACTCGCCGGGAGTACCGACGGGGACTTCGAGATTGGTCTCGGGATCCACGATCTTGCACTCCACTCCGGGGAAGGCGCGTCCGACAGTGGCGACGCGTTTTTCGAGGGAATCCGTCGTGGTGGTCATGGTGCAGCCGGGGGAAGCCTCCGTCTGACCGAAAACTATCACGATGTCGCGCATATTCATCTTGTCCACCACCTTCTTCATCACTTCGATGGGACAGGGCGAACCCGCCATTATGCCCGTACGCAGCGAGGAGAAGTCGAACTTGTCGAAGTCGTGATGTTCGAGCATGGCGATGAACATCGTGGGCACGCCGTGGACGGCGGTGCATCTCGCGGTGCTGATCGCATTCATCACGGGGACGGGACTGTATGCCTCCACGGGGACCATCGTCGTGCCGTGGGTGATGCACGCCATCGTCGCAAGCACCAGCCCGAAACAATGGAAGAAAGGCACCACGATGCACAGCTTGTCCTCATTGGTGAACGCCATGCCGTCGCCGATGGTGTTGCCGTTGTTGACGATGTTGTAGTGGGTGAGCATGACGCCTTTGGGGAATCCCGTCGTGCCGGAGGTATACTGCATGTTGATGACGTCGTGGCAGTCGAGTTCCGCCTCGCGCTCTTTCAACACCTCGTCCGGGACGCTCTCGCCGAGTTTCATGAGCTTATCGAAGCTCATCATGCCCTGCGGAGTCTGCCCGTCCGCGAAGATCACCCTTTCGAGGAAGGGAAGCGCGGGGTGGGAGACCTTGCCGTCCTCGGCGTTTTTGAGTTCCGGGATCAGCTCGTTGACTATATCCACATAATTGCTGTCCTTGAAACCGCCCATCATCACGAGCACTTTTGTGTCAGACTGCGTGAGCAGATATTCAAGCTCGAAGATCTTATAGTTGGTGTTGACGGTGACGAGGATGGCACCGCACTTTGCCGCGCCGAAGAGGGTGAGCAGCCATTCGGGGATGTTGGTAGCCCAGATCGCCACTTTGTCCCCTTTCTTGACGCCTATGGAGATGAGTCCCTTCGCCACTTTGTCGGTGTCCTCGTCAAACTCTTTCCAAGTGCGGTGATATTTGCGGGTGGTGTATTCCACCGCAGTCCTTTGAGGTATGTCGCGGGCGAGACCGTTGATGATCTGCCCCAAGGTTTTCTCGATTATTTGCATAAAACTCCTGTCAGTTGTTCTTTATGTTGATCCCCAGATATCTGTCGATGTCGAATAGAGTCCACGGGAGCGCGGCGGGCGGATATACCCTGAAATCCATTGTTTTGCCTCCTACGGGGTGGGCGAACCGAAGCTCGGCAGCCCACAGGCATAGCGGGAGTTTCATTCTTTCGCCGTGACCGTAGCGCGCGTCCCCCACGATGGGAGTGCCGTTGGCGGCAAGCTGCACTCTGATCTGATGTCCCCTGCCCGTGTAAAGATTGACAAAGAGCAGGCTCACGTCATTGGCTTTGTCGTATGCCAGCTGCTTATAGTCAAGCTCGGCATACTTCGCGCCGTCCGTGAGTTCGGGCACCATTTTGACCATATTCTGTTCCGGAAATTTTTTCAGCCAGCAGCGGAGCTTGTCCGCCTTGAAACGGGGCTGCCCTTCCACGACGGCGAGATAATGCTTCTCCACCTCGCCGTTGCGTATAGCCTCTGACAGCCTCGCCGCGGCTTTCGAGGTCTTGGCAAACACCATGACTCCGCCCGTCGGACGGTCCAGCCTGTGCACGAGTCCGAGATACGCCTCGCCCGGCTTGTCGTAAGTTTCCACGAGGTAACGTTTGAGCATGGTGAGCATGTCGGGATCTCCCGATCCGTCCGCCTGTACGGGCACCCCGTAAGGCTTGACCACCACCAGCAAATGGTTGTCCTCGAAGATGATTTTCAAGTCTTTGTAATCCATAGTTTCGGTTTTATCTCATCGTTTTGTATCTGTCAAGTGTTTGTTCCGTCACTTCCCCGCATCTTCACCGAATGTCGCGAATGCCGTGCATCCCTGCGGGAGTACCAGTCCTTCTTCGGTGGCGAGACCTATCTCGTCTGCGTCTATCGCGGCGCTTTTCGGAAGGGAGAGTCGGAGTATGTTCGCCATCACTCCGGGCTGCAGCCCCGTGGTGTAGGAGTTGAGGCAGACAAAGAGCGGAGAGTCCGAAAGCACCTTCGCCACAAGCTCCGCGAGGTCGCTTATCCCCTCCTCTATCTTCCACTTCTCGCCGTTAGGTCCTCTGCCGAAGCTTGGAGGATCGAGTATGACGGCGTCATATCTGCGCCCGCGTCTCAGTTCCCTCGCCGTGAACTTGAAACAGTCGTCCACGATGTAGCGCATGAGTGAACCGTCCACGCCCGAAAGCCGTGCATTCTCACCCGCGCGTTCCACCATGGCTTTCGCACCGTCCACGTGGCAGACGTGCGCGCCCGCTGCGGCACAAGCCACCGAAGCCGCACCCGTATACCCGAAGAGGTTGAGCACGTTTATCTCTCTCCCCGCGCCGCGTATGAGGCGGGACATCCTGTCCCAATTCACCGCCTGTTCGGGGAAAAGCCCGGTGTGCTTGAAGCCCATGAGTTTGAGCTTGAACTTCAACCCCCGCCAGCCCACGTAAAAATCTTCGGGGACGGGACGGAGATATTCCCACCTGCCGCCGCCCGTGGAAGAACGCTCGTAGACCGCGGAGATCCCCGCATAAGAGCGCAGCGGTTTTTTGGCGCGCCAGATGACCTGCGGATCGGGACGCAGGAGGACAAGATCCCCCCAACGCTCCAATTTCTCGCCCTCTCCCGTCGCTATGACGGAATAGTCTTTCCAATCCGGCGCGACACGCATATCAGCCTATCTTCCTCACGGACACGGTCACCTTGTCGCCGTTGATGTTGAGTTCCTTGGCGTAGCCGTCGATGACATCGGTGAGCTTGTCGCAAAGCACGTCCTTCTTGAAGTCGCCCTTGCGGAACACTTCCAGCGCGACGCCTTCCGCCTTGTAGCCCACCACGATGTGATCGGTGACCTCGAAACCCGCCTCTTTGCGCATGGTCTGGATCTTGCTGACGATCTCGCGCTCCGCGCCTTCGAAGATGAGTTCGTCATCCAAAGTGGTGTCGAGCGCGACGGTGGTCTCGCCGTCGGACTCCGAGGAGAAGCCCTCTCTGCTCTTCACCGAGATGAGCAGATCCTCCTCTTTCAGTTCGATCTGCTTGCCGTCCGCCTCGGTGGTGTACACGCCGGCATTCCTCACCGCGGCGACGATCTCGTCCGCGTGTTCGGCGAGGATCTGACGTATCTTGCCGAGCAGCGCGCCGAACTTGGGACCGAGCGTCTTGAGCTGGGGTTTCAGTTCATAGCTTATGAATTTGCCGCTGTCCGAGGAGATCTGGACGTCCTTGACGTTGAGTTCGTCCTCAACAAGAGCTTTGAGTGCCGCGGAAAGTTCCTTCTTACCGTTGTAGATGAGGCGGCGGAGGGGCTGACGGTTCTTGACGCCCGCGAGGTTCCTCGCCGCTCTTCCCAGCATGACGACGGCAAGCACGTCCTTCATGCCCTCTTCCAGCGCGCGGTCCACCATGCTCTCGTCCGCCTGCGGGAAGTCGCACAGATGCACGCTTTCGGGCGCGTCCTTGAAGAAGGGGGTGACCAGATTGCGGTACATGTTCTCCGCAAGGAAGGGCACGTAAGGCGCGATGATCTTGGTGAGAGTGGAAAGCACGGTGTAAAGAGTGGTGTAAGCCGCCTCTTTATCCTTCGTCATACCCTCTCCCCAGAAACGGTCGCGACAACGGCGGACGTACCAGTTGGACAGGACGTCCACATACGCGCCGATGGCACGCGCGGTCTCCGTGATCTTATACTCGCCTAGTCCCTCGTCCACGAACTTGATGAGGGTGTTCAGCCCGCTCAGGATCCACTTGTCCATGACGGTGAGCTTCTGATCCTCAAGCTTATGTTCGGAGGGATCGAACTTGTCTATCTCAGCATACAGCACGAAGAAGGCATAGGTGTTCCACAGCGTACCCATGAACTTGCGCTGCGCTTCGCTGACGTTCTCGGCGGAGAATCTCGACGGCAGCCAAGGGGCGGATGAGGTGTAGAAATACCATCTTGTGGCGTCCGCGCCCTGCTTGTCCAGCACGGTGAACGGCTCCACGACATTGCCCTTGTGCTTGCTCATCTTCACGCCGTCTTTGTCGTTGACGTGTCCGAGGACGATGCAGTTTTTGAAGGGGGAGCTGCCGAAAAGTATGGTGGACACCGCAAGCAGGGTGTAGAACCAACCTCTCGTCTGATCCACCGCTTCCGAGATGAAGTCCGCGGGGAAAGTCTCCTCGAATATCTCCTTGTTCTCGAAGGGATAGTGCCACTGCGCAAAAGGCATGGAGCCGCTGTCGAACCAGCAGTCCAGCACTTCAGGGGTGCGGATCATCTCGCCGCCGCACTCGCACTCCCACTTCACTTCGTCGATGTAGGGACGGTGCAGCTCGATGTCCTCTTTGAGACCGCCGAGTTTCCTCAGCTCCTCGCGCGAACCCACGACATGTATCTTGCCGCACTTGTTGCACACCCATATGGGCAGCGGAGTCCCCCAATATCTCTCACGGGAGATGCCCCAGTCTATGACGTTTTCGAGGAAGTTGCCCATCCTGCCCGTGCCTATGGTGGGGGGCATCCAGTTGACGGAGGCGTTGGATGCGAGCAGTTGCTCCTTGACCGCCGTCACCTTGATGAACCAGGAACTTCTCGCATAATAGAGCAAGGGGGTGTCGCAACGCCAGCAGAAGGGATAGCTGTGGGTGAACATCAGTTCCTTGAAGAGTTTGCCTTCCTCTTTCAGTCTCTCGATGATGAGCTTGTCCGCATCCTTTGCGAACACGCCTTTGAGGTCGTACGCCGCGTCCACAAAGCGTCCTCTGCCGTCCACCATCTGCACGAAAGGCAGCCCGTAGTGCTTGCCCACGTTGCTGTCGTCCTCGCCGAACGCGGGGGCGATATGCACGACGCCCGTGCCGTCCGTGAGAGTGACATAGCCGTCGCAGGTGACGTAATACGCCTTCTCTTTCGCGCCCGTGTCGTAGTCGAACAGAGGCTTGTACTCGGCGTACTCATATTCTTTGCCCTTCTTCACCGAGACCTTCTCGTACTCCCCTTCCTTAAAGAGGGAGGAGATGAGCGCGTCCGCCATGATGTAGCTCTCGTCGCCCACCTTGATCTCCGCGTAATCCTCTGCGGGGTTCACGCAAAGTGCGACGTTGCTCGGGAGCGTCCAGGGAGTGGTGGTCCATGCGAGGAAGTAGGCGTTCTCTCTCCCCTTCACTGCGAATTTGACGAATATGGACTTCTCCTCCACGTCCTTGTAGCCCTGTGCCACTTCGTGCGAGGAGAGCGCGGTGCCGCAACGGGGGCAGTAAGGCACGATCTTGTAGCCTTTGTAAAGCAGCCCCTTGTCCGCCATCTGTTTCAATGCCCACCACACGGACTCGATGTATCTGTCATCGTAGGTGATGTACGGGTCCTTCATGTCCGCCCAATACCCGATGCGGTCGGACATGACTTCCCACTCGTGCTTATACTTCCACACCGACTCCTTGCACTTTTTGATGAAAGGCTCGATGCCGTACTTTTCGATCTCCTGCTTTCCGTCTATGCCGAGCAGTTTCTCCACTTCGAGTTCGACGGGCAGACCGTGGGTGTCCCAGCCCGCCTTTCTCCTGACATAGTAGCCTTTCATGGTCTTGTAGCGCGGGATGATGTCCTTCATCACGCGGGTGAGGATGTGCCCTATGTGCGGCTTGCCGTTGGCGGTGGGAGGACCGTCATAAAAATTGAAACTTGCGTTGCCTTTGTTTTTTTCTACACTCTTTTCAAAGATCTCGTTCTCTTTCCAGAACGCGAGGACTTCTTTCTCGCGCTCCACAAAATTGAGAGAAGTGTCAACGGGTTTGTACATCGGTTGCCTCTTTTATATAAAATTAGGAAGATTATACCTTAATTACGCGCGGAACGCAACCGAATCACGCCTCTTTTTCGGATTTAGAAAGAACTCACGGGGAGTTGACATTTTCCTTCGTTGTGCTAAAATACTATCGTTGCCGTCCGGAGCGATGTTCTCTCGGCAGCGCAAATACCCTTGAACGCGAATGTAGTTTAATGGTAAAACAGCAGCTTCCCAAGCTGCGGTCGAGGGTTCGATTCCCTTCATTCGCTCCAAAGATTTAAAAACGCCGAAAGCCTTTCTGTATAATAGGGTTCGGCGTTTTAATATACATGTGCCCTACGCAAAAATTCCGCATCTATTCCGATATGCTGACAAACCTTATGCCGCAAACCGGTGTTATCACGTCACAATATTGCAATACCTTCATGTCGCAAATGACATTAAGATTGACGTCGCTCTCGCACGGTGTTAAAATATTTTTGATGCAGAATAAGGAGCACACATGCAAAAATATATAATCACATGCGATGAATCAACAAGACACGGCGCGAAGTACAGTTACTTTTACGGCGGCGTAATAATTCCGGAAAAGAAATACGAAAGTATAAGTAAAAAACTAAATTTGTATAAAGAGAATATAGGTCTTCCCCATGAAATGAAACGAACTAAAATCGACATGACAAATGTTTCGCGCTATATCGATATGTTAGATTTTTTCTTCACATTTGTGAAAAGCGGAGATATTCGTGTACGAGTCATGTTTTCGGATAATCGTGACTTAGAGGTGATCCCGAAAAAAGAGAACCAGACTTTTGTGAAGTTTTATTATTTATTCATAAGGCACGCCTTCGCCCTGCCTTACGCAGGAGAAGATATCGGGTTAAGACTTATTTTTGATGAATTACCCGAAAGTGCAGCGACAAGAAAAGAATTCAAAAGCTATCTAATTAGCAATCTTACACACATCCCCAATGAGGATGCAAAAAACAGCGTGATCATCAAGCAAGATTCAATAGAGGAAGTCGACTCAAAGAAGCATATTATTCTGCAATGCGCAGATGTAATAGTAGGGCTCATCGATTTTATTTTAAATGATCCTCATAATCAAGCAATAGATAAAAGCAGAAAATGGCACGCCAAGCACAAACTGTCCGAAGTCTTATTGGATTATATCGAACAACTGCATCCCAATTTTGAATTGTGCACTACTACGAGGCCTACAAAAGGCATAAATGCCTGGCTGGACAAATATCGTCATTTCGTTTACAAAAAAACGAGAGACAAAAAAGCCCCCGCGCTACCTACATAAGCCACCCACGGTAAACGCAGGCATTCGATAGCAACAGAGGCTTATTGTCAATGATATTGTACGTAAGTTTGGACAAAAAATCAAGCATTTATGCAAAATTGAATTAAATTCGAAATTTAGCCTGCTATTGAAAATGCGTGCCTGATAAAATCTTATCAATTAAAATTAGCCCAACAGTAAGCAATCAACAATTTATTATACCGATTTTTTCTATACATTCGATAAGTGGACATCTTAAAACTCAGCAACAAGATTCTAATGGGTGTCACCAATGCCATTCATTAAACAACATGCGACTTCTTCCCTCTCAAACACTCTTCATTGACAATGAATTAGTTTAGATTTATCCTAAAAATATGTGCAAAAAAGACATCGCCGTGGCGACTCACGGCATCACCAAGATATACGGCGGGATCAAACGCGTCGACGACGTCTCCCTCTCCGTGAGGAAGGGGGAGATCTACGGGCTTATAGGCAGGAACGGCGCGGGCAAGACCACCCTCATCCGCATGATCCTGGGCATCGCCGCCCCTTCATCCGGGAGTGTCGAGCTTTTCGGCGAGACCGCTCCCAAAGCTCTTGCGGAGGTCAGGAGAAGGACGGGCGCGCTCATCGAGCAGCCCGCGTTCTATCCCCGCCTTTCCGCAGAAGGCAACCTCAAAGCGTACTGTCTCGCGGTCGGGTTGCGCTCCGCCGACATCCCCGCCCTTCTCAAGCTTGCGGGCTTTGAGGACACGGGCAAGAAACAGGTGCGCAACTTCTCCCTCGGCATGAAACAGCGGCTTGCGATCGCCATGGCTATGGCGGGCGAGCCTGATCTGCTCTTTTTGGACGAACCCGTCAACGGGCTGGATCCCACAGGCATTTTTCAGGTGCGGGAACTCATCAGACGGCTCAACGAGGAGCGCGGCGTCACCGTGGTCATCTCCTCGCATCTGCTGGGGGAACTCGGTCGTGTGGCAACGGCATACGGGGTGATGCGGGAAGGCAGGCTGATAAAAGAGGTGCGCGGAGAGGAACTTGCCTCTCTCTCCCGTCCCAGGATAAGAGTGGTGGTCGCGGACAGGGAACGCGCCGCTGCGGCGTTTGCCAAAAGATATGCGGCGGGAGAATACGTCATGCGCGAAAACGTCATAGACATCTTCGCCCCCGCGGAAAAGCTCGCCGAAACGGGCGTGTGGCTGATGAACGAGGGCGTCCCCGTCCTGCAACTCAGCGCGGAACGCGGAGATCTTGAAACCGCGTTCATAGACATGTTGTAGGAGGCGGCTGTGAAAAGACTCAAAGAATTTTTCGGACTCATCCTCTCCGACCTTCTCAAACTCTCCCGCATGAAGAGCGTCTACATCGGCTTGGCTGTGATGCTCTTCATCACCGTCATCTTCGCCTTGGCGCAGAGCGCGCTCGGCAACCTCATCGAGGACATGGCAACATCGGGCACGGAGTCCGCGCCTCCTCTTGCGGCGGAGGACGTTACCTCCGTCTTTATGTTCTCTTTGCTCAACGGCGCGCCCGCCTCAACGGGTGTGTTCTTCCTCATCCCGATCATCGCCGCCCTCTTTGTCGGCACGGATTTTTCCTCCGGTATGTTCCGCCTTTATGCAGGGCGCGGTGTGCACAAAAACGACCTTTACATCTCCAAATTCGTTGTCATAACCCTGCTTACGGTCGTTTACGTCTGCATCGCCTTCGCAATGGGTGCGGCAGCGGCGGGCATAGCCGACATGAGCGAAAGCGCGCGTTCCTACATGTTTTCCTACACAGCGCAAGCCTTCGGATCATATCTCCTTCTCTCCCTAGTGACGGCTGCGATATGCACTTTCGTCTGCTTCCTGCTCCGCTCCAAAGCGGGCGCGATGGCGATGCTTCTCGCCATGCTCATAGTGCTCGGCGACATCCTCGTCACCGTGGTGCAGATCGCCCTCGCCATGACCGTAACGGGGACGGACGTGACGGGCAATTTCGTCTATATGTACTTTGATCCTTACTACTGCGCGGACGCCTTCGCATACGCGCGCGATCTCACCCCGCAGACGGCAGGCATTGCATACGGCGGCTCGGTGATGTGGCTGGTCCTATTCTTCACCGGCGGCTTGCTCCTCAACGCCAAACGCGACATAAAATAGTACTCTCGCCACACGCGACATAATCCCCCTCTCGACACCGGGTGCCGCCGCGCGATACTTTGCGCGCGCATAAATTTTCTATTGAAAATCTACGATTTTATGTTATAATGACTTTCATAGACTTCACGGAGGAGAAAAATGGGCAAGATCGACGTTTTCCTGAGCTATGAACACAGCATGAAATCGGTGGTAGACCACATTTGTGCCGCACTTGAAAGCGACGGCATAAGGTGCTGGTACGCGCCCCGCGACGCCGTGGGCGATTACGCTACCAGCATTATGAATGCCATAGATGAGGCGCGGGTGTTTGTCGTCGTACTGAACAATGCCGCATCCGAGTCCGTCCACGTCCTCAACGAGGTGGAGAACGCATACAAGCGCATTGTCGAAAAGAACGGCGACCTCACCATCCTTCCCTTCCGTCTCAGCAATGAGGATCTTTCAAAGGCGATGGAATATTACATCAACCGCCTGCATTGGATAGATGCCTCATCTCAGGGAGTGGACAACGCTATTGCGGAGCTTAAGAGCAAGGTCAAAGCAATACTCTCCCCTCGCTCCGACGCATCGAGCGCACAAAGAGCGCGCACTGCGAACCCCTATTTCAAAGAGGATGATAAAAAAGAAAAGCACCGTCTCGCCGTCCAGCAAGAACTTTTAAGGAACTTCGATGCCGAGCTTTATGACAAGATCGCGGCGGAAACGGACACCCTCACCGTGCTTGACCTCGGCAGTGCGGACGGCAGCTTTGTCATGGACAGACTCGGCAGACGCGAAAATCTCGGAATGTTGCTGGGCATCGACTATGACCAAAGTTGCGTCGACGCGGCGAACTCCGCCTACGGCTCGGACAAGATCGCTTTCAGGCAGGGCGACCTAGAGTCGGACTCCATCGAAAACGTCATCCGCGCCTTTTTGGACGAGAAAGGCATTGCAGGGTTCAATGTCATCAACCTTTCCATGGTCATACTCCACCTGCAAAATCCGCAGAAATTGTTGCGCATCGTGCGAAAATTCGCGGTGAAAAACGCAGTGGTCATAATCAAGGACATAGACGACGGGTTCAACGTCGCCTACCCCGACACCGACGGCAATTTCGAAAAAGCCATCAAAATGTGCGCCGACAGCCCGTTTTCCGGATTCAGGGAGAGCGGGCGGCAGATCCCTCACCTTCTCCACAAAACGGGCTTCCGTGATGTGAGGCTTGTAAAATGCGGCGTGGATACCATTGGAATGGACTATGACGAGAGAGAGGCCCTCTTCGACACTTACTTCTCCATCATCAAAATGGATTTCGACCGTCTGGCAGAAGAAGTGCCCGACGACAAACAATACAGCGAGTACCGCGACTGGCTCGCCGAGCATTATGCGGATATGGAAGATGCCTTCCACGAGGACGATTTCTTCTTCTCCCTCGGTTTCGTGCTGTTTACCGCAAGACGCTAACGCAATGCCACAAAAAAACGAAAAAGATCCGCACTGTGCGGATCTTTTTTGTGCAACAAAACATAACGGCGGGCGGATGCGGTTTATGCGGTCATGAAAAAACGAAACGCCGCACTCTGCGACGTTTCGTTTGCTGCGCACCGACTCCGACAGTTCGAACCGAAGCGGAAACCGCATAGGTAGCTCCTTCAAAGTTTCCCCGTGGCACACGGCAACGCCTGCTTAGTGCTGCTGCGGTCAAGCCCTGACACGGTTCACAGTATGCAGTTGCACGGGACCTTGCTATCAACACCCCTTGTGCGGCGCGGCCTCCCATAAGAAAAGCCTCGGACGGCGTTCGACACTGCTATGGCGGATTGCAGTTTACAGGGCACCGCCGGCTCCCCGTCTAGCGCAGCTTTGCTATTATAGCATCTCTCTTTGCCTTTTGCAACAAAATTCTCTCGGCAGACGCAAACTGCGCACACATTAAGCACCCGCCGGCACAAAAACCACATCTTCTCGCCGCACATTCACCGCGCTTGACCGGGCGCGGAGGAAAACCGACAAAATGCGGGAGATGATTGGTTTACCTTTTTACTTTCGGTATTGAAAAAGAGTAAAGAAGGTGGTAGACTTGAAGTATGGATAAAAGGATATTGACCATTCAGGATTATTCCTCCGTCGGCAGATGCTCACTCACCGCCGCTCTGCCCGTACTCTGCGCCTGCGGACACGACGCCGTGGGGCTTCCCACCGCGCTGCTCTCCACGCAGACCTACGGCATAGAGGGCTTCACTTATACGGATCTTTATCCAAACATGCTCCCTTCCTACGAGCATTGGAAAAAGCTGGGCATCAAGTTCGACTGTCTCTACACGGGTTTCCTCGGCTCGATGGACACAGTGGAGGCGGCGTTGAAGATCGCGCGGGACATGAAGGCGAACGGCGCGCTCATAGCCGTCGATCCCGCCATGGCGGAAAACGGCGCGCTTTACAAGATCTTTGACGAGAGCTACCGCGACAAAATCTTCGAGCTGTGCAAGCTCGCGGACATCGTGATGCCCAATTTTACGGAAGGCAAGATGCTCGCGGGGCTGGACATGAGCCTGGAACCCAACGAAGCCAACGCGAGGATGATCCTGAAGATCCTCGAACACAACGGCTACAAGAAAGTGTTGCTCTCCGGCATAATGAAGGAGGGCAAGCAAGGCACCGCCACCCTCACGGGCGGCAAGATAGCGTTGCAGATGAACGAGAGTTTCCCTGAATATATCCACGGCGCGGGCGACTGCCTCTCCTCGGCGTTCCTCGGCAAACTGCTCGGCGGCATGTCCTTCGAGAAGGCGGCGCAGGCAGCGGTGGACTTCTGCAAGGAATGCATCCGCATCTCGGTGGCGGAGAAGGTGGACCTCAGATTCGGCTTGCTCATCGAGCGCGCCATACATATGCTGGTGAAGTAAGTGACAGCGGGGATCTCACCTATAACGGTGTTGAGACAACTTAAAGCGCGGCATAAACCGCGCTTTTTGCTAAATTGAAACAAGATAAAATCGCTCTGAACCGAACTAGACTTCCCAGCCGTTTTCCCGCCCCCCTGCGCCGAACCGTCCGCCGGTGTGATTTTCCGGCAAAGCCCCCCCCCGCACCACACTATCCGACCACACGGTCTCATAACAAAAAAACACACATCGAACTGTAATGCAACGAAATTTTCCCGCGCTTTCCACGCAAAAAAACGCTCCCCGAACGGAGAGCGTTTTTGCTTTCAGTGTGTCGAGTGCGGGCTTACTTCTTAGCCTCTTCCTCGCGTTTCTTCGCGTCCTCGATGATCTTGGCATTCGCGCTTGCGGGCACTTCCTCGTAGCGGAGGAACTTCACGGAGAACTTACCTCTGCCCTGCGTCATGCTCCTGAGGTCGGTGGCGTAACGGAACATCTCTGCCTGAGGCACCTCAACGGTGATGATCTGCTTGCCGCCCTCCGCGCTGTCCGTGCCGAGGATCCTGCCGCGACGCTTGTTCATATCGCCGAGGATGTCGCCGAGGTAATCGCCGGGGACGGTGATCTTGGCTTCCATGATAGGCTCGAGGAAGCAGGGAGATGCCTTGACGCACGCTTCCTGATAGGAGAGCTTCGCCGCGGTGATGAACGCGATCTCTTTGCTGTCCACGGGGTGATATTTTCCGTCATAGAGCGTGGCTTTGATGTTGACCATGGGGTAACCCGCAAGGACGCCCTTCTTGATGGCTTCTCTGAGTCCCTTCTCGACTGCGGGGATGAACTGTCTGGGCACCGCGCCGCCGACGATGGCGTCCACGAACTCGAACTCTCCGTCCTCCGCACCCGGCTCGAAGCGGATGAACACGTCGCCGTACTGTCCCGCGCCGCCGGACTGTTTCTTGTGTTTGCCTTCCGCCTCGGCGGTCTTTCTGATGGTCTCGCGGTAAGCCACTCTCGGCTCCTGCCAAGTGATGTCCAGACCGAGCTTATTCTTGACGCGCTTGCACATGATGTCAAGCTGCGCCTCGCCGAGACCGCTGATGAGCACGTCGCCGGTCTCCGCATTCTTTTCCACCTTGAAGGTGGCGTCCTCGTCCTGCATCTTGATGAGTCCCTGGATGACCTTTTCCTCGTCCTTGGGGGCGCGGACAGCATAGGAGATGACAGGATGCGGGAAATCTATCTTCTCGAAATCCAGCTTGAAGTCGGGAGAAGAGAGAGTGTCGTTGGTGTTGGTGCAGACCAGCTTGGAGAGCGCGCCGATGTCACCTGCTTCCAGACAATCCACAGGCTCCTGTTTCTTGCCTTTGAGGATGTAGATGGTGCCCACTTTTTCGGGCTTTTCGGCGGTGTTGTTGAACACGGTATCCCCGCTGGTCAGCTTGCCGGAGATGACCTTCAGGATGAGCATCTTGCCGACATACGGGTCTACGACGGACTTGAACACCTGCGCCGCGAAGGGTGCTGCGGAGGTGCAATCTATCTCCACCGTCTGACCGTCCTTGACCGCTCTGTGCTTGTGCGCTTTGGCGGGGGAAGGAAGCAGATCCACGATCTTGTCCATGAGACCGTCCACTCTGGTGCAGGTGGTGGCGTTGCCCGCCATGAGTGGGATGAAGCTGTCGGAATCGATGGCGGCATGCACGCCTTTCTGTATCTCTTCCGCAGTGAACGTCTCGCCTTCAAAGAACTTCATCATGAGTTCCTCATCCGTCTCGGCGACCATCTCCATGAGCTTGCCCTTATAGTCTTCCGCCTTGGCTTCGAGAGCGGCGGGGACAGCCACGGACTTGCCGTCGAGGGAGAAACCTTCGCCGGTGAACACATCCACATAGCCGGTCATCTTGCCGCCTTCCATAATGGGCAGCTCGATGGGGACGACCTTGTTATACTTGGCGGTGATGGCGTCCACAGTGGACATGAAGTCCGAATTTTCCTTGTTGACCGCGTTGACGAAGATGAATGCGGGCACTCTCTTTTCCAGGCACATATCCAGAGCTTTCTCCGTGCCGACGGTGAGAGAACCGGACGCACTCGTGACGACGATCGCGCTGTCGGCAGCCGCAAGTGCCGCGACCATCTCGCCCTCGAAGTCGAAGAAACCGGGAACGTCGAGGATGTTGATCTTGACATTGTTCCTCACCGCGTAGGCGAGAGCCATGCTGATGGATATCTTGCGTTTGATCTCTTCGTCGTCATAGTCCATCGTGGCGGAGCCGTCATCGACTTTGCCGAGGCGGTCTATGGTCTTGGTCATGTAAAGCATCGCCTCTGCAAGAGAAGTCTTGCCTTCGCCGGAGTGACCGATGAGAGCGACATTGCGGATAAATTCGGTTGCAAAAGTCTTCATGGAATACCTCTAATTGATTTTTCTAAACAATGATACAATAAATCTCGCTTTTAAGCAAGCAAATTTTCTCCCGATATACAATAAAGTGCATTCGCGCGCATACGCCCGACGCCCGCGGCATAGATTTTGAATATGTCGCCGAGGATCGGAGTGTATGACAGCGGCATAGGCGGGCTTACAACGCTCGCTCTTTTGCAGGCGAAACTGCCCGGATGCGGGTGGCTTTATTTTGCCGACAACGCGAGGATGCCCTTCGGCAGCAAGAGCCGTGCGGAAGTGCTGGAAGCGGCGGCAAACGCCCTCAACATACTCCGAAAAAATGCCGACGAGATCGTGTTCGGCTGCAACACGGCGGGCGTCACTCTCGATCCCGACGGAGTGTTCGCGCTACGCCCCGACATTGACTCCCACCCCGCGCAAAGCACTCTCGTCCTCGCCACACCGCGCACTCTTACGGGGCTGAACGCGAGGGAGCGGGGCTTCATGTGTGCGGACACAGCGGAACTCGCCGTACTCGTCGAGATACAGCTCTCTCTGCGTTTCAAGTCCCGCACCTCTCTCACCTGCGCGCCCCTTGCGGACTATCTTGACGACCGTCTCTCCCGCTACCGCGACAAGACAAAGACCGTGCTGCTCGGCTGCTCGCACTACATCTATGCGGAAAGAGAGATAAGGGGGATCATAGGGGATGCGGAATATCTCGACGGCAACGCTCCCCTCGCCGAAAAACTGTGCGCCGCGCTTTACGAAAAATACGGCACTTCACCATTTCTGCCCGCCTGCGGAACGGAGACGAAATTCATTTTCACGGGCGGCGACGAGAGCGCGAAATACCGCTGGATACTCGCAAAACTGCGCGAAGAATACGTCCCGCGTTTTCTCAAAAACGGTGTTTAATGTATAAAATTCGGGAGTGTCAACCTGCTTTTCGGATAGTTCTCCCCGAAAGCGATGTTGATGCCGCCCGCCACCGCGGCGGCAGCCGCTTCCACCTGCCAGCCTATCTCTTTGGGGGCTACCACCAAACTCCCCAGCTTGCTTTCGGCGATGAGTTCGCGGAGAGCAAACTCGTTGAGCGCGGCAGCCGTCCTTGCCGCATATCCCTTCACGGTGTCATACAGCACGGTGCGCATGGCAAGCACCGTCGGCACTCCCACGGCGATGACGGGGACGCCCAGCGACTCTCTGTCCAGTCTGGTCCTCTCCCCTCCCACGCCGCTCCCCGGCGCGATGCCCGCCGTCGTGAGCTGGAAGGAAGTGCCGATGCGCCCCGGCACGGACGTGACCAAGGAGTCCACGGCTATCACGCAGGAGGGTTTCAGTTTCATGCACAGCCCCGCCACCGCATCCGCGCTGCGCACTCCCGTCCTGCCCTCCACGCCCGTCCTCACGGCGCAGAGACGCACCTTCTCCCTCCCCCTTGCGGAGGCGGCGACGGGGGACACGTCCAGAAATTCCGCCACGCGCCCGCCCAACGAATCCGCCGTGACATCAGAGTTGCCCAGCCCCGCAACAAGAACAAGGGAGCGTCTGCCCATGACTCCCGCAAGCTCGACGAGCGCGCTCGCGATGTAGCCCGCAAGGGCGCGGAAGCCCTTTTCGGATGAGAGTGCCGCGGGCGGGCAATCGTAAGTGAGATAGATGCCCTTGGGCTTGCCCGTGCGTCTTGCAAGCTCCTCATCCCGCACTTTCACCATCTTGCGCACTATGCCGCATTGCAGCTTTTTCACATCGGCGAGGGAGTCCAAAGACTGCCTTTCCAGGGCGTCGAGAGCCATATCCGTCACAAAATCGCTCTTTCTCATAAGCTTATTATGCGTGTTTTGAAAAAAAAGCCTCAAACAGTTGCGTGAAACAAAATGTTGTGCTAATATGTCTTAGCAATTAAAAAGATATACCGCAGAGGAGAGCTTATGCCCAACATCAAATCCGCAAAGAAAAGAGTCCTGATTTCCAAGAAGAGGAACGCGGAAAACGTCGCAAAAAAATCCCGCGTCAAGAACGCGATCAAGAAGTATAACGCCGCCATCGAAGCTGGCGATGTCGCCCTTGCCGAACAGCTCCTGCCCGAGACCGTCTCCGTCATCGACAGAGCCGCCTCCGACGGAGTGTACCACGCCAACACCGCGGCGCGCAAGAAAGCGACCATCTGCCGCGCTCTGGACAACCTGAAGAAGGCGAAATAATCGATCATTCGGATACATCCGACCGCCCTTTACGAGGGCGGTCTTTTTCGTTGTGTCCGCTCTGCCCTTCCGCCTTTGACTTTCCGCACCGCGAGGATCGAGCGAACAAGGCGTGGGCGCGAACCTTGCGACGCGTCGTCGGCACAACGGAAAATGCGTGACACTCCGCGATCGCGTAAGACTTGCATCGAATTGCTCGTACGTGTGTCGCAAATGCTCCCTTTCTCTCGCGGGTGCGTCCGGCTTATCTCGCGGGCGAGTCGGGATCGTCTCGCGGATGTCTGTCCCGTTTAAAAGCGCATCGCACTTAAAAACGCACCGTACTTTTGCGGTGCGCTTTTGCCGGTGCTTGGGGCTATAACGATTTAACAAAAAACCTGAATTTATGTGCGGAGCAAGGTTTCGCGGGGTTGCGGGCATCACTCCGTGCGCGGACGAGCCTTTATTCTGACGATCAGCACTACGACGATGACCACGGCGACCAGTACCGCCGCGCCGCCGCAGACGCCCGCTATGACGGGGATGAGACGCTTTGCGTCCTCCACTCCGGACGCCGACACTCTCACTCCCATGCCTATCTCTTCTCCGTCCACCGCCACCGCCACGGTGAAATCGCCGTCCGCTGCCGGGGAGAACTCGAATGTATCGCCACGCGCCGCTTCCTTGCCGTTGACGTACCACACCGTCACCGTGTCTGGGGAGGCATAGACCAAAGTGTCGATGCCGAAGGTGACCGTCTCTCTCCCGTTGAGGCGCACCACTCCGTCGTCATCCGCCCGCCGCGACATCGTGATGCGGGAATTTTCGGAAGTGGGCGTGAGATATCCCGTGCGTATGGTGAAGGTCTGCTCCGAGAGCTTGGTCGCGCCGTCGGGGGTGAAGATCTCCAACGTGACGTCGAAGCCTTCTATGTCATCCGCCACGACGCCCACAGTGACTTCCTGCCCTTCGACGCACATATAAAGACCGTTGCTGTAATAGCTCCACGCGAATGACGCGCCCGCATCGAGATAGCCGCATTCCGCCGAAAAAGTCACCTTCGTCTCCGTGCCGAGAGTGAGAGAGCCGACGGACGCGGTGGGCGCGGACTCCGCCACCGCCGTGAGATAGATCTCCCCGCTCTCGTCGAGTGCGTAGGACGTCTCCGTGATCCCCGTAAAACTCAGCAGAGGGTAATCCCTGCCCTTATATTTCATACTTTCGCGGAATGTGCGAAGAAAGACCTCCCGCACATCGGACGCGCTCACGTCCGCCGCACCGTCATAGACGCCTTCGGCACGCAGTTTGAAGGTGAGCAGAGCCACGGCGAACGCCGTGACCGGGGACGCCATGCTCGTGCCCGTGAGAGTTTTATATCCCATATTGCCGCCGTCCGCGCTGAGGATGTCCGTGCCGGGCGCGCATACGTCATATCTCCCGCCGTAGTTGGAACCCGAACCTATCTTCCCCTCGTGCATCACGGCGGTGCCGTCCTCGCCCTGCTCATAGTTCATCACTCCTACGACGTAGGAGTTCGCCGCGGGATAAAAGGGCTTTGTCACGGAAGAATTGCCGTAGTTCCCCGCCGCCGCCACGAACACGGCTTTCTCCGCGTCCGACGCGGTGACGGCATCCCGCCAATCGATAGGCTCGTCACTGCCCAAAGAGAGGTTCACCACATCCGCGCCGCAGTCAAGGGCGTAATCCACGCCCTCCTCAACGTCGGCAAGCACAAAGGCGTTTCTGCCGCCGGTGTATTTCCCCGCCTTGACGGGCAGGATCTTGATGTAATCGGACAGCCCGAAGGCGCGTATGAGCAGTGCCACTATGCCCGTGACATGTGTGCCGTGAAAGTCCTGTGTCGCCCCGTCCGAGACGTCGTAGGTGTTGTTGATGGTGTTGCGGGAGAGGATCATGCCGTTCTCCCCGCGCAGAAACACGTCCTCCTCGCCGTCCGCGTCGAATATCTCGTGCCTGGTCTGCACGCCCGTGTCTATGACGGCGATGACGACGGGATCCTGCTCTATCCGGGAAAGGTCGCCGCTTTCAAGGATGTCCCGTATGCTCTCACGCGCGGCGGCGACGTCGAGATAGTCCTCGGAAAAGTACCAATCTCCCTCCCCGCCCGTCTGCGCGAGATAGCCTTCCTCCAATGACTGCGCAATGGCAACAGGCGCGGATGCTCCCGCAAAATATGCCGCAAAGAAGAATGCCGCGCTCATCAGGAGCACGGCGATGAAAATTATCGTGTTTGTCGCGCGGCGGCGGATCATATCCACTTCACGCTGCCGTCGGGGAAGATGGTCCCCCAGCGGCCGTCTTTTTTCACCTTGCCCTCTCCCCCTTCAAAGGGAGTGGCGGCGTCGTAGATGAAGGGGATGACCACTTCGTTGTCCTTGTTGATGTAGCCGCACTTGCCGCCTTTCACGACGCTGGCAAGCCCTTCCGAAAAGCTCATCGCGGTCTCGTACTCGAAGGGTATGACAACATTGTTCGCGGCGTCGATATAACCGCACTTTTCGTCGAGTTCGACTGCGGCAAGTCCCTCTTTGAAAAAGAACACTTCATCGTACATCGCGGGGATGACGGTCTTGAATCCGTCATAAAAACCCCATTTTCCGCTCTTTTGGATCTTTCTCCACTCCGGAACGGGGAGCGGCTCGGTGAGTTTTTTAGGTCTCTCCTCCCTCTCCTTGCGCACGGCTTTCTGTTCGGGCTGTCTGCTCTCCCTGCGACGCTGTTCCGTGCCGTTCCTGCTCTCGCTTTTACGTGGAACGGACGCCTCGTCCGCATAGAAGGACATCCCTTCCCTCTCCAGCCCGCGTTTCAGGGCAAGGAGCATCTTCTTGTTGAAACCCTGCACCTTGAACATATCGCGTTCGGTGCGGCTGACAAGATCCCCCGCGGTGGTGATGCCTTTCAGGGAAAGCAACCCCACAACTTCCTCCGTCACGCCCAGAGCGGCAACGGGTATGGCAAGTTTGTCGGCGGGATATTTGGAGTAGACCGCCTCCATGATCTCCGACCTGCGGGCGGCTTTGCCCGCGCCGCCGTTTTTCTGCGGTCTGCGTCCGCCCGTGCGGGAGGGAGCTTCGCGGCGCGCATCCGGTCTCCCTTCCGCGCGGCTCTCCTGTCTGCCCTCGGTTTTCCTGTCGTTGAAATGAAACTTTTTGTTCGCCATTTTTTTACCTTACCACGATTTTAGCATATTACTCTTTATATTTCAACAAATCCCAATAGTCTTGACGTAACTTTTCCTTTTGGCTATAATTGCGTTATGAAGTCGCTGTCGAAATTTGCCGTTATCCTTCCTTTCATATGCCTGCTCCTTATTGCGGTGATGCTCTTTTCGGCACTCGCCCCCGCAGGTGTGGCATCGGCGGAAGATGCGGCTTTTGACATCATCTATCCCGAAAGCGGCTACTTCCCCATAGAGAACGCCACCTTCCTTGCCGCAAGCGAGGATCTTTTCGTCGTATATGACGAGGCTTCGGACTCCTTCATCTGGTCCGCACACAGCCGCGAAAAGGTGTCCCGCATGTCTGCGGCGGAGTGTCCCGACATCGACGGCATTTGGCTTGCGGGAAGCGTCCTTCTAGTGTCCTACGGCGGCGATTCCCCCGCATTCGGCATCTGCGACCTCTCCTCTTCCACCCCCTCGATCTCGGACGCGAGCGCGATAAGCGATCCCGCAAACGTCTCCTACATCGCGGCGGACGAGGAGCGTTTCTACGTCAAGTACGACTCCTACCTCACCGTCTACTCCGCCGCTGATCTCTCCGTGGTGGGCGAGGAGCAAGTGACGCTCTCCCCCGCGCTCATCGGTCCCAACATCTTCATCGCCGATAATATGACGGTGTACGTCTACGCCGCCGAGTACGGCGACAGGAACTACTATGTGCTGGACCTGGGCAGCAAGATCGCGGAGAGCTTTTACAATGAGATCTACCCCTATTCCGTCGCTCTCTCGTTTGCCGACGACATAGTCTACGCCTCCAACGAGAGCGGCATAGTCGCCGTCGATCTCGCCACTTCCAAGACGGAGTTCCACACCGGGATAGCCTGCACCAACGAGACGGTGTTCGCGGTGGGCGGCGGCAGGATATACGTCCTTTCGGATGGCGCGCTCGTCGTCTACTCCGTCACCGCAACGGGGGAAAACAGGGGCGCGGAATATGAATGCACGCTCGCCATACGCGGCGAAGGTGAGGATCTCCTTTCCGATCCTTCCGACGTCCTCGTCACCCTCGCCGGCACTTTCATCGCGGACAAAGGCAATTCCCGCATAGTCATGCTCACCTCCGCATCCTCCTCGGTCATCTCCCTGCCCGAGCCGCCCGTGGCACTCGCCGCGGACTCCTCCGGCGGTATACACGTCGCATCCGAAAGCACCGTCTATTCCCTCACCGTGTCGGACGGCGCATTCTCGGCGCAACCCTACTGCTCCGTCCCCGAAGGCGAGAAGATAAATGACATCGCGCACACGGGATCGGTGCTGGTGATACTCACCGATTCCGCCCTCTACTTCCGCACCTTCCGCGGCTCACCCCAACGCGTCGCGGATGTCGGCGACGGCATCGCGCTCACGGCGGCGCGCGGCGACGTCATCTATCTCATGACCTCAGCAGGCGTGCGCGTGTTCTCCGCGGAAAACGGCACTTACACTCCTCTTGTGACGCTCTCGGACGACTTCTCACAGGCAAGCGATCTCGCCGTGGACGCAGCAGGCACACTCTTCGTCTCCTACGCGGAGGAAGGCAGGATAGCCGCTTTCTCTCACAACGCGTCCTCCCTCACTCTAGAAAGGGAATACACCCTCACCCACCCCCTCGCCGAAGCGCGTCCCGAAAAACTCGCTCTCGACGGCAGCAAGGCGGTGTTCGTCTCCGCCTCCTGCTTTGCGGGCGTGATCGAGGTGGGAGCGGTGAGCAGCGGCGACTATCACCCCGCACTCCCCGATCCCGACTCCGCAAGCGGCATCTCCTTTGCCGTTATAGACTCCGACACCTACCTCTTCGGCGAGCCTTCTCGTTTCGACACCGTCTCCCCCGCCGCGCAAGGCACAGTCGTGCTGTGCTATGACGGCGCGTCCGATTGGGCGGACTACACCTTTGTCTATTTCGCGGGCAAGACGGGGTATGTAGACTCCTCTCTGCTCTCTCCCGTCTCACCCTCGCTTGACGGCGGCGCGTACACCGTCGGCGCGGGCAGCGTGCTCTATCCCCACCCCGTCAGCGATGACACCCTCACTTTGAGAGAGGACGCCGTGATCACCGTCACGGACGACGCCGCGGGGCTTGACGACGGCGCGTGGGCAAGGGTGTCCTACGGCGGCAGCACCTACTTCGTGCGCGCCGACGCGCTCACTCCCTACACTCCCCCCGTCCCCGAACGTGAAGAAAAATTCGGACGCGCCTCCGCCGACCGCGCGGGCGGCATAGTCAACATCTACTCCCTGCCCGATCTCTCCTCCGCATCCATCGCCGAAGTAGTGGACGGCACGCGTATGGAGATCCTGGGCGAAGAGGGCGATTTCTGGCTGGTCTCGCTGGGCGACATCACGGGCTATGCCGCAAAATCCGAGGTGGAGCTTGAAGGTCTCACCACCGTGCAGATAGTCTCCATAGTGTTGTGCTGCGCCGTCGCCGTGACGGGCGTCGTGGTCTTTGTCGTGCTGTGGCAGGCGCGCAAAAAAGAAAAAGAAAAAGAATAGCGCAATTTGTTGCAAAATCTAAACGGATGTTATATAATGACACGGCAATCAAGAGAACAACATCTGGGTGTGGCGCAGCTTGGTAGCGCGCTTGAATGGGGTTCAAGAGGCCGGAAGTTCAAATCTTCTCACCCAGACCACGCAAGAGCACAGTGACAAAGGTCGCTGTGCTCTTCGCATTGTCGGGGGTGAGGCGATGATGTCCACACGTGACGCTCACGCCCGCTCGTCCCACTCCCCCCCGTTCGTCTTACCGTTGATGCTCCGCTACGCTCCGTTTGCTCTCCCGCCTTTCGTATCGCCCTCACCGACACTCTCGCGTCCCTTCGCTGTTCCGTCGCCGCGCTCCTTACAAATCTTCTCACCCGGACCAGAGCGTCGCGGACTTAACTCGTCCGCGACGCTTACTCTTCGAAAGCATAATCCATAAAAGGCTTATAACACTCTCTTGACAACATATCATAATTTTGATAAAATATTGATATGAAAAGGAGGCTGATATGGTAATCAAACCTTCATCCGAACTCAGGAACAACTATAGACAAATATCCGAGCTGGTCAATTCCGGAGAAACGGTGTTCCTCACCAAAAACGGCACCGGCGACATGGTGCTGATGAGTCAGGCACTCTATGATCGCATGACATCTATGATGAGGCTCTACTCCGATCTCGCGATCAGCGAACGCCAGCTCCGCAACGGAGATCTGCTTGATGACAGTGAGGTCACCACATCCATCAATAAATTGATCGGGAGATGAACATGAAGCTTAAATGGACTTCGCGGGCGCATGAGCAACTGTATGAGATCATCGAGTACATTGCCAAGGACAGCAAGAAAAATGCCGGCGAGATCTTTGACAGGATCCATTCTTCCGCTCTGAAACTCGTAGACTTCCCCGAGATGGGTGCTCATCCTCATGATGAAAGACTGCTCCGCTCCGGCTATCGTATGCTGGTGGTGGAGAAATTCCTCATACTTTACATGATCGACGGAGACACAGTCGTCATCATGGGCGTAGTCCACGGCGCACAACAGTACGAGCACCTCTTCAAGTAGTCTTTTAGCAATTGACGGCGGGAAAATCTTTTATAATACACTTGCCTTTTCCGTCAAAAGTGCGCTCCCATTTTTGTCGGGGGTGAGACGATGATGACGTTATCAAACAAGGCTCGACGGATGTCGAGCCTTGTTCCAATAATCATTTGGTTTGCCGAGATGTCAGATTTCATGGGATCCGATCCATTCCAAAAGGTCGGCATGGCTCATCTCGCCCGATGCGATCCCAAGTCCGACGGCGGCAATTTCGTCGTTGGTGGCTTTGAGGCGTATCCCGTTGACCTCAAGAAAAGTGAGCATCACATATATGCCTATCCTTTTGTTGCCGTCGACAAAAGCGTGGTTTGAAATGAGGCTATACCCTATCCGCGCCGCCTTCTCCTCTTTTGTGGGATAGAGTTCCTTGCCGTCGAATGTTGCATATGCGCTCTCAAGAGCGGAATCAAGCAGTCCGAGATCGCGCACATCAGCACTTCCGCCCGTCTCGGCAGTTATCAATTGATGTAGCAATAGTACTTTGTCCCGCCCGAATTTTATCATTTTGCAAGCTCCTCGAATGCGGGACGATATCGCTCCAATATCCTGCGCGCCACGACATCGATCTTTTCGTCGTCGGTGAGATCGAGGTATGCACTCGAATTGATATCAAGCAAGACATACTTGGGGCGGTTGTTCTTGAAGATCACGGCAGCTCCCGTGGAGTCCGCAACGCGCGCGACACGGGAAAAGTTTTGATTTGCTTCCGTCATCGAAACTATCTGTTCGGTCTTTATCGTCATATCCGTACCTCCAAAGATATTATATAACATGAATAGGACAAAATCAACCTATAATTTATTCAATGATGTTGCGAAGAATAAAATTTTATATGTAGGACGCGAGTGCGGAGCGGGCAAAGGTGTTTGATCGTATGATCCAACCGATAAAAGCACAGCCGCGGCATTTGCCGCGGCTGCACATGACTGTTACGGGCGCGAAGCCCGATGGGAACATTATTATTGCACGATTTCCGCACGGTGTCAAGCGCGGTGCGGGGACATCTTACAGGTCGTCCTCTATCGCACCCGCCTTGGCGTAGGCGGTGGATTTCGCCTCGAAAAAGTCCGTCTTGATGAGGTTGGCGTTGGAATATTGGCTCACCCATGCCATGGACTCAGGCTCTTTCTCGTAGCCCTCGTAGAGGCTGCCGAAGCCGATGCCCGTGGAACGCAGGTTGCCGAGATATTTGATGTAGTCCTCCACCATCTGCTCGTTGAGACCGGGGATGTCGTTGCCGATGATGTACTTGCCCCATTTGATCTCCTGTCTCACGCCCTCGCGCATCATCTCTTTGAGTTCCTCCACAGCCTCGTCGGTGAAGAGTTCGGGTTCCTCTTTTTTTAGTTCGAGGATGATGGAACGGAAGAGCCAGAGATGGGTGTTTTCGTCGCGGTTGATGTAGCGGATCTCCTGCACCGAGCCGGGCATTTTACCGTTCCTGCCCAGGTTGTAGAAGAACATAAAGCCGGAATAGAAATAGATGCCTTCGAGGATATAGTTGGCGATCATGACTTTGAGCAAGGTCTCGGCGGACTTATCCTTCCTGAAAAGGTTGTAGATGTCGCCGATGAACTTGTTGCGCGCGAGAAGATGCTCGTCGAACTTCCACTGATAGAGGATCTCGGTGCGCTCGTCGGGGGAGCAGATGGTGTCCAGCATATAGCCGTAGCTCTGCGAATGTATCGCCTCCTGGAAGGTCTGGATGTTGAGGCAGAGATTGACCTCGTTTGCGGTGATGTACTCCCCTATGGACGGAAGGTTCGCGGTCTGGATGGAATCCAAAAACACAAGGAAACTCAACACCTTGTCATACGCTCTGCGCTCCGCGGGGGTGAGTGCCTTGCGATAGTCCTTGATGTCCTGGTTCATATTGATCTCTTCGGGGATCCAAAAGTTGTTCATCGCCTGACGGTACCAGCTGCTCGTCCAGGTGTACTTCAGGTTGTTGAAGTCATTGAGATTGGTGGTATTGCCGCCGATCATGCGACGCTTGGGCACTTCGATGTCGCCGTTCTCGTTGAAGAGAGGCTTGATGTCGAGATAATGTTTTTTCATATTTCCTCCGAATGCTGTTTTTATATAGCGTTTTCGTGCTTTAAACACGTGCATTGTGCATTTTGCGCTCCGCTAGCCGTCCTTGGGACGGACCGCCGCGCCCTCTGTTCTGCCGTTGCTTTCCCGTGCGGCATACCCGCGCAGGAGAAGCAGGTCATGAGGAACAGGACTCGCACTCCTCCACTTCGAGGGACTTGGAGCGGATGTAATAGACCGTCTTGACGCCCTCCTCCCACGCCGAGACGTAGAGGTTGAGCACCTGTCTCATCGTGAAGTCGTTGGTGATGTAGAGGTTGAGGGACTGCGCCTGATCCACGTGACGCTGCCTCACTCCCGCGGCACGCACCGTCCAGCTTTGGTCTATGAGATGCGCGTTCTTATAAAGCCAATAGGTGGCGGGAGAGAGTTCCGGTGCCACGCGCGGGATCATCGCGCCCTTCTTCTCCTCAAAGAAAAACTTTTTCATGACAGGATCCAGCCCCGCCGTGGTCCCCGCTATGATGGACGTCGAGGACGTGGGCGCGATGGCGATGAGGTAGGAGTTGCGCATGCCCTGCGCCTTCACCTTTTCGCGCAGCGTGTTCCACTTCTCCGAGGTGTACTCGCGCTTGTCGAAATACGCTCCCGTCTGCCAATCCGAGCCTTGGAAGTAGAGGTAGCTCCCCTTCTCGGCGGCGATGTCGCTGCTCGCCTCTATCGCGGCATAGTTGATCTGCTCGAACACCCTGTCCGCAAAGGCGAGATGCTCCTCGCTTTCCCACTTGATCCCGTTCTTGGCGAGCATATGGTGATAGCCGGAGACGCCCAGCCCTATGGGGCGGTACTTCTTGTTGTTGATCTTGGCATATTCCACGGGATAGAAGTTGAGGTCGATGACGTTGTCCAGCGCGCGCACCGCCGTGCGCACCACTCCGCTCAGTTCCTCCGCGTCGTTGACGTTGATGTTTCCGAGCACCAGCGAGGCGAGATTGCACACCACGAACTCGCCGGGACGGGTGACCTGCACCACCACTTCCTCGCCGTCTTTGGTGACTATCTCGCGGGAGACGAGGTCGATGGGAGACATGTTCTGCGCGATCTCGGTGCAGAGATTGGAGCAATAGATCATACCCTTGTGAGGGTTAGGATTCATGCGGTTGACGTGATCGCGGTTGAAGCAGAAGGGCGTGCCCGTCTCCACCGCGGATTTCAGGATGAGACGCACCACCTCTTTCACGGGGATGACGCGCTTGGAGATCCTGTCATCGTTCACGCAGTCGTAATATCTGCTCTCCCACTCCGCGCCGTAGCTGTCCTCCAGGTCGTATCCCTTGACGAGGCGTATCTCATGCGGACACATCATATACCACGGTGCGTTGATGTTGTCGCGCGCGAGCCGCCAGAAAAGGTCGGGATAGCACACGGCGGGGAAGACGTCGTGCGCCTTCATCCTGTCGTCGCCGTTGTTTGTGCGCAGCTGTAAAAATTCGGGCAGATCCTTGTGCCAGACGTCGAGATAGACCGCCACCGCGCCCTGTCTCATACCCAGCTGATCCACGGCGACAGCGGTGTCGTTGACCAGCCTGATCCAGCGGATCACTCCGCCCGCCGCGCCCTGAAAGCCGCGTATGGGCGCGCCCGTCGCGCGCACTTTGCCGAAATAAAGCCCCATACCGCCCCCGAACTTGCTCACTTTGGCGAAGTTGTCTATGCTGCGGTAGATGCCGTCCAGAGAGTCGGGGACGGTGTCGATGAAACAGCTGGAAAGCTGGTGATAGGGCTTGCGGGCGTTGGAGAGCGTGGGTGTAGCCACCGTCACCTTGAACCCGGAGAGGATGTCGTAAAACGCCTTCACCCAGCGCATCCTGTCCTTCTCGCGCATGGCGAGGTGCATGGCAATGCCCAGGAACATCTCCTGCGGCGTTTCGAGGAGCGTCCCGTCAAAGTCGTGTATGACGTAACGTTTGAGCACAAGCTGCAAAGAGGAATAGGTGAAGAGCTTGTCCCTCTCCCTGTCTATGAGCGCGGCGAGGGCGTTCACCTCCTCCTCGGAGTAGCTTTCGAGGATATACTTTCCGTAAAGCCCGCGGTCGGTGAGATAGCGCAGCTTGGAGTAGAACCCCTCCATACCTCTCTCCTTCTCACGGGCGGCGAGACGGTGATACATGTCCGCCATGACCAGCCGCGCGGAAACGAACTCCCACTTGGGGGCTTCCTGCGTGGTGAGTTCCACCGCCGCACGCACCAAAGAGGCGTACTGCGCACTCTCGTCCGCGCCCTCACGCGCAAACGACGCGAATTTGCCCGCGAGATACATCAGGTCGTATTCGGGTTCGGTAAAATCCGCCTGTATGCCTTTCAGCACTCCCGCAAGCTCTCTGTCTGCGAACCTATCGGCGATCTCGCGGCGGTAGGCGCGCGCCTTGGCACGGGCGTCGCGGTAAAGGATGAAGCTCTTCACCTCGTCGAAGTGACCGTACTCCATGAGCGTCTTTTCCGCAAGATCCTGCACCGCCTCGACGGTGGTGGGGAATGCCGGGATCTTAGCCACGACCGCGGCGGTAAGCTCATCCAAACGCGCGGAGTCCGCCTCCCTCCCCACACTTGCGAACGCCGCCGCCAACGCATTGCGTATCTTCACGGCGTCGAAAGGCTGTTTGGTGCCATCCCTTTTGACAATGAACATAACTCCTCCAAACAATATCTAGAAGTAACCGTGGCATCATACCACAATATATAGCTGTTCCATTGTATCAAAGGGAACGCGGCTTGGCAAGCGTGAGACGCGCGGAAAACAAAAAAATTTGAGTTAGCGTAGAGGAAGAGAAAAGCCGCGCCGCTCCCGATCCGGGATGCACGTGAGCGTGCGGCGGAGACTCACTTGTGCCGCACCACTTTGAGGCGGTTCATCGCGCGTGCGAGACGCGCTTGCGCGGCGGCGTATTCTATGCGGCTGCGATCGTGCGAGAGGTCCTCTTTGGCGGTTTCCATGTCGTGAAGAGCGAGTTCCTCGTCTATCTCGTCCTCACGTTCCGCCGAGTCCACGAGGACGATGACGGAATTTGCCGACACTCTGACCATGCCGTCGGACACCGCAACGCGGATGCGCTCCCGCCCTCCGTCCTTCTCGACGGTGAGATCAAGCTCCCCCGGCACGATGGCGGAGACGAAGTCGGAGTGATGGGCGAGGATGCCGTACTGCCCGTCCTCAACGGGGATGACGAGGGAGACGCACTCCCCCTCGAAAACCGGTCTATCGGCGGCAAGTACGCGCAGGGAAAAGGGCTTCATTTGTTCACGCTCTCCCGCAATGTTTTCGCCTTTTCTATGGCTTCATCTATCGTTCCGACATTATAAAATGCCGATTCGGGCAGATCGTCAATTTCTCCGTCCACGATGGCGGCAAAGCCGCGCACCGTCTCTGCGAGGGGGACGTATCTCCCCTCGTTGCCGGAGAATTTCTCCGCGACGAAGAAAGGCTGGGAGAGGAAACGCTGGATCTTTCTCGCGCGTGCGACGGTGAGCCTGTCCTCGTCGCTGAGTTCCTCCATGCCGAGTATGGCGATGATGTCCTGGATCTCCTTGTACTTTTGCAGCACTTCCTGCACCTGCCTCGCCACGCGGTAATGCTCCGCGCCCACCACTTCCTCGGTGAGTATGCGGGAGGAGGATCCCAAAGGATCTATGGCGGGATAGATGCCCTGCTCCGCTATCTTGCGGCTGAGCACCGTGGTGGCGTCGAGGTGAGTGAAGGTGGTGGCGGGTGCGGGATCGGTGAGGTCGTCCGCGGGGACGTACACCGCCTGCACGGAAGTGACGGAGCCGTTTTTGGTGGAAGTGATGCGCTCCTGCAACTCGCCCATCTCCTCCGCGAGCGTAGGCTGATAGCCGACGGCGGAGGGCATCCTGCCGAGCAGAGTGGACACTTCACTGCCCGCCTGCACGAAGCGGAAGATATTGTCGATGAAAAGCAGGACGTCCTTGTGGCGCGCGTCGCGGAAGAACTCCGCCATGGTGAGTCCCGCAAGCCCCACGCGCATACGCACGCCGGGAGACTCGTTCATCTGTCCGAACACGAGCGCGGTCTTTTCCGCCACGCCGCTCTCGTTCATCTCCGTCCAAAGTTCATTGCCCTCGCGGCTGCGCTCTCCGACGCCCGTAAAGACGGAATAGCCGCCGTGTTTGGTGGCGACGTTGTGTATGAGTTCCTGTATAAGCACGGTCTTGCCGACGCCCGCGCCGCCGAACAGCCCTATCTTGCCGCCCTTTGCGTACGGCTCCAGAAGGTCGATGGCTTTGATGCCAGTTTCGAGGATCTCCACCGAAGAGCTTTGCTCCGCAAACGAGGGCGCGGGACGATATATGCTCCTGCGCTCGGTGTCGGCGGGCAGGTCTCCCTCTCCGTCGATGGGATCGCCGAGGACATTGAACATCCTCCCCAGCGTGGCTTCGCCGACGGGCACGGAGATGCTCTCTCCGCTCGCCGCGACGCTCATGCCCCTGGACAGCCCTTCGCTTTCCGAGAGCATGATGCATCTCACCGTATGTTCATCGAGGTGCTGCGCCACTTCCATGACCTTACGTTTGCCGTCCGCGGTGCGGGCTTCAAGCGCGTCGCGCAGTCTGGGCAGCTCCTCGAAAGAGACGTCCACAACAGGTCCGGACACTCTGATGATCAAACCGTCCTTCATGATCTTGCTCCCTTGCCTTTCATGGCTCTCGCGCCCGAGGAGATCTCGGTGATCTCCTGCGTGATAGCCGCCTGTCTCTCGCGGTTATACTCCAAAGAAAGCTCCTCCAGGATCTCCTCCGCGTTGTTGTCCGCGCCGAGCATGGCGAGCATGCGTGCGTTCTGCTCGCTGCAATAGCTGTCCACCAGCGCGCTGTAAACAAAGCCGCAGATGTAGCTGTGTATGACTCCCGCGATCACCTTTTCGGCGGACGGCTCGTACTCGAAATGCGCCCCGCCGTTTCCGCCCCGGAAGTGCTCGCTTTCGAGGGGCAGCAGTCGCGCGGTGTACACTTCCTCCGTCCTTCCGCCCACGAAATCGGTGTAGACGATGTAGATCTCGTCGATCTCGCCGGACTCGTACTTGGGGAGAAGGATGTCGCATATCTCCCTCGCGCGATGCAGAGTGGGATCCTGCGCGGTGTAACGGAAATCCTCGTCGAAAGGCACTCCGTGATTTTTGAAATACTGTCTGCCGTACTCTCCGACGACGAACATTCGGTTGTCGGGATGCTCTTCGAGCAACACGCGCGCCTTTTTGAGTACGTTCTGATTGTACGCGCCCGCAAGCCCCTTATCCGCAGTGATGACGAGGATGCCGGAGCCGTCCTTCTTGCAGGTGATCTCGCGCGCTTCGGGATGAAAATAGATGCTTGTGATCTCCTCTCCCGACGAAAACGCGGAGGCTATCTCTTTTCGCAACGCGGTGAAATAGGGGCGGGTGCGCTCCAAGTCGTTCTTTGCCCTGCGCACCTTGGTGGAAGCAATGAGATACATCGCGTTCGTGATCTTTTTGGTGTCACGCACGCTCTCTATCCTGTGCTTTATCTCCGCGATGCCGCTCATATCTTACTCCGCGCGGAAGGCGGCAGCCGCCTTCAGGATGTTCTCTTTAAGCTCCGGCGAGAGTTTGCCCGTGCGGGCGATCTCCGCCGAAAATTCGGGGTGCGTCTCCTCAAGATGTTGTATGAGACGGGCGGCGTAGGCGTTGATCTTTGCGGGAGAAACGCCTTCCATGACGCGTCCCAGCGCGCACACCAGCAAAAGCAACTCCTGCGCCTGCGTATAGGGCTTGCACTGCGGCTGGCGCAGCAGCCTCATAAGCCCCTGCCCGTAAAATAGCTGTCGGCGGGTGAGGTCGTCAAGATCCCCCGCAAACTGCATGAAGACTTCCATCTCGCGGTATTGCGCAAGATCGAGACGCAGAGAACCGACCGCCTTTTTCACCGCCTGTGTCTGCGCGTTGCCGCCCACACGCGAGACGGAAAGCCCTACATTGACGGCGGGACGCTGCCCTTCGAAGAAAAGCTCGCTTTCCAGGAATATCTGCCCGTCCGTGATGGAGATGACGTTGGTGGGGATGTAAGCGGAGACGTCCCCCGCCTGAGTCTCGACGATGGGGAGCGCGGTCATGCTGCCGCCGCCCAGCGCGTCCGAAAGGTGCGCCGCGCGTTCCAGCAGTCTGGAATGCAGATAAAACACGTCGCCGGGATACGCCTCGCGCCCGGGCGCGCGTTCCAGCAAAAGACTAAGGGTGCGGTACGCCACCGCGTGTTTGCTCAGGTCGTCATAGACGATGAGGACGTCCTTGCCCGAATACATGAAGTACTCCGCTATGGCGCATCCCGCATACGGTGCGATATACTGCATGGGCGCGGTCTCGCCCGCTCCCGCCGCAAGCACGACGGTGTAGCTCAATGCGTCGTGGCGTTTGAGCGTCTCGACGAACTGCACCACCGATGAGGTCTTTTGCCCTATCGCCACATAGACGCACACGACGTCCTTGCCCTTCTGATTGAGTATGGTGTCGAGGGCTATGGCGGTCTTGCCCGTCTGTCTGTCCCCGATGATGAGTTCGCGCTGACCTCTGCCTATGGGGAAGAGAGCGTCCACGACGAGCAGCCCCGTCTCCATGGGCTTGTTGACGGGCTGACGGTCGATTATGCCGGGCGCGGGACACTCTATGGGGCGGTAGCCCTCCGCGGGGATGTCGCCGCCCGCGTCCACGGGTTCGCCCAGCGCGTTGACCACTCTGCCGAGAAAAGCGTCTCCCACGGGGATGCCCGCGGTCTTGCCCGTGCGGTAGACCGCGCTGCCCGCCTTGATGTCGCGGCAGTCGCCGAACACGATGATGCCGCACATATCGGGACGCAGATCCTGCACCATGCCGCGCACTCCGCACTCGAACACGACTATCTCGCCGTAAGAGGCGTGCTTAGGTCCGTCCGCCGCCACTATGCCGTCGCCGACGGAAAGCACCCTTCCGCGCTCCGCGGGAAGCACCTCCGGCGACCATTCGTCCACGGCTTTGCGTATGAGAGGGATGACGTTGCCCTCGGAAAGAGCGAGTGCGGCAAGCCTGTTTTTCAGCTGAGTCAGCCTGCCCTCCGCGCTCCAATCGTAAAGATCGCCGTTGACTTCCAGCCCGAAACCGCCGGGATAGGCGTCGCTGCGCTCCCACACCAGCTCCGTATCGCCGTATTTTTCCGTGAGAAAACGCACGAAACGCGCAAACTGCGCGTCCGAGGGACGGGATCCGGAATAGAGGACCGCTTTAATCTTTGCCATCTTTCTTTCCCTTTTCGGCGGCGGCGAGGAATTCCTCGTAAGCCGCGTCCACGTCATTGGAAGTGCCGACTTTCTCCGCGATCTTCCCTACTATGTCGCGGATGTCGTCGCCCGCTTTGCCCACGATGCGGTCATGCTCTTTGACAGCCGCCGCTCTCGCATCCGCGACTATCTTCTCGGCGTCAGCGCGCGCCTCGCCGACAATGGCTTTGCCCGCGTTCTCGGCGTCGAGAGCCGCCTGCTTCCTAAGCCCCGCTATCTCCTCGTCCGCGGCGGCGAGTTTCTTCTCATACTCCTCGCGCGTCTTTTCGGCGTCGGAGACGGCTGCGGCGGTCTTTTCCTCCCTCTCGGCGTAAGTATCCTCTCTCTTCTTCATAAACTTCTTGACAGGCTTATAAAGCAGGAGATAAAGCCCTATGCCGAGAATGAGAAAGTTGAACAGATGCAGCAATATCTGCTGCCAATCGATGTTGAGAGGCATATACGCTCCTTAAAGCACGAATATGATGAGGATGGCGATGATGAGCGCGTAGATGATGGCGGTCTCGATAAAGACGAGACCGAGCATCATGCTCGAACGCACGTCGTTCTTCGCCTCGGGCTGACGCGCGATGCTCTCGTTGGATTTCGCAACGGCGATGCCCATGCCGATCGCGCCCGCCGCTGCGGCGAGACCGACCGCTATTGCCGCCGCAAGGGCGATCATGCCCTTGTTGTCCTCTGCGGGAGCGGCGGGAGCCTCGTCCTCTGCGGGTGTCTGAACGGCATCATCCGCTCCGCCATCCGCTTCCACCGTGACGTCTGCGCCCGCATCGGGCTGTGCCTGCGCCACGTTGTCCGTGAGCACGATGCCGAGGACAAGTCCGAGAGCCGCGAGTGCCACGATGAGCATCACTGCCGCGGCGACTATCTTCATATTGATCGCTTTTTTCATATCAGACCTCTTGAACGACGGCATTTGCGTCGTTGTGAGTATGTTTTGCGTGTTTGTGTTCCTTTTTCTTCTTGTGGTAAGGCTCCGAGACCTCGCCGTAGAACAGCGACGTCAGCATGACCAGCACGTATGCCTGTATGAGCGCGTGCATCAGTGTGAACAGCACCCCGACGATGACGGGCAGCACAAAGCTCAATTCCAGATAATAGTAGACAAGCTCCGTGACCAGCAAGCCCGAAAGCAGCGCGCCGAAGAGACGGAAACTCATGGAGATGGGCAGGGAGAAATCCTTGAGAGTGCGCCCCACTCCCCTGATGCCCGCTCCCGCGATGCCTCCCGACATGATGACGAAATAGGAGAGAAAGCCCAGCGCGATGGCGGCGTTGATGTCCGCAAGGGGCGCGGGAAGGGAGACGGAGTGTCCCGTGGTGGAGACTACGGGGATGCCCACAAGTTCGAACACCGTGCCCACGAAGATGTAGCAGCCCGCGGCAAAGATGTACGCGCCGAGGAAACCGTTGCGGTGGGGGCTGTTGCCCTTGGCAAGCCCGTCGAACATCCCTACTATCGTCTCGATGAAAAGCTGGAATTTGCCGGGGATGCGCTTGAAACGCGGGATGAAAAAAATGCGCACCACCGCCGCGAACGCAAGCAAAAGTATGGTCACGGCTATGGCGGAAATGAGGGAGGGATTGACTTCAAGCCCGAAGAGGGAGATCTTGTTCTCCCCGTGCAGAACGGCATCGTTCATCACTTCGGAGATGTCCTCGGGGTTGGAATAAAGGGGATCGGTGAAAACGATGCCGATGACAAGCGCGACGAAAATGACGGCTATGACGGCGATCGCAACGATCTTTTTCTTCTTTTGTCTGATGCTTTTAGCCTCTTGCGACATGATCCCTCCGACTTTTCGAACACGATTATATTCCCAAATGCACGTATTGGCAAATGCTTGACGCACTTTTTTCTCTTCTTATTCTTCTCAAAAAGGAATATATATTCCTTTCCGAGCCGCTGAGCAGCACCGAAACAGCGCGAAAACGCTCGTCTTTTGAGCGTTTTTCCGCCCTTTTGCGTGTTTTCACGATCTTCCGCACGGCACTGCCCTTCCGCGGCAGAGCCACTCTAACTCATTTAAAAGCACGAAACTCACGTTTTTCCGCAAAAGAAAACCCGCCTCGGAAGGCGGGTTTCCATCAAACCGCAGGGGTTTATTCCTCTTTGTCCTCGTCCGTGGGAGGAGTCTCGGTGACTGTGACGGTGACCTCCTCTTCCTCGGTGCCGTCGGAGGTGACGGTGGTGTCGACGGTCTCGTCCACCGTGACGGTGCTGCCGTCCGCGCCCTCCGCCACGAGTTTAGCCTCGTTGCGGCGCTTGATCTCGGCGACTGCCTCCTGCTGCTCCTTCTCGTTGAACTTGTAGAAGAAGATGGGGACGGCGGAGAGGATGAAGCTCAGAGCCGCGACCAGCATGAGCATGATCCACATGACGTCCTTGCCGCCCGCATCCAGCGCGCCGGGGTTGTTGGCGGTGACGCCCGCGATGTAGTAACCCATGACGCCGATGAACGCGCCGATCGCCATACCGATCTTGTTGATGAAGGTCTGCATCGCAAAGCAGATGCCTTCCGCTCTCTCGCCCGTCTTGAGTTCGAGATACTCGATGGTGTCGCCGATCATGGCGTAGGACACGATGTTGGTGAGACCGGACGGGATGCCGGAGACGACGATGGCAAGCAGCGCGATGACGAGAGTCGCCGTCGAGGTGTAGTTGCCTTTGTCGATCGCCATACCGACGATGAACGCGATGAGGAGAGCCACGCCGCCCGCGATGTTCGTCCAGATGTAGGACTGTTTCTTACCTATCTTCTTGGTGAGGTAAGGCACCATGAGGGATGCGATAAGTCCGCCGGGGACGATGGCGATGGTGACCAGTGTGTAGAGACCTTCGCCGTGCATGCCCATGAAGTTGACGCTGTCAAGAACGTATTTGCAGAAGTAAAGTCCGCCCGTGTAGGTAAAGACCATTCTCGCCGCGCCCAGGATGCCGGAGATTACGATGAGCATGAGGGGCTTGTTCTTGAACAGCAGGGAGAGGTTGTGCTTGAGAGACGGGGGCTTGATGTTGTCAAGCTCGCTCGCCCTCTCCTTGGTGCCCTTGAAGCCGACATAGAAGAGAGGCATACCGATGGCGACGCAGATGATCGCGGCGACGAAGTAGATCCACTTGAGGTCGCTCTGCTTTTCACCGAGAGTGCCGTCCAGGATGGTCTGAAGGTCGCTTGCGGTCCATTCGCTCATGGGCTTATTGTTTATCAGCTCGCCGCCTTCGCTGTCCTCGCCTTCGTAAACGGCTTTCGCCTCAAGATACGCGTTGTAGACTGCGGAATCCTTGCCGAACTCTTCCAGGATGAAGTTTTCGAGAGTGCCGTAGTTTGCGGTGATGTTCGCAAACGTGCCGTCACGGTTGGCGTCAAAGTTGAGAGAGAAATCTTCGGTGGTGTCTCCGTCCTTGTCCACATCCGCAAGGTCGGGGACGATGATCTTGCCGCCCTCGCTGTCCACCGCGAACTGGATCTGGGAAACGATGCCCTGATAGGCGTTGATGTTGGTCTGCAAAGTGCCGGTCATACCGCTGGTGACCTGAGGCACCACGATGGTGACGATGCCCGCGCCGGCGGTGCAAAGCAGACGCGCTATGGTCAGCAGGTTGCCGCGGCGGAAGGTGTCGTTGGACATGCGGGAGTTCAGCCCCCAGTAAGGCACGTCGCAGACGGTGTACACCATGCCCCAGATTATGTACATGATGGACATTGCCGCAAAACCGCCGGGATTGGAAGGATACCACGGCAGGAAGCACAGGATGGTCACCACCGCAACGGGGATCGCCATCCATTTAAGATAAGGACGGCACTTGCCCCACGGGGTGCGCGTTCTGTCGACGATGGAACCCATGATCGGGTCGTTCAATGCGTCGTAAATTCGCGCAAACAGCATGAGGAGCGCGACCGCCAACGCACCGTAACCGATCGCATCCGTCATAAAGACGGTCAGATAAGAACCGATGATGGTGCAGATCAGGTTCTGACCGAAACCGCACAGAGAGTACGCAATACCCTCTTTCGGCTGCATTTCGCCGTCGCCGGGATAAGTGCCGAAAAGCTTGTGCCAAATGCTGCGCTTTTCGGTGCCGACCGCGGCGGTGCCGTTTTCCATGGTTTTCACATCTTCCATAAAATACCCGCCTTACAAATTTTTAAGCAGTTAACAATACGGTTGGGCATATAAAACCCCCTCCGCAAAAGATATAAAACCACATTTCCGCACATTTGTCAAACAACGTCCGTAAAATCTTTTTTTCTATCCTCTTTTTTAATAGAAAATCAAGCTTTCGGCACTCGTCCATTCCTGCTTTCGCGGCGTGGTCCGCATCCCGTGTTCCGCCTCCGCCACAGCGAAAAAAATGCGCCCCCACGCTGTGGGTTCATCATTATGCAACTAAGAGTGGCGGAGGGATGTTCGCCATAAGGGTAGGGTTTTGTATGGGTGCAACATTTTGGCAAACTTCATTGCTCTTTCAAACCATGCCGGACCGGAATAATACGAACCGGGTTCGGCGCCGCCGATTTCCGCCTGAACCGCGTCATTCGCCTTGCTAATACGGGTCAAGTATTAGCTGCGGCGACTTCCTTGCTCAGCCAAAAATCGGCAGGCGCGGAACTGCTCGCACCTCAGAGCAAGAAATTTTCGGATGATGTTGCACGGGCGGAACGCAGGCAATAGTATACATATTGGCAAGTTTCGACTGTGCAAAAGCGCCGAAAAGAATTGCTCCGAGGCCGGTTCGTATTATTCCGGTCCGGCATAGTAAAGGGCGAAAGCGTCTTGCTACGCAAGCCGCCGAACCCTGCGGCAACAGACTTTTGGGCACATGTTTAAATAAGTATATGTCCGGATCTGTCCTTGCGCAGAATGACTTTATGCCGCAAGGATTCGCCCTCTTTCTCCGCCTCCGCCACAACAAAAAAACGCGCCCCCACGCTGTGGGTTCGCAAAGTGCACAACTAAGAGTGACGGAGGGATGTTCGCCATAAGGGTAGGGTTTTGTATGGGTGCAACATTTTGGCAAACTTCATTGCTCTTTCAAACCATAGGAAAGGGCGAAAGCGTCTTGCTACGCAAGCCGCCGAACCTCGCCGCATACGCTATGTGCCTCTTTTCCGGCAACGTTAAAATGGAATATCGAACGAACGCATTTTGCGGCGTGGTTCGCATCCTTTACTTCGCCTCCGCCACAACAAAAAAATGCGCCCCCGCGCTGTGGGTTCGCATTTTTCTGCTGTGGCGGGACGGGTCACTTCGCGTTTGAACTCCCATTACAGTTTCGAGAGCGGTTATTGTGTCCTCGAAGGTTATCTCTTCGATTTCCTTGCCGCCTTTTATGTTGAAGTAGATATAGGTATTTTCATCGCTAACATACACTTTGTAGACCAAGTTGTCAATTAGGCGGCGTCTGAATTCTAAATCGTTCACATCGCCTTGCAGTATCATATTTATGAACGCAACGATGTCTTTTTCGGTCAGCTTTTGCCCACGCTCAAGAATGAGCTGGGCTTTTAATTTCTCCAAGTCTGCCAGCAGGACTTCGCATTCTTGCATTCGCTTTTCGATACGCTGTTTTAGCAGAGGGCTTTTCGCTTCTATAAAGGCGTTCGCTGCCGCATCTGCTTCGTCCTGTATATCGGCGATCCTTTTGCGGATGGATTTAAGTTCGCTTTCATCGGTACGGGAGTCAAAGTATTTCAAGACATCTTGGACGATGATCGCGAGGTTGGCTTCATCCGATAGGAACGCCACGACATTTTGCACGACATACTTTTCCAGCTTGTCTTTGTGTTCGATCCGCTTAGTGCAAAGTTTCTTTTTCTTCTTTTTGCATTCGTAATAGTAATACTTTTTCCCGGTCTTACTTTGACCGCCTCCCGCTACCATTTCGGTTCCGCAATGTCCGCAGAATAGTTTGCCAGTCAGGAGATACGGCTCTCTTGCGGTTTCCTTGCCGCCCAAGCAGTAACGGTTTTCGGCAAGCCGCTGTTGCACCCTATCAAAAGTGTCTTTGTCGATGATGGCGGGATACATATTTGTGCAGAGCCTGTCGCCGAAATAGAATTCGCCCGTGTATTTTGGGTTTGTCATATAATGGTCAAAGGTTTTGTGGGTAACAGGTTTGCCTTTTACCCTGATGCCCTGTGAATTAAGCACTTCCGCGATTTGCTTTTTGCTTACGCCCTTATCATATTGCTCGAAGACATAGCGCATCACTTTGGCTTCTTCTTCGTTGATGATCACACGCTTTATGAACTTGCCTTGTTTGCCGGGTATCGGTTCCAATTCGAGCTGATAGCCGTAAATGATAAATCCGCCGCAGAAAGTACCGTTTGCCACGCTGGTGTCAAGCCCGTCGCGGACTCTTTTGGAAAGCCTTTTACTGTATTTCTCGGCATTCCATTCAAGGAACATCTCATAAAACTCGCCACCTTCGTCTTCGGCAATCGGTTCCAATGCCGATATGACCTTGACTCCGTATTTTTCTTTCAGCATCTCTTTATAGATGATGCTGTCGCGGCGATTTCGGGCGAACCTATCGAACATATACACGATAATGTACTGAAAGGTGCCTGTTTTTGCGTCGGCAATCATCTTCTGAAATGCCGGACGGGCGTCGTTAGTTCCCGTTCTGGCTTTATCGGTGTAAAGATTGACGACATCCAAGCCCTTGCTTTCGGCGTATTCTTTGCAGATACGCACCTGCGCTTCGATGCTTTGTTCGTTCTGTCCGTGAGAACTGAAACGAGCGTATATGACACAATTTTCCATGAGGGACACTCCTTTGCTCAATTTGTTTGAGCTATTGCCTTTTGCAACCCCTAAAGCCGACCTCAGTAGAAAAAGGTCAAGGAAACAGGCAATGTTTTATGCTTAACGAGGGATAAACATTGCCCCTTGAACTTTTTCGCTGAGGGAGGAACCTCCCCGCCAAAAGGCAATAGCAAATTTTTTTTGCTCTTCTGTCTTTTTGCCACGCAAAAGGCTTGACTTCTAAATTCATTATAGCTAAAATATAATCATAACGCAACAAAAATTGCGTAATAAATCCAAAACGCAGGAAAATTATTATGAAGGTAATGAGCGAAAGCGTCTTTAACTCTATTATAGAGTTTATAGACGAATACTTCTTTACAAACAATACCGTCCCTACAATGCAGGAGATCGCGGACGCAATAAAGCTAAACAAGAGCAATGTGAGCCGAAATCTTCAAGTGATGAAAGAACGCGGTTTGATAGAGGCAACAGGCGGTTGGCGAGGGATCAGGACAAAAAAGATGGCAAAGGTCTTGGCGGACACAGTCCGAGTCCCTATCGTAGGCAGCATTGCTTGTGGCACGCCTATGCTTGCTGAGGAGAACATTGAAAGTTACATTCCCATCTCCTCTTCGATACTCGGAACGGGTAACTTTTTTGCGCTCCATGCCCGCGGCAACAGTATGGTAAACGCAAATATTGAGGACGGTGACTTTGTTATTGTCCGTCAGCAGAACACGGCGGAAGAAGGACAGATCATCGTAGCGTTGATAGACGACGAGGCGACATTGAAGCGGTTCTACACTGATAGACGAAGGCGCAAAGTCAGGTTGCACCCTGAAAACGACGAGATGGAGGATATGTATTTCGACAGCATAGACATTCAAGGCATAGTCGTCAAGGTGATCAAGGATGTCGTTTAGGAGTAGAAAGAACGGATGGCAAGCGCTGTAAAGTATGTGAAGACCTATGTTGATGTGCTGGTAAAGATGCGCACGGACGGAACATTTATTCCCGTAAAGGTTCTGTGGGATGAGCGAGAATTCGATGTGGACAGCGTTGTGAAGATCACGATGTCTCCGCCTCAATTCGTTGGCAGTAGCAGCACTATCAAATATTTGGTCAAATTATGCGGACAGGAGCGAGCGCTATATCTGGAAGATAATCCGCGAAGGTGGTTTATCGAAAAGCCTGTCGTGCAGTTTGTGTAATGTCACGAAAAGGAGGTGTTGCTTGTGTTATCGAAAGTCTACTGTTCAAAATGTGGGAGGAGATGCGAAGATGTAGAAAGGAACGGAAAGGAATTGAGTTTTGTGTGTGCAAAGTGCGGAACTCGACATGATGTCAAAGTATTAGACCGAGACGAGATGTCGGAAAAATGCCCTGATTCGGAGTGAGTGATCAGGGTTAAACAATTTAATCGGATGCCCTACGATAACAGGGCCGGTCAATAAGCGTGGCATACCGTGTGGAGGGACGCCCAGCCCCCACAATGCGGTTGTCAAATACCCGCGAAGTGACTATGGGGAAAGGAGGATAATAAGTATGACATTAAAGCCCATTACTTGTCCTCAATGCGGGAAATTATTGTGCCGTGCAAAAATAGGCAGCGAAGTGGAATTACATTGCCATGTCTGCAAGATAGTCGTTCAAGGCACGGTAGATAAAGACGGTGGCGTTCACGCATTGCCGCTCGCAGTTAAGTCGAAAAAATCAAGAGCTTGACGCAGCGTAAAATATAGGAAGAAGCTACAACTGAATAATTGAGGAACGGCAGAATAAAACCTGTACTCGGCATACCGAAGAGTATCGAAGCGAACCGTTAAGAGGTACTACCCGTTCCAAGAGATTGTTAGTCAAGCACATAGTGTTTGGCGCAGAGGCTGGATACGGCAGACCTTAAAGGTTGAAATAAGAACCGCGAAGAGCCCTGACAATAGAGCCAAGTCACAATAGAAGTGACGAGCCTATTGTCGGGGTTCTTTTTTATTCCCGAAAATCGGCGCCTTCTCCCGATGGCAGTGACTTGGTTCACTGCTGTCGGGTCTTTTTTTGTTTTCAAAGATTTCCGACAGCGATTTAGAAAAATCGCTCGCCCCCATTGAGCACAAGGGGAAGGAAATCACATGAAAAAGATCAGTTATGAAATCAACGGCACCCATGTTGAGGTCGAAGTTACGGACGAATTTGCCGCACTGTATGAGCAGATGGATGAAGAGGAAAAGCGCGTAAATCGCAAAGAAACACGGCGACATCAGTCGTTGGAAACTCTTGTAGAAGGCGGATTCCAAATAGCCGATCCGGACTCCGACATTGAAGAAACTCTGATAAAACAGCACGACATTGACCGGCTGCACCGTGCGTTAGCCGTTTTAACAGATGACCAAAAATGGCTGGTGGAGCAAGTGTTTTATTATGGGCGCAAGCAGTCGGAAATAGCGGCCGAATTGGGCATAGATCCTACCTCAATTAGAGACAGACTACGAGCAATTTATAAGAAAGTAAAAAAAATTTTCAGTAAATGACCCCATTTTTGCCTTTTTCGTGGCTTCTAAGTGAGGGGGTTGATAAGACACCTTGCAAAAAGGAGTGATCGGATGGTCGAAAGGTATCAAATGGTAGCTTGTATCGGGCTAAGAAAAAGCGAATCGGATGAGATGGTCACGGTGCCGTTGTATGTCAAGGTTCGTGTGGAAGAAGGCAGCCCCCTACCGGCGGAACAGGAAGATATGATCCATCGGATTTCCGAATGCATGATGCGTCGGTATGAACAGCAACTTGCTGATTTCATAAAAAACAAACGAAAAGGAGAAGGCAAAAATGAGCAAGACCGAACGCGAAAGACTGTATGAGAATGTCTATCGGACGCGCGATTACATAGTAAAGCAAGAGCTTTACCTGATCGTTGACGCCGAACAGAACAATGCCGTTTTGAGTGTGGACACTTATTACCGCAGAACGCTCGTACGCGACAGCAAGTACCAGCTTCTGTATAAAGACCGCAAACACATCAACGGCAAGCGTCTTCCGTCGAACACTTACATCCGTATGTACATCGACTGACCGAGGCGTAACCGAACGCAAAGAACATCAGGGCGAAACCTATGCGGTACTTCGAAGGATAAGAGTGGCCACTCACCGCAAGACATCGCATAGGACAGCGGTCCGGGAAATAAAGCGTTCGTTACCATATTACAACTTAATCGCTGGGCTACCGGCATGACGAGCAAACTGCTTCGCTAACGGCAAAACGGGCAACCAAAATTCAAATTTCAGGAGGCAAAAGTGGCAAAAGATAAGTATTCCAAGCGCCGCTGGTCCATTCCTTCCAAGAGGGCAAAGGGCTATGCGGAGGACAGAAAAGCAAAGGTGCATACCTACGGACCGAAGGAAGGCAAAGAGCTGACGGACTATGAGGCGGGGATCCGCTCCGGGTATCTTCAGGCGCAGTCCGACCACGCAGGCATGTACAAGTACAAGAAAGCTCTCGCCGAGGGCAAGAGCAAACAGGAAGCGAGGGCTATCTCGCAGACCAGAGGCAAGAAATAACGGAGGATAAAATGGCAAAACAGATTTTCGTGGAAAGAGAAACTTTCGAGAAAAACGGCAGGACTTTCTTCTCCTACTTCATCAGGGGAAACATCCGCGGCAAGGATGTCAAGGTGGCGGTCGTTCCGCCCGACAAAGGCGGCTATACCGTGCTGGATATCGTGTTCGGCAACGAGATGTCGGCGGAACTCATTCTGAAGCCGTACGAGATCAAGGACGAGTCTACCGGCAGAGTGATCGCGGGCAATTCCTACGCCGTGCAGACGGTGGACGAAGACGGCGAGATCTACGAGTGCAGCGTCAAGCCGTATCGTAATTCGGACAAAGCCCTGCTCGCCATGCTCGTCAAACGGGCGGCATAAAAAACCGATGTGTTTCTGCGGCTTACGGGAAACCGCGAGCCGCAGTTTTCAAATCTTTCGGAGGTAAAACATGAACAACGAATTTTACGAACACAAGAAATCGGACGCGGTGAAATGGATCATCGTGTTCGTACTCATCGGTGTGCTGTTCGCAGGGATGATCGCCTCCCTCGTCATGTCCGCTCCGGACAAAACCGAGGAAAGCGAAGGCGGCGTCAATGTGGAAGCGGCAGCCAATGATTTTGAAGCAACAATGCACAACACGGAGTTTATCTCTCTGAAAATGAGCGCTCAAGCCGTGACTGCGGCAGATAACTCCATCAGCAAGACTATCACGGCGACCGTTGCTCCCGCGACCGCTGCCAACAAGTATGTGGACTGGTCTGTTGCGTGGGGAGATGAAAGCAATGAATCAGACGTGACGCAATATGTCACGGTCACGCCCACTTCGAACGGCAGTACGGTTGCGACCGTCACCTGCAAGCAGCCCTTCACCGGGAACATCATCGTGACCGTCACCACCCGCGAAAACGGGTATCAGGCAAGCTGCGTCGTGACCTATGTCGGTATGCCTACGGACATCGTACTGGATACCAATATCGGACAGGAAAACGGAGACTACGTCGTGGGTATCGGCGTGGCGTCCACCTTCAATGTTTCCCTTACCAATCCGTTCGGAGAAGTGGGTGCCGGGTATGACGACATCAGCTGTGAAGTGTACGGCGTCGGCAATCTCATCCTCGGCTATATGGAGCACTACAACCAGAGCGGCAAAGATGTCTGGTACGACGCTTCGGACGAAACGGTATCCTTGGATACCATCAAGGACGACCTTATCTCCGTCACCTATTCGAACGGCGTGCTTACGGTGAACTCCATCAAGTCCATCGAAAGCTACTACGAGCGTTCGCAGAGGATAGACTCCGGCCGTACCACAGCCTACTTCAACAAGTTCCGCTCTTTTGTGGACGACTGCTATTTCCAAGTGAAGATCACCGAAAACAATTCGGGCATCAGCAAGCTCATTGACGTCCGTTTTGATGACGAGGTGGTCACGGGCGTATCCGTCAATGCGACCGAGATGAAGTTTTAAGGAGGGACTATGAAAAACGCAAGAAATGAGAAATTGCACATCAACCCGCAGGTCGTCTGCATCCTGCTTCTCTCCCTGCTGCTCATCGCGTGCGTCGTGTGTATCGGGGTGCTGGGCGCGAACATGACTTCCCTGTCGGGACAGACTTCGGTGGAAGCCACCGTCAAGCCCGCAGACAACAACACGGAAAGTGTTCCGAGCGGCGGCGTGCAGGGAGCCGAAGTCAAAGTTCAGAAGCTCGTGCTCTCGCAGGCTTCCGCGGCAGTGACGGCGGCAAACGGTTCTGTCAGTAAGACGCTTACCGCATATGTCTATCCGGAAGACGCCAAGAACAAAGCCGTGGACTGGACGATCGAATGGCTGGATACCGAAGAAACAAGGGACATTTCGGACTATCTGACGCTTGTTCCCGATTCGGACGGAAGCGCGACCGCGCAGCTCACCTGTTTGCAGGCGTTTGA
>CALVQW010000002.1 GCA_944358385.1 uncultured Clostridia bacterium
ATATTGTCGTGACGAGCAATCAGGATTTCTATGACAAAGCGTATCCGTGGATAGGCAGACAGACGGGCGATTTCGATCAGTTCGGCATGACGGAACATAACGAAGAGATCCACTACGCATTGGGACAGAATGCGGGAGACGGTGGCGGCGGAATGATGATCGCCAAATGGGGTTGGAATTTGGGTTCGGGTTATCTTCATGTTCCCGCTCCTGCACTCTATTACCTGTTCAAGGTAGACGACATCGAGGAATACGATCCGTATGCGGACATCGTGTCCATAGGCGGCGTGGAGAGCAATGCGCTGTACGAGTACATACGAAACTACAACAAGACCTTTGACAACGGCACGCTGCCCATCAAAGACGGCACGATCAGCGCAGACTTGTTCGCGGACGACATTGATGACTACCGCAAGATGGATACCGAGTTCGGCAAGATACAGCAAGGCTATTCGTATTACGACTTCGACGCCGATGTGGACTTGCAGAAGCTGACAAGCTGGCAGGAAACCGATCCGTCCTTTTGGGATAATTGGGTGAATTGGGGCTTGTGGGACACGATATTCGGCGGCATTCCCGAAGAGGAAAGCAAGACGGTTTCGCCCATCTGCATTGTACAGGAAAGCGATCTGGACGGCAGCGACAACGAAGTCGCGGACAGGCTCCTCATCAATGCCAACGATGTGCAGGCACTCCGTGATTATTTCAAGGACGCCACAACGGTCAGCGGCAAGGATGACGAGAAGAAGCAGGTCGTGCTGTTCCGTTTCGCTACCACGGACTACTATTCCGCAGCGGTGGACATCATGGAGCTTCGCACGATAATACCCGACAAACACATAAGCGGACAGGCGTATCGTGCTTGGGAGAGCGTGTTCTTCGATTTCGACATTATCCAGCTCACCTTCAACCGGGACGGCGTATATACGGTCATCCCCGTGGTGTCCAGCCCTATGGATATCGTCAACGCGATAACTCCGCCCGTGCAGATGCCGGACGAGATCCCTTGGTGGCAGATCTTGCTTGCGGTGCTTCTGATCATCGTTTTACTCATCATTCTGTTGCCTGTGCTACCGTATATCCTCAAATTCCTGTTCTGGCTCATCTGTCTGCCGTTCAGGGCGATAGCGGCTCTGTTCAAGGGGATAGACAACCGACGAAAGCGGAAAACGGAAGCGAAGGCGCAGAAAGAACCTGCCGTAAAGCAGACGCAAAAACCGCCCGATGATGTGGACGGATTGGAGGTGTAAATGAAAACGGTCAGGAGAATATTGGCTGTTGCCCTCTTGGTCGTAACGGTATTGGTCGTCGGCTACTTGGTTTATACCGGTAGCCGAACGGCTTCCGTTGAAGAGAGCACGGCGATCATGGAGGTGGTCTATGAACAGGCGCAGAACATTTAATATCTGTCTTACCGTTGTTATAACGGCGGCGTTTATCCTGCTCGGCGCGTTTGTGTTCGGAGACTCTTACCTGCGCTTCGGCGAAACTGCCAAAGACTTCGGATTGTCCGTCGGGTACTATTTCTGCACGCTGTTCGGCTTGGATCATGACATCGTGCCGTCCGTCACGGAGTATTCCTCCGTAATGGATTGGGACATCCTGCTCCCGTCGGACTTCGAGGGCTTCACTTCGCAGGCAAAAAGTTTCTTCTCATTGCTTGTGGATGGGGAGAATTTCTTGGGCTATTGGGCGAAGGTCGGAGATGTTATGCTCGTGCTGCTGAAAGTCGTGGCTATCATTCTTCCGTGCCTGCTTATCTTGGGGCTGGTCATCTGGCGGCTGTATAAAAGCGGCAACACCAAGCACAACAGGGACACCGTACCTCTCCGGGTATTTAAGATGCTGTCGAGGTGGTTCTATCAGCCGCTGAAACGAGCTGTATTGTCGTATCGGGACTTTCTCACGGAGCATCGCGCGGTATGGATCCTTTGGGCGGTGATGTGGGCGTTCCACCTGAACGCGGCAAGCATCGTCACGGGCTTTCTTGCGTACTACTTCTATTTCGTGTTGAGCTTCGATGTCGCCAACCTCTATGTGCAGGTATGCAAATTGTTCATCGACTTGCAGGTCATCTTCCGGTACTTTCCATGGTGGTGCATCGCGTTCGTCTGCTGGCTGCTGTTCGACCATTGGCGGAAGAGCATTGCGCAGAACAGGCTGCGGCACTTCGAGGCGAGGAATTGCGGCTTCATAAACGAGCTGCCTATCGTGTCTATGGCGTGCGGAAGCATGGGCAAGAAAAAGACGACGCTCATCACGGACATGGTGCTGTCGCAAGAGGTGATGTTCCGTCAGAAGGCATTGGAGATCCTGCAACAGAACGACATGAAATTCCCCTACTTCCCGTGGATCGCTTTTGAAGACGAACTGCGGCGTTGTATGGAGCATGGGACGGTCTATAATCTCGCCACGGTCAAGACTTGGGTGGCATTGAAGCGGTCAAGGTTCATTCGGCACAGAAACGCGCAAACGCAGCTTTACGGATACGATTACGCGCGTTACGGCACCACTTTTGACGATTCGCTCAAAATAAGCCGATTGTTCGAGGTGCTGGAAACCTACGCGCAGGCGTACTTCATTTATGTCTTGGAAAGCAGCCTCATTGTGGCGAACTATTCCGTCCGCACGGACAATCTGATGGCAGACAACGGCAACTTCCCGATGTGGCTCACGGACTTCTTCCCGAAGCGCAGACGACCTCAAAGCAGGCACGCTCATATCCTCGATTTCGATGTCTTACGCCTCGGCAGAAAGGTCTTGGAAAACAACCCGAAGGCAGGCAGTTTTGAGTTCGGCGTCGTGGGGATCACGGAGATAGGAAAGGAGCGTGGCAACAATCTGGAACTTCGGGAGATCAAGAAAGGCGCGGACGATACCAACCAAAAGAACGACCTGTTCAATTCTTGGCTGAAAATGTGCCGGCACTCTGCGACTGTGGACAACTTCCCGTTCATCAAGGTGTTTACGGACGAGCAAAGACCGGAGTCTTGGGGTGCGGACGCGCGCGATCTTGCGGACATCATCAACATCGCTTCATGCGGGGATATGCGCCTTGCATTGCCGCTCTACACCATTGAAGAAATACTCTCCGAATGGGCGTTTAACCGCTTCATGCGCCTCTACGAGGACTTCCGCTTCCGCCGCGGCGATAACACGCTTCTGGTGCATATCCTCAAAAGCGTTGTCGCATGGCTGTGGCGGAGAAACCTGCGTATCTACAATCGCTTCGGCTACTCGATACTCAAAATAGAAAAAGAGCGTGGCACGATGGACGGCAAGACGGAGAATAAGAAGTATTACCTGATGAACGCGAAGATCTACGCGCAACGGTTCAGCACGGACTGTTTCTCTGACTATTTCAACGATATGGCGCGGCGCAGTTATACAGGGCTTGCGGACTACTTGGAATACGCTACGGAAAAGGCTTCGGTTGAGGAACTCAAAATGCAGAACAGTTATTTCATCAACTCGCTGTACAGGGACGCGGACGGCGACAGTTCTGCGTGATTTAGGGCTGTCCGCTTCCTTTACGGCAAAAGGAGGCAATATGTCTTATGGCGAATGCAAAGTGTATTTTGACGGCAGTCACTACATAGCGATACCGCACACGACAAGGCCGTCAAGACGGCGTTTCCGTCCGCCGGAAGAAGAGATAGAGGTGACGGAGCAGGAAGAGCCGCAGACCACGGAACAGGAAGAAACTATAAACGCAGAAGAAAGCGCACCGTCCATTGATGACGATGTGTCTTCTTTGCCTGCAACGAACGAAACGCAACTGAAACCGACCGTTGAACAGAAACCGAAAACGCGGACGATGACGCGGAAGGAACTGTTTGAAGAGCTGTATCAAAAGCACCTGAACAAGCCACGGAGAATGAAGATCGAGGCTATCACGAAAGAAATGCTGCCGTATTTTAAGACGGAAGAATTGTCAAGAAATTATGTCATCGAAAATATAGAACGCAAGATGCGCAATCTGATTGCGCGGCGTATCCGGCTGACACGGAAAGCGAATTTGCAGGAGTTCAATTATTTTGTAACGCTCACCTATGACGGAAAGTTGCACTCGGAACAAAGTTTCAAGAAGAAGCTGAAAACCTGTTTACGGCATTTTGTCGAACGACGAGGCTGGAAATATATAGGCGTATGGGAACGTTCTCCGGAGAAGTTGAGATTGCATTTTCATGGGGTATTTTATATCCCTGACGGAACGATGCCGGGCATGCTGCTGGACATAAACGATTATAACTTCAATACGCACAACAGGCAGATAACGCATCAGAATACATACTTCAACGAGCGTTTCGGGCGTTCGGACTTCGAGAAAATAGATGATGTCGGCAAAATGGGCGACGCACTGGCTTACATCATGAAGTACATAGAAAAGAGCGGAGAAAGGATTGTTTACTCCAAAGGTTTGCCGCAGTATTTTATTTCGGACATTATGGACGAGGACATCATTTGTCATCTGGGAGACGAACAGGAGAAACTGTTGCTCGCGGATGATTTCGGGTGTTGGGACGAAGGGTGCTTTGTCGGCATCGTCTGCAAAGCCGTGATCGCACAGCTCCGCAAATGCAACTGAAAACGAAGAACTCATAATACGGCGTTCAAAACGGAAACGACAGTCACGGGAACAACGCGGCAATCGCAAAGCGGTTCAGCGGCGATGCCGCGTCCGGACTGTTCCGCTTTTCCGTAGTTGAGGTCGGGTTAAAGGGATTTGCGTGTGCTTGTCCGCGGCGCGCAGCGCCGCGCTTGTATCAAGACAAGCACACGCAAATCTCCCACTACCGTATGCAAAGGGTATGTAAAGGTCATCTGAAAGGATATTGCCTCTTCCCTGTTACGACATGCTAATGATTAGCGGAAAGGTTTATGATTTCCTTCTGTTGTCTGATAGCGTATTCGTATGCGACTTTCGTTCCGCTTTTAGGCTGATCACGGGTGATGCGTCCTCTTGTGGCAGGCTTGAGGGGCGGCTTGTAGTTTTCATCGTAATAGAAAATACAGAGATCTGCTTTGTCGATCATATGGTAATTGCGTTCGACATAAGCAGCTTTGCCTGCATCGACTACATTCTCCGGGATATAAGTGGCGTCGTAAGATCCGAGCAGATAGTCCTCGTAGTCTTTGCTGATGTAAGGATATTCGGCTCGGACATATACTCGTCTTATTTGAGGGCGCTCTTTTTGGAGTTCGGTCACGACTTCAAGACACAGCGAATTGAAATCGCTCCTGCTGCCAAACAAAAAGGTATCAGCATTTCTGTCGTCGATAAGGGATAGGAGCAGTTCTTTCAGTTGTTTGCGGAAGCTGTTGTCAAGTTGCAGCTTGCGATGTCCGATAAAGCTAACTATCATAGGTTTCTCCGACGACATAATATCAAAAATTTGACTAAATAGCAAATCTGCGATGTATAGCAGTAAAAGAAAAAGCGAAAAATTTATACTGCCATTAGATAAGTAACTTATTTTAACAGAGGTGGCAGTATGCTTTTAGAGGACGCGGTTGCGTTACGCATTGAACAGTTGTGCATAGAGCGGAATATGACTAAATACGAATTGTCCGAGCGGAGTGGTGTTCCGCAGACGACACTTTCTTCCATCAAGAAGAAGAGAAGCACTTCGGTCAAGTTGAAAACTTTGTACGCGATCTGCGAAGGCTTTGACATGAGCTTTGAAGAGTTCTTCGCCTGTCCGTTGTTTGACCGAAACACTTTGCATGATTGAAGCAGCATAAAAATAGCCCATTACGAGTAATCGCAACGGGCTATGACTTTATAAAATCGTATAACTCTTCCCTTCTACCGTTATGCGGTTGTCCTTGATGTCGGGTTGACCGCTCTTACAGGCACGAAGGATGATGTGAACGGTGTCCCGTTCGGCTTTCGGCATATCGCCTTCATCGAACTTTTCCTCATTTCCTACTTCTATTATCTTGAAACCTTTTTGGATTAGGTAGGCAGAGAACTGCCACAGCTTTTCAAAGTAGCCGTTGCTGTCGAAGATAGCCGAAAGGTCTTGTTCGGGGTGGTATGCTGTAATTCTGAAGTAGTTAGACATAGTGTATTCTCCTTTGCGGTTTATGCCGCGATCTGTTTGATGGTTCTGTTGGCGTAAGGCAGCCAGATTTTGTTGACATAGTGCAGAATATCCTCGCTCGGTTTGTGGTCGTGTTCGCCGTAACATTGCAGGACTTTGTGGCTGCGTGGCGAGTATTCGAGCGTCACGAGCGGAATATCCGGGCTGTCCTTTGCTCGGACGAAGAAGATGAGCGATTCTTCGCGGACAAAACGCTGGTCGTAGTTCATCCGTCCCACGCAATGATGCAACGCCTCTCCCTCACGGATAAGGTCAGCAGGACTTCTTGCGATGACGCAGATAAACGCGCTCCGTTTCGCGTGTTGCAGGGACAGGTATTTCTTCGCAACAGCGGCGAATTGCGCGTACAATTCTTTGCGCTTTTCCGCGTCTTCCATAGCCTTTTTCGCGGCGTATTGGTCTATGCGGATATCGTGCCAGCGTTTGAAGTCGTGAGGGAAACGATTCTTCTCTTCGGACATATCCAAGCCGAGGTTTTGGCAGGCTTTCAGATAGTCGAGATAGGTATGCGGATTGGTGCGTTTCTCCGCGACGTAATCAAAGAGCCGTTCAAGTTCTTTGCCCTTGAACAGCTCCTTTAACGGTTCGAGCGCGCTGTCGTGGATCAGCCGAAGTTTCGCTTCTTTATAGTGCTGAAGCTGTTCGATCGGCTTCTTGGTCTTATACGCTCGGACGATGACATCTATGTAGTAGTGCCTGTCCTGAAGCGTCGCTCTGTTTGCGATAAGCCACTTGCAGAAGGCTTTGTCCGTTCCGCAGCGTTTGAGTATCGTCTTGCTCAACGCGATCCGTGAAAAGCCGAGCTTCATCAGCATTTCGAGCTGCGGATACTGTCGGTAGAGCCGTAAATACTTGAAAATATTGCAGCCCTGATACATTTTATACGCGGAATATCTGAACTCCGGCAAGCGGTCTATGAAGTGCGGATTTACGATCTCCGCAAAGGGATCATAGTATTTGTCATACGCCCAGCACCAGCCGCGTTCGTACCATTGCCTGTACTTCTGCAAGCCTTCTTCGTACCAGCCGAAGCGAAATCCCATGCCGGCGCAATAGCAATACTCCATGTCCTTCACGAAGCACTTATCCGAATCCAGACCGTGAATGGCGACCTGTTTGCAATACCACTTTTTGTAACGGTGTTTTACGGCGACGGTGACTTTCACAAGCTCGTTTTTCCAAGTGGTCAGGTAGGCGTAACAGCGCACATGACCATCAGGGCTTGGATAGTATTTGCCGTCAAGTTTCCGTATCCTTTTCAGTATGTTTTTCGGGATAGGTCTGATGTCTTTTTCCGTCATAGTTTTCACCTCAAAGTAAGTTTGTCGCCGAACATTTCGTCCAGCTTGCAAAGCGCGTCTTTATCGAAGGCGGAAGTATCAATGTCATCGTCAAGGTCTTTCGGCTCCTCGATGTCGCCGTCAAACTCGCGCATTTCTTCTTCGGAGAGTATCTCGCCCGTTTCAAGGTCAACGTCCTGTGTGGAAGGAAGTTTGTGTATTTCGTCATCATTTTCCATGACAACGAGCGTATGCCCGTTGCTCAAGATTTTGCCGAAGTACATCTCCGCAGTGTGATACGGAAAACCGACCATCGGCACGCGGCTTTCAAGTCCGCAATCTCTGCCCGTAAGAGTAAGGGGCAATTCATTTGCAAGCACTTCTGCATTCTTGCCGAACACTTCATAAAAGTCGCCCAAGCGCATGGCGATAATTGCTTGCGGATACCTGTCCTGCACCTCCAGATACTTCCGATACACGGGAGAGGTAGAGGGCTTTTGCTGTTTAGCCTTTTCTTCCTCGGCGATTTCCGCCATGATCTCCTGTATCTCTTCATCAGACGGCATAGCGTCTTCGTCGTCTTCGGGCTTTTCTTCTTCGGGCTTGCCTTCGAGGTCTTCGCCCATAAGGTCGAACATGGACATCTGCGGCTTGGGCTGCGGTTTGGGTTGTGCTTTCACCGTCGGCGCCTTTGCTGCCGGTTTGGGCTGTTTTTTGTATTCGGAGCCGTCCTCGTTAAAGAGCGTGCCTTCAATGCTGTCCTCTTCGAAATAGTGGACAGCCCAGCCGAACACGACATCGTCCTCGACCATAGCGTATCTCGCGCCCTTTTCGGCTTGCTTTCTTGCTTCTTCGGTCGCAAAGGACATAAAGCCCTCCAGCGTTTTGCGGTTCAACAGGATCTTGCCGTCTTTCTTGATGAGGACGCCGTTGTTGATTTTCCCTGCAAGGCTGTCCGAAGCGTTTTCTTCGAGATAGGCTTTGATACGCTGTTGTTCTTTGGTTTTTGCTTCCAAATTCAGTTGTTTCATAATTCATCTCCTTGTTCAAACGATTCGAAGGCAAGCAGCAGTCCGAACGCTATGCCGCGTTTGTAAGTCATAAGCATGGCTGCGTCTTGACTTTCGGATGAAAGTTCGAGAAATTCCTCAAAGAGGGCGTTGCTCTCTTCCGAGAGGGTAGCCTTTAATTTGTCATACACGGCGAACTCTTCTTTGCGGTCTTTAACGGGGACTTTGATGTCTTTGCCGCATATATTGCCGTGGTAGAGATCCCAGATTACGGATTTCATTTCGAGCCTCCTTAAAAGGGTAAGTCTTCAAGCAGTTCGGCTGCTTTGCTATCGAGATTGTCAAGCGTCGTATAGTGGTTAAAGCCTCCTCGGTAGTCCTGTTCGTCTTTTGCCGTTCGGATGAGGATATGGCTGTACCACTCGTTCGTGAAGTACCTGACATCCGAAATGGATATGTATACGCACTTGTTTTCCGCGCTCTTTATAAAGGCGGAAAAGCAGTAATGATTTCTTCCGACATTGACGAGCTGCCAATGATTTTCGCGGCATACAGCTTTCAGATAGTTGATGTACTTTGTCTGAAAGGACTTATAGTCATCGCCGGTGTAACTCCCGGAAGAGAATTCATATCCGAGATACTTTTTGAGTTCTGCGATTTTAGCCATTGTTCGTTTCCTCCAAGTATGTTTTGTATTGTGTGCAGCTTTCGAGCAGCTGCATGACTTCGGGCATCATCTGTTCCTTTGTCTTTCCTATACAGGAGAGGATGAGCAGGTTTGTATTCGCGCCGAAAAGTCGCCTGAAAGCGTAATCGAGGACAAGTGTTATGTCCTTGTCCTCGTGTCCGCTCGTTCTGTTGATGGCGAATATCGCCGTCAGGATGGCTTGTACTTCGTCTGTGTGTTTCATACTCACCTCACGCGATCCTTCTGATACCGCCGCCGAAACTCTGCACGGTAACGCTGCCGAACTCACTGCACCAGTCGTCGTCCTTGTTCCAGACATAGGCGAAAGCCGTATGACGGTTGCCTTCGGTGTACACGAGCGTATCCCATTCTTCGGGATAGTCGGTTACGATAAGGAAGTCGTAAAGTTCTCCGAATTCCGTATATTCGTGCGTAACGGCGTAAACTCTGCACTTGTGCTTTTCCTCGATTGCTTTCATCTTTTCATGAAGTTCAGGCTCTTGGTCGATCCAGAAACCGCCGAAGCCTTCAAAGAAGCAGACTTTGTCGCTTTCGCGGAAGCCTTTTATGTACGGTTTGTAGATGTCCATTTTCTTCATTATTTCGATTGCCTTTTCTTTCTTTGCGATGTTCTTGTCTGCCATTTTCGTATCCTCCTCAAATGCAATTTTGTAAAGTTTCGAAGTTGTAGCCGATGTTCCGGAGCGTCTCTTCGAAGCCGAACCACGCCAGCAGGTTCTGATTGAAGTCATCCTGTGCGAGCGGATCTTCTTTGTCCCACTTGTCTCCGAAGAGTTCGGAAGGAGCGTAAAGCCCCGTTTCGTTCATGATGTTGTAAAGCATCTCGTTGATCTCTTGGCGGTATTGCTTGTAAAATCGCACCGTGTCGTAGTAGTAAATGAGTTCGCTTACTACACCCGAACAACAACCGTTATGGAGCACATCCGTGAAGATGTACCTTTTGTCGTTGTAGTCGCCCCAGCGTCCTATGACATAGTTGCAGACGCGCTTTGTGAGAGGACTATCCGAATTGCGCTTGATTTCTTTGACATTGGAAAGAGTGAGTTTCATTTTGTGTCCTCCTTGTGATCCGGATTGTTTTCGCATTCCGTTATGTCGCAGGAATAGCAGATGCCGTCACACCTTTTTGCTATGTCGCAATAGTCATAGTGCCTGCACTTGGAACAAAGAAGTTTGCTGTGTTTTTCGCAGTTTTTCATTATGCCGCCTCCTCGAAATCGTCCGGGTAGATGCGGGTGTACATCGCGCCGTACTCAAAGTAAAGCCTGCCGTTCTTGTCTGTCATGAGGTCGTAAGTGATAACGCTTATCTTGCCTCTGTCCGTCACGGCGACTTGGACTTCGCCTTTTTCAAGGTCGATGCCTACGAGGTTGAAGGTGATGTATTCCTCACCGTCAAACCATTCAAATTCCGAGAGATAATACTTTCGGAATTCCGAGAACTTGGAAACATCTGTTTTCATAGAGTTACCTCCAAATTTTATTTTGCCTTTCGGCGGAGGCGGAGTAGCACCGATTGAGTAGAGGTCCGTTCATTGCGTTTTGACCTCACGGAAGTCAATGACAAACGAAAAAATATTGCGTTCCTGTCCGATTGTTTCAGGGCAAAAGAAAAAGCCGAGAAGGAAATCCTTCCCGGCTTCACCGTTATGATTTATTCGATTTTTCAGCGATAATTTTTCGCATTGACTTCCGCGAAAGCTGTGCTACGCTGAGCCTCCCGAAACGGCAAAATTTGGGGTACTCATTTGCGTTTTGCAACAATACCGAAGTAGTCAACAGAAAAGAATAATACGAACTCGTTTTCAGAGTTCGTATTATTCCCTAATGGCGGAAGCGGCGAGATTCGAACTCGCGGACGGTTGCCCGTCACCGCATTTCGAGTGCGGCTCGTTATGACCACTTCGATACGCTTCCAATCCGCGAGTTATTTTACAATAATGCGCGCGGTTTTGCAAGTGTTTGAGCGTTGCTGGGCGTTCGGAGCGGAAAGTTTGAGGCGGGCGGGCGTTCAGGAGAGAGGTGAAGCGGCGCATCGGGACGGGAAGTGCGCGGCGAGGCGGGATCCCTTTCTCCGGCGCGGAAATAACATTATATCGGCGGATCATTATTTTCCCGCTTGAAAAAAAGCGTAAAACAAGTTATTATTTGTAGGATAACAGAGTTTTTGCGCGCACGCCCGCGGCGCGCGGAGGTTTTATGACGGATCTTAACGGCAGATGGATACTCAAAGACGTGTCCGACAACATGGAATATGCGGCGGACGTCCCTTCCTGCAACTACCTCGATCTCATGGCTAACGGCGCGATAGCCGATCCCTTCAAAGGCACCAACGAGAAGGATCTCCTTTGGGTAGCGGAGAGGGATTGGAGCTGGTTCCGCCACTTCGACGTCAGCGAGGAGGATCTCAAAGCGGACAGGGCGGTGCTGGTGTGCGAGAGGCTGGACACCCTTGCCACGGTGCTGGTCAACCGCGAGGCGGTGGCGTATGCGGACAACTGCCACATCGCGCACGAGTTCGACATAAAGAAATTTCTGCGTCCGGGGCGCAATCAGATCGAGATCATCATCTCATCACCCGTCAAGTACATCACGGAGCAACGCAAGCTCTACCGCACTCCCGCCAACCCCAACGGCATAGACGGCATCGACCGCATAAGAAAGCCGCAATGCCATTTCGGATGGGATTGGGGTCCCGTGCTTCCTCCGAGCGGCATCTCCGGCAACATCTACATCGACTACCGCAGCGATGCGGAGATCACCGAGATCGCGGTCTTGCAGGAGCATGACGGCGGCGCGGTGTCCCTGCGCGCGGATGTGACCTCTGCGCGGCTGGACGACAGGGCGGAGATCACGGCGAAAGCGGTGCTGCGCGCCCCCGACGGCACGGAGTGGACGGCGGAGAGAGTGTATGCGGACAAGCTCACATTCTGTTTCACGGTGGAACACCCGGAGCTTTGGTGGCCCAACGGTATGACGGAGCGGAAAACCCAGCCCCTCTACACGCTGGAAGTGTGGCTCGAAAGCGGGAAGGGCAGAGTGAGCGAACAGCGCAGGACGATAGGTCTGCGCACGGTGGAGCTGGACAGGAGCGCGGACGAGTATGGCAGCAACTTCGCTTTCGTGGTCAACGGCAAACGCGTGTTCTGCAAGGGCGCGAACCTCATCCCCTTCGACAGCTTTGACACCCGCACGGACGAGAAAAAGCTGGAATATTACGTGCGCGCCGCAGCGGAGAGCAACTTCAACATGCTGCGCGTGTGGGGCGGCGGCTACTACGCCTCCGACACTTTGCTGGAACTTTGCGACCGCTACGGCATCATGATCTGGCAGGACTTCATGTTCGCGTGCATGACCTATCCTTTCTATGAGCCGAACTTCCTCGCCAATGTGCAGAAAGAGGTGTTTTTCAACGTAAAACGTATGCGTGAACACCCGTGTCTTGCAATATGGAGCGGCAACAACGAGATAGAGGCGATGAGCAATCTATGGGTGGGATTCCCGCGGTCCATGCGCTGGAACGAGCAGTTTTTCTATCACATCCTGCCCGAATGGGTGGCTCTCCTCGACCGTGCGACGCCATATATCCCCGGCACGCCCTGCGGCACTTCGCAGTGCAAGGACGTGCAGAGCGACGGCATAGGCGACACCCACCTTTGGGCGGTGTGGCACGGCTTGCAGCCCTTGGAATATTACCGTCGCCGTCCCACCCGTTTTTGCAGCGAGTTCGGCTTCGAGTCTCTTCCCGACGAGAAGACTTTGCGCTATTACGCCGAAAACCCGGAGGATTACAGGCTGGATTCCCCCGTGTTCAACGCGCATCAGAAGTGCGCGAGCGGCAATAAGAAGATGGTGTATTACATAGCCTCCCGCTTCGATCTCCCCAAGGAGTTCAACGACTACGTCTACCTTTCGCAGGTGTGCCAGAGCGAGTGCGTGCGGGATGCAACGGAATTTTGGCGGCGCACCCCCTCCCGTTGCAACGGCTCTCTCTTCTGGCAGTTCAACGACTGCTGGCCCGTGTGTTCGTGGGCGGGGATGGACTACTTCGGCAACTACAAATGCCTGCAATACCGCGCAAAGCACTTCTTCGCCCCCCTCGCCGTCCAGACCGTGGCGGACAAGAAGGGGCTTTCGGTCACCGTCATCAACGACAGGGCGGAGACGTTCCAAGGCACGGTCTCGGTGGGTGTGCAGACTTTTGCGGGCGAGAGGGTGTATGCGGGCGAGTTCCCCGTGCGGGCGGAAAGCGGCGCGGTCATAGAGGTGTGCAAGCTCTCCGCGGATGAGCTTGGCGGCGCGAAAGCGTTGCGCTCCTGCTACGCCGCCGCGACTCTTCGTGACGGAGAGGGCGGGGAGATAGAGCGCAGCACCACGCTCTTCATGCGTGAGAACAAGCTGCGCCTGCCCGATGCGAACGTGACCGCAAAGGTGGTCTCCGTCGCGGACGGGAAGGCGACGGTGGAGGTGCGCTCGGACGCCTACGCGCGCTTCGTGCGCCTGTACACGGACGCGACCACATCCCCCTTCTCGGACAATTTCTTCGACCTTCTCCCCGGCGAGACGAGGAGGGTGGAGATCGCTCTCGACGGCACGGATGCGGAGAGCTTCGCCGCGTCGCTCAAAGTGCGGCATCTCGCGCAGGTGAAGAAGGGGGAGAGCAGGTTAGTGCAAAATCTCAAACGCCTGGGCATCTTCCTCATCCCCATCAATTTCGGCTCGTATATCTACTATCGCTTCCTCATCTGACGGGATGCAGAACGGTGTTTATAGCACCCCGTCCGCTATAAGAACTAAACGCATGGGCGCGCCTTCGGGCGCGCTTTTTGCGCGGAAAAAATCCCCGTTCACAAAACCCGAAACCGCGCACATTGGCGGCACAGCGGATGACATCTTGCCGCATTCGATGTGCGGTGATTTCTGCACATTCCCGGCTTTAACGGAAAATACAGGCATATAAAGTGCATAATTCGGCAAAAATTCACCGTGCCGATGTGATGTCAGAATGTCGAAGGCGACGGGCGCGGCATCATTCGGTTTGTGCGTTCGGACACAAAAACACGCCGCCGCACTTGACAAAATCGAGAGAGAGTGTACAATGATATACACCACACCCCCGTGGGGTGTCAGAGGTATATATGACCAAGACCAAATTCATTGTTACGGGTATGACCTGTTCGGCGTGTTCCGCCCACGTCGAGAAGGCGGTGAGGGGGCTGGACGGTGTGACCAAGGTCTCCGTCAATCTGCTCACCAACTCGATGACGGCGGAGTATGACGAGGGCAGGCTCTCCTCCGAGGACATCGTCCGCGCCGTCGTGAGCGCGGGATACGGTGCCGCGCCCGAAAGCGCGGCGGAGGAGTCTCCCGTGCGCGGCGGCAAAGATGACGCGCGTGCGAAGGAAAGGGCGCGTGCCACCAAGGAAATGCGCACGCGGCTCATCGTCTCGCTCGTCTTTATGGTGGTGCTGATGTACGTGGGCATGGGGCATATGTTCGGCGCGCCGTTGCCCTCCTTCCTCACGGGGACGAAGAACGCGGTGTCATATGCCTTTTTGCAGATACTGCTCTGTGTCCCCATCATCTACGTCAACCGCTCCTATTACATCAACGGTTTCAAGAGGCTCTTCCGCCTCTCTCCCAACATGGATTCCCTGATAGCGGTGGGATCCGCCGCATCGCTCATATACGGCATCTTTGCGATATTCCGCATGAGTTACGGGCTGGGTGCGGGAGACACCGCGCTTGTGGAACGCTATCTTCACGACCTCTACTTCGAGTCCGCGGGCATGATCCTCGCACTCGTCACGGTGGGAAAATATCTGGAATCTCTCTCCAAACGCCGCACGGGGGACGCGCTCGACAAGCTGCGCGCGCTCGTGCCCAAGGGCGCGATCGTGCTGCGCGACGGAGAGGAGAGGGAAGTGGACAGCGAGACGCTCGTTGCGGGCGACGTCATCGTCGTAAAGGCGGGCATGTCCGTCCCCGCGGACGCATTGGTCACCGAGGGACACGCTTTCGTGGATGAGAGCGCGATCAGCGGGGAGAGCGTCCCCGTGGAAAAGGTCCCCGGCGAGAAGCTCATCGGCGGCACGGTGAACAGGATGGGGTATGTGCAAGCTCGCGTCACCGCCGTCGGAGGGGAGAGCGTGCTGAGCAAGATCATCAAGCTGGTGGAGGACGCGGGCGCGGACAAAGCTCCCATAGCCAAGATCGCGGACAGGATCTCCGGCGTGTTCGTCCCCGTGGTCATGAGCATCGCGCTGGTCACGCTGATAGGCTGGCTTGCGGGCGGCTATCCCTTCGAACACGCTCTCACCTGCGCCATTTCCGTCCTTGTCATTTCCTGCCCCTGCGCGCTGGGGCTTGCCACTCCCGTCGCCATAATGGTGGGTACGGGCAAAGGCGCGGAGAGCGGGGTGCTGTTCAAGAGCGGCGAAGCTCTTGAGAGTTTGCATGACGTGAAATTCGCCGTGTTCGACAAGACGGGTACGGTGACGGAGGGCGCGCCGGAGGTGAGCGAGGTCACATTCCCGTCCGCGGATACGCTCGCCGTGGTCGCCGGGATAGAGAGCAAGAGCGAGCATCCCCTCGCGGATGCGGTCGTTGCCTATGCGAAGGAGAGGGGAGTGACGCCCGCGGATGCGGAGGATTTCCGCACCCTGCCCGGCAAAGGAGTGACGGCGAAGGTGAACGGAGTGCGTTACGCCGTCGGCAATGCCGCTCTCATGGCGGAGGAAGGCGTGGCGGAGGAGAGCTATGCGGCGGAACTCGAACGTGTGTCCGACGAGGGCAAGACTCCGTTGCTCGTTGCGGGTGACGGTGTCTATCTCGGACTTGTTGCCACCGCCGACCGCATCAAACCGCACGCGCGTCAGGCGGTGGAGGAGCTGAAAAAGCTTGGGGTGCGCGCCGTCATGCTCACGGGCGATAACGAGCGCACTGCCAAGGCGATCGCGGCGCAGGCGGGCATAGAGGAAGTGTTTGCGGGAGTGCTGCCCGGCGACAAAGAGGCTAAGATAGCCGAGCTGAAAAAGCAGGGCAAAGTCGCCATGGTCGGGGACGGCATCAACGACGCACCCGCACTCACCCGCGCGGACGTGGGCATAGCCATAGGCAGCGGCAGCGACATCGCCGTGGAGAGCGCGGATGTGGTGCTGATAAAGGACGATCCCTTGGACGTGGTCACTGCGGTGCGCCTGTCGAGGAACACCATGCGCAACATCAAGGAGAACCTCTTTTGGGCACTCTTTTACAACGCGTTGTGCATCCCCGTGGCGGCGGGAGTGCTCTATCTCCCTCTGGATGTCAGGCTCAACCCGATGATAGGTGCGGCGGCAATGAGCGTGTCCAGCATCTTCGTGGTGCTTAATGCGTTGCGGCTGAGGTTCTTCAAGCCCACGAGAGCGCAGGACGCGTGCGCGGACGGGGCGTGCGCATTGAAAGGCGCGGGGAACGGGACAGCCGCATCCGACGCGCACGCGGAGGCGTCGCAGTCCTCCGCAGACAGCCCCACAGACGGGGACAAACCGACGAAAACTACACTTCAAAGGAGTGAAACAAATATGAAAACCTACGTTTTGAGCATTGAAGGCATGATGTGCAGCCATTGCACGGGCAGAGTGGAGAAGGCGTTGAGAGCTGTCGCGGGAGTGGCGGAGGTCACTGTGTCGCTCGATGACAAAAACGCCGTCGTGCGCGCGGAGGAAGGGGTGAGCGCGGAGGCTTTGAAGGCAGCCGTCGAGGCGCAGGACTATCCCGTCACCGCCGTCATCGAGAAGTAACACGCAAAGTAAGGAGAGAGAATATGCAAAGAGATGACGCCAAACTCATCCGCCTCTTAAAGACCGCGGGCGGACAGATCGAAGGCATAGTGAGAATGATAGAGGAGAAGAAGTATTGCATCGACATCAGCAATCAGATCATGGCGGCGCAAGCCATCCTCTCCCGCGTCAACAAGGAAGTCCTCAACGCGCACCTGCACTCCTGTGTGATCTCATCCATAGAGAGCGGGGATGCGGAGGAGAAGGTGGACGAGATAGCCGCCGTCCTCGACAAGTTGATAAAATAAAGGACGGGCGTTCGCGCCCGTCCTTTATCATGAGTCGGTTTTTTCGCGGATCACTTTCTCGCCACGCCTATGATCGCGCCGAGTCCGCCTGCCATAGTGCCGATGCAGGTGAGATACGCGCCGATGCCGAGTGCCCGTCCGAGTTCCACATAGCCGATGACGGGTATGTTGCAGCTGAAGAAGGCGTGATCGCAGTAGATCGCCGTCATTGCGGTCAGCACCGCTCCCGCGATGAGAGTCACGATGCCGACAATGCCGACGAAAAAGCGCATCAGACCGAAGTTGAGCACCATTTTCAGCAGATAGAGCAGAGCGAGCGCGCACACCGCTATGACGGCGATGTAGCCGAATACCACCATCACCGTGCGCACCGCAGAGGGATCGTCGGTGTCGAAGGAGATCTCGATGTTCTCGATGTTCTCACCGTCTTTCCCCAACACGGATTCGCTGTATTCGCCGAAAGGCTGGGACATGTTGATGTATTTTTCCAGCGTTTCCGTGTTTACGATCGCGGTATCCACATTATAGAATGTCCACTCGTCGATGGCGAGTCCCGTTATGGATATGGCGCACATTGCCAGTACGACCAATCCCATCACTATGCCGAGCATGCCGGCTTTCTGTTTGATCTTTGCCATGCTGATCCTCCTTACCCCTACATAACCCGAAAAGGATCGCCTTTCGGCTCATCCTTACATTCAGCATACCACCCCGCGCGCGCTCTGTCAACAGACGCCGGCGTGCGCGCCGCGTACAATGCCTCCCGATGTGTGCGGAAAACCTCTTTCCCGCCCCGCCGCATTCGTTTACCGTCCGCCGCCGTGCAAGATGTGTATTGACATCGGGGAGAGGAGTTGATAAAATATTCGTATAGTACCGAGGGGAAGCTCGGGAAAATCAAAAGGAGAATTGTTATGGCAAAAGCAAAGAAAAAGATCGGCATAATCGATTTTGTCGTGCTGGGCGTGCTTGTCGTCTGCCTGGTGCTCGCGATCGTTGGCTTGACCATCGATCAGTGGACGACCACCGAAGAGGTTTTCGGTAAAACAAGAGATGTTTCGTTTGGCGATTACAGCGAAATTGTCGTCGAGAAGAATGAGGTGAAAGGCGACACAAACGATGCTCTCGGCGATGATATTATGGGCGGTTTGGATGACATTCTCGGAGACAGCGAGCTCGCTCAGGATGCCAAAGCCAAAGAAGCCAAGCTGGATGCGATGGTCGCATTCGGCTACATCACCGTCATTCTCGTTGCGGTCACCCTCGCGCTGTATGTGCTGAAGATGTTCCTCAAAGCAGGGTTCTTCCGCTTCCTCGTGTTGGTCGCGGGTGCGCTCACCCTCATCTCCGGTGTGCTCGCCATCGCAATGACCGCCGCATATTGCGGTGAAGTGCTCTTGGTCGGCGCTGGTGCGGCACTTCTCGCCGTGGGCGGCATCCTCGGCGGTTTGGCGGGGGGTGCGTCGTTCTTCCTCTCCAAAAAATAATTACCTGAGGGCACTATTCGGCGAATAACATCGTCAAAGCCCCCGTCGTGGATGCTCACGTACGTCTGTGTACGCTCCGCCTCCCGACGGGGGCTTTTCCTTGTTTTTCATCCGAATATTGCCCTCAGGCGAGCTGATCGTACTATTTGGCGAATAACTGCGACAAAACCCCCGTCACGCGACGGGGGTTTTGCTGTGTTTGGGGATTCTTGCTCGGAGTACACGTCGTACTCAAATACGCACACTCAGAGTTCGCGTCGTTCTCAAAGAGTGTAAAACAGGCTGACGTCCACTGACATGGGAGTTATTGTCCCCCTCCTCACTATACCCCACAAAATCACCCTTGGTGATATTTGCGGGGACCCCGGCTACGGGACTCCTCCCCCACTCGGAATAAAGTTCGCTCCTCCCAAAATGCGGGACTAACTTTTGAACTTTACCAAAAATTTTGGTAATCGCACTCACATAACCAAGCGGATGCCGGTATTGAGTGAGCGTCGCTCGTGGGGCGAGGAGGGCGACTCGACGCGCACGGGAGGCGTCCCTATTTAGGTGTTCATCTAGCTTGCGAGGTCGCAGATTCGCGCCGCGACTTTCAAGCGCGGGCGCAAGACGCCCGCGGTGAAAGTTTGGCTTTGCGGCGCGTAGTTCCGTCTCCGAAAAAGAGACGCCGTACTCAACGCCCGCTCGGAGTGTACGTCAAATCTCTTCGGATAAGTGACGTTAGAACGTCTCCGAAAAAGAGTGTGCGGCGTACTCAAAGACGTTTCGAATAAGTGTACGTTACTAGTGTACCCCGCCCACCCACCCCATAAGCGAACATCTCTACATCGACATGAGTTGCGCTCTTGCCATATTTTGTCAAGGAACTGCGCCGAAAAAATTTGCTTGCGGGGGAATTATTCCCCCACACCCCCAAGTTGTTGCGAGCCGTAAAAGACAAGCAGCCGCGCGTGAAGTAAAACAATAGTCAGCCGCCCGCTCAGGGCTGCAAAATTTTTCGCGCCCTTGACAACGACAAAAAGTTAAAATTAAAAAAACTGCGGACGGCACTTCTTGCCGTCCGCCTTAATTACAAAATGATTCTCCCTTTGCACTTGCGCGTTTTGCCGCCTCTTTTGTTAATACTAGCTCTTTTGTACGCCCTCGTTTACATCAAGCCGTCGATCTCGCCGGTGTCGGTGTCGATGGTGATGCGGTCGGTGTTGGGGGAGGCACCGAGCCCGGGCATGAGGAGCATATTGCCGCCGATGACGACGATGAACTCCGCGCCCGCGCGGGGGATGACGTCGCGGACGAGGAAGTCGAACCCTTCCGGCGCGCCGAGAGCCTTCTCGTCGCAGGAGAAGGAGTATTGCGTCTTTGCGATGCAGACGGGGTAGCGGGCGTATTCGGGATTGGACTTGATCTTTTGAAGGTGCGCGAGGGCTTCCTCCGACCAGCTCACGCTGCTCGCGCCGTAGATGCCCTTTGCGACGGCGGCTATTTTCTCCTCCACGGGAGCGTCGTCGGGATAGGCAAAAGTGAGGGCGGGAGAGGGGAGCGCGCACAGCTCGACGACTTTGCGCGCCAAAGCTTCCGCGCCCTTGCCGCCCTGTGCGAACCCTTCCGTGACGACGGCGTCCGCGCCGCATTCGCGGCAGAGCGCGGCGAGCGCGTCAAGCTCCGCATCCGTGTCGGCGGTGAAACGGTTGATCGCCACAACAACACGTTGAGAGAAACGTTTCAGGTTGTTTAAGTGCCGTTTTACGTTGTCAAAGCCCTTTCGGAGTGCGGCGACGTTTTCTTTGGAAGCCTCCGCTTTCGGCACTCCGCCGTTGAATTTGAGGGAGCGTGCGGTGACCACCAACACCACGCAGGAGGGGGTGAGGCCTGCCTTTCTGCACTTGATGTCAAGGAATTTTTCGCCGCCGAGTTCCGCGCCGAAGCCTGCCTCCGTCACGACATAATCGGCGTGCTGCATTGCGGCGCGGGTGGCGATGACGCTGTTGCATCCGTGCGCTATGTTGGCAAAAGGCCCGCCGTGTACGAAGGCGGGAGTGCCTTCGAGAGTTTGCACGAGATTTGGGCGCAGGGCGTCGCGGAGAAGCACGGTCATGGACTCTTCCGCCCTGAGGTCGCGGGCGCGGATCTCCTCTCCGTCCTCGCCGTAACCTATGACTATGTTGCCCAGACGGCGTTTGAGGTCGCCAAGAGAGGACGCGAGGCACAGCACCGCCATGATCTCGCTCGCCGCCGTGATGACGAAGCCGTCCTCGCGGGGGACGCCGTTGACGGAGCCGCCCAGCCCCACCCGCACCACGCGCAGGGCGCGGTCGTTGAGGTCGAGACACCTGCGCCAGATGACTTCCTTTATGCCGAGGGTGTTGCCGAACTTGATGTGGTTGTCGATGAGGGCGGAAAGCAGGTTGTTGGCGGACGTGACGGCGTGGAAGTCGCCCGTGAAGTGCAGGTTGATGTCCTCCATGGGGATGACCTGCGCATATCCGCCGCCGCATGCGCCGCCCTTGATGCCGAACACGGGACCGAGAGAAGGTTCGCGCAGAGCGAGGCACACATTTTCGCCCAGCCTGCGCATCCCGTCCGCAAGCCCTATGCTGACGGTGGTCTTGCCCTCTCCGAGAGGGGTGGGGTTCATCGCCGTGACGAGGATGAGTTTCGCCTCGGAGTCCTTCCCGGAGGGGAGGGGGACTTTCGCCTTGAACTTTCCGTAAGGTTCGATCTCGTCCGCGGCGTATCCCAGACGCGCAGCGATCTCCGTTACGGGCAGGGGGTGCGAGTTTCTTGCGATTTCGATGTCTGACAGCATGGTTTTCTCCTGTGCGCCTTCCGGCAAAGACAATTATAATACACATGTTACGTTTTTTCTACCGTTTCGGAAGTTTGTGTCAAAAATTATTGCGCGATGTCGGGTTTTATAATATAATATCGCTATGTTGACGCCGCGCTGCGGCGGATCCAGGGGGGAACGATGAAGCGGCAGCTGAAAAAGAACGAAAAGGTGCAGGCAGGATTGCTCTCGCTCGCGTGCGTGATAATTGTTCTGGGGATACTTTTCCTCGTGAACGCCATGCAGGAGGATCCGGCAAACGGATTCTTCCCCGCGTTTTGCGAGATAGACAACCTCATCGGCAAGTATATCATAGTCATCCTCACCATGGCGTGCGGCATAATGCTGTTCTCCAACGTCGGCATCACCTTTGAGGACAAAAAGCTCCGCAACGGACTGACCATCGGCATCACGGTGTTTTCCACCATCCTCACCGTCCCGCTCGTCTATGTCTTCATCGCCATCTTCCCGTATGCGGCGGATCCCGTCCCCTTTGAGGAACTCAATGCCCTGGACGCCATCATGCGCATGGACAGGATCTATGAGGGTTTCGTGGACTGGTTCGGCAACGGCGGTTTGATGTGGGCTGTCTATACGGTCATGCTGGTGCTCTCCCTCGTGTTCATCACCTTCCCGCTGCTCACGGGCATCCTCGCGGTGAAGAACGAGCAGACGCTCGGTTTCAAGAAGGAAGGTTTCCCCTTCGGAGTCATCACCCTTCCCGTGGTGGCGAAACAGCGCGCGGCAGCAGCGGCGTGCGAAAACGGAGAAGATGTGTCCGCGGAAGAGAATGCGGAAGCGGCTCCCGCAGAGGACGCGGCACTCGCCGCGGCGGAAGAGGAAGCAGCCGGATAAAAGGCTTCCCGCAACGGAGCGGGAAAGGTAAAGGCAAAGACGTTCGGACGTGCGGCGCTGATGTGCCGCACGTTTTTTATTAGCCGGAGAGGAAGGGGGCGGACTCTTGCGGGAACGGATCTTTCCGGCGCCTTGCGGCAAATGCGGCTTGCCAATATGTAAACTATTGCCTGCGCCGCCATTGCCGCAATTCATCCGAAAATCTCTCATTCCCGGCGCGGTTCTTCCCCTTTCGCTCCGGCGCTCGGAGGCGACGGACGCAAACGGGCGGATCTTTCCGACGCCTTGCGGGTACGTTGATCGGTTTTGCTTTTCGTTCGGGCGGAGGGCTGAGCGGAGAAAGAAAACGGCGAATGCCGTGCGGCGGTATTATAACTTGCAAATGCGGCGGGCATGCCCGCGCAAATATACAATATTCGGAGGTATTACATGGCTTCTTATGCAGAGAAAGTGCTTGCGCAGGTGAAAGCGAACAATCCCGGCGAACCCGAGTTCCATCAGGCGGTCACCGAAGTGCTGGAAAGCCTGAAAGTCGTCGTGGACAACGATCCCGTCTACGAGCAGACCGGGTTGCTGGAGCGGCTCGTGGAACCGGAACGCGTGCTCATGTTCCGCGTGCCGTGGGTGGACGACGAGGGCAGAGTGCGCATCAACAAAGGCTACCGCGTGCAGTTCAACAGCGCGATAGGTCCGTACAAGGGTGGTTTGAGGTTCCACCCCTCCGTCAATCTGTCGGTGATGAAATTCCTCGGTTTCGAGCAGATCTTCAAGAACAGCCTTACCGGGCTCGCCATAGGCGGCGCGAAGGGCGGCAGCAACTTCGATCCCAAAGGCAAGAGCGACGGCGAGGTCATGCGCTTCTGTCAGAGTTTCATGACGGAGATGTTCCGCCACATCGGCGCGGACACGGACATACCCGCGGGCGACATCGGCGTGGGCAGCCGCGAGATAGGCTTCCTCATGGGGCAGTACAAGCGCATCCGCAACGAGTATGTCGGCGTGCTCACCGGCAAAGGTCTTTCCTACGGCGGCAGTCTTGTGAGAAAGGAAGCGACGGGGTACGGGCTTGTGTATCTGAGCGAGGAGGCCCTCAATTCGCGCGGCGACTCCATGCGGGGCAAGACGGTAGCGGTCAGCGGATCGGGCAACGTGGCGATCTACACCATCGAAAAAGCGCGCGAACTCGGTGCGAAAGTCGTCACCGCCAGCGACTCCGGCGGCTGGATCTATGACGCGAACGGCATCGACCTCGACGTGCTCAAGCGCATCAAGGAAGAGGAGAGAGGACGCATTTCCGACTACGCGGAGCGTGTGAAAGGCGCCGCCTATCATCCGGCGGGCGACGGCAGCGTGTGGGATGTCAAGTGTCACGTCGCCTTCCCGTGCGCTACGCAGAACGAGCTGGACGAGAGCGCGGCAAAGACGCTTGTTGCAAACGGAGTCATTCTCGTCGGCGAGGGCGCGAACATGCCTACCACGCAGGCGGGCACGGACGTGTTCCTTGACAATTCCGTAATATTCCTGCCCGGCAAGGCGGCCAACGCCGGCGGCGTTGCCACTTCGGTGCTTGAGATGGCGCAGATCGACACTCGGCTCTTCTGGTCCTTCGAGAAAGTCGACCGCAAGCTCCAGGCTATCGTCAAGCACATCTTCACCAACATCGACGACGCAGCCCGTCGTTACGGCATGCCCGGCAACTACGTCGCAGGCTCCAACATTGCAGGCTTCGAGAAGGTGGCGGATGCGATGCTTGCCGAAGGCATCGTCTAAAACCGCGCTATTTGGCGAATTGCTTTGTCAGCCCCCATATTCAGACCTCTTACGTACGCCAAGTACGCGGCGAGTCCTGAATATGGGGGCTTTCGCGCACTTCATCCAAATATCGCGGTTTTTTACACACGATAATCAATAAAACCGGGGGTCTCCGCGTAAAATCCGCAGGATTTTTCGTGGGGTATAAACCGGGGTCCCCGCCGAAAGAACTTTCGGTGGGGTAGATTGGCGAATTGCTTTGTCAGCCCCCATATTCAGACCTCTTACGTACGCCAAGTACGCGGCGAGTCCTGAATATGGGGGCTTTCGCGCACTTCATCCAAATATCGCGGTTTTTTACACACGATAATCAATAAAACCGGGGTCCCCGCGTAAAATCCGCAGGATTATTCGTGGGGTATAAACCGGGGTCCCCGCCGAAAGCATTTTCGGTGGAGCCCTTACTCCGTCCCCCAGTGGGGGTACAAGGAGTACCCCCACACCCCGATGCCAGCCCGGAATAATACGAACCAGCCTCAGAGCAATTCTTTTCGGCGCTTTTGCACAGCCGAAACTTGACAATATGTAAACTATTGCCTGCGTTCCGCCCGTGCAACATCATCCGAAAATCTCTTGCTCTGAGGTGCGAGCAGTTCCGCGCCAGCCGATTTTTGGCTGAGCAAGGAAGTCGGCGCCGCTAATACCCACCCGTATTGGCAAGGCGAATGACGCGGTTCAGGCGGAAATCGGCGGCGCTGAACCCGGTTCGTATTATTCCGGGCTGGCATAGGGCGACGTATTTTACAGAGATATTTGATGTTCACTCCGAAGGGAAGGAGGGGGTAACAACATTCCCCGCGGGACGTGAAGTTTATCTCGCCGAAGTTACATCTCACCCGGTAAGGGACGGAATTATATTAAAAACGCGGCATTATGCCGCGTTTTTACGTGTTAAAGTTGTGTTTTTGTCATTTGATGCCGTAATATTTCTTGACCGCCTCTTCCGCTGCGGGAAGGGACTTTGCGTCTATGCAGCAGGAGATCTGCGTCTCGGAGGTGGTGATGGCGTACACTTCCGCACCCGCGCTGCGCAGGACGGAGAGTACGTCTGCGGCAACGCCGCTCTTGTGCTGCATGCCCGCTCCTTCCGCGGTGATCTTGGCTGCTCCCTTCAACGTCCCGCCTGCCGTACCTTCGGGGATGAGGCTTTCCGTCTTGCCGAGGTCGTCCTCGCCCAGCGTGAAGGACACCGCGACGGTGCCGTCCGCATTGAAGTGGTGGCTGATCATGTCCAGATTGACGTCGTTGCGTTTGATGTCCGTGAGCAGCGCGAGGAAGGCGTCGAAGGAGATGCGGGGCAGGGTGACGAGAGCCACGTCCATCTCGGCGGAGACGGAGGTGACGGCGTAGTTCTGCGCTATGATGGAGGTCATGTCATACAGCCCAGACTGCTTGTCAGTGAGGAACTTCGCGGCTCTCAGCGCGCCTCTGACAAAAACTTCCTTGTTCTCGGACTCGTGCATGAGGGTGATCACCTCGCCCGTGCCGAGGAACATTATCTCGTGCTTGCCGACGACGGTGCCGCCGCGCACGGCATGTATGCCTATCTCGCCGCGCTCCCTGCGGTGTTTCGCCTCGTGCCTGCCGTAGGTGTAGGTGAGGGAATTGTCGCGGACGGAATTGATCTCGTTCGCAAGAGTGAGCGCGGTGCCGCTGGGGGAATCCAGCTTGCGGTTGTGGTGCGTCTCCACTATCTCGATGTCATAGTCTTCTCCCAGGAACTTCGCCGCTTCTTTGGCGAGGTTGGCAAGCAGATTGACGCCGAGGGACATGTTGCTCGCGCGGAAAACGGGGAGGCTCTCCGCGACATTTTGCACCTTCTCCTCTTGTTCGGGAGTATAGCCCGTGGTGGCGAGGACTAAGCCGCAGCCCGTCCTTTGCGCGTAGGCGATGATGTCGTCGAGGGCGGCGGGAGAGGAGAAGTCTATGACCACGTCCGCGCCGTCGGGAGCTTGCTCAAAGCTCCTGAAAACGGGGTAGGGAAGATCATCCGCGCCGTTTACGTCCACGCCGAACACCGCCTCGAACTCCGTCGAGCCGATGAGAGACTTATACATTGTGCGTCCGATGCGGCCCGCCGCGCCGGAGATGGCTATCCTGATCATAACTCAAACAAAAGCCGGCAACAGCTTTTCAAGCTTTGCCGCGTTTTCCGACGTCATCTCGGTGAGGGGCAGACGGAGGATGCCGTTGCAAAGTCCGCGAAGCTGCATCGCCTTTTTGACGGGGATGGGGTTGACCTCGGAGAAGAGCGCGCGCACGAAGGGGAGCATGTCAAGCTGCATCTTCGCCGCTTTTTTGAGGTCGCCCGCAAGGAATGCCGAGGTCATCTCGGAAGTGAAGCGGGGAGCGGCGTTGCTCGCCACGCTGATGACGCCCATGCCGCCCATCGCCATGACGGGGACGGTGATGCCGTCGTCGCCGCTGTACACCACCGCTTTGCCTTGGGTGAGGCGGATGACTTCCTCGATCTGCTCCATATTCCCGCTCGCCTCCTTGATGGCGGCGATGTTGGGATGTTCCGCAAGCGCGGCGAAAGTGGCGGGGAGGAGGTTGACTCCCGTGCGTCCCGGCACATTGTAGCAGATGATGGGGGTATGCACCGCGTCCGCGACGGCGGTGAAGTGGGCAATAAGCCCCTGTTGCGTCGCCTTGTTGTAGTAGGGGGTGACGAGCAGGAGCGCGTCCGCGCCGAGGCTTTCGGCGGTGAGGGACATCTCCACGGCGGCGGCAGTGGAATTCGCACCCGTACCTACGATGACGGGGAGTTTGCCTTTGAGTTTTTTCACGGCGAACTCGATGACGGCTTTCTTTTCGGCTGCCGTCATGGTGGCGGGTTCCCCCGTAGTGCCGAGGACGACCACCGCGTCGACGCCGCCCGCGAGCTGGTCGTCGAGAATGCGGTCAAAGCTTTCGAAATCCACTCCGTCACGCGTGAAAGGCGTGATCAGAGCCGTGGCTGTTCCCTTGAAAATCATGTTATGCCTCCAAAGCGTTGTTGATGAGAAGCTGGACTATCTGAACGGCATTGGTAGCCGCGCCCTTGCGGATGTTGTCCGCCACGCACCAGATGTTGACGCCGCTATCCACGCTCTCGTCTATGCGCACTCTGCCCACGAACACTTCGTCGTGATCCTCGGCGAGGATGGGCATGGGGTAGACGTTGTTTTTGACGTCATCCATCAGCACCAGACCGGGGAAGTGGGAGAGGCAGTCGAACACCTCTTCCTTGGTGCAGGGCTTCTTGAACTCGACGTTGATGGACTCGCTGTGTCCGTGGTAGACGGGGACGCGCACCGTGGTGGCGGTGATCCTGAGATCTTGGTCGTGCAATATCTTCTTGGTCTCCTCGATCATCTTCCATTCCTCTTTGGTGTAGCCGTTGTCGAGGAACACGTCGATGTGGGGGAGCATATTGAATGCGATGGGGTAGGGGAACTTCTTGGGAGCCTCGCCCGCGATGCCGTTTTTGAGATCGTTGTATCCCGCAACACCCGCTCCGGAGACCGCCTGATAGGTGGAGTAGACTATGCGCTTGATGCCGAAGGTGTCATAGAGGGGTTTGAGCGCGACCACCGCCTGTATGGTGGAGCAGTTGGGGTTGGCGATGATGCCCTTGTTCCACTTCACGTCCTCGGGGTTGACCTCGGGGACGACGAGGGGGACGTCATCGTACATACGCCACTGGCTGCTGTTGTCCACGACGACGGCACCCGCCTCCACGAATACGGGAGCGAATTTCGCGGAAGTGCCCGCGCCCGCCGAGAAGAGGGCGAAATCCACCTTGCCCTTCAATGCCATGACGTTCTCTTCCGTCAGTTCGATGACGGTGTGGGGCTTGCCCATGAAGTCTATCTGCTTGCCCGCGCTTCTTGCGGACGCGAAGAGATAGTAGTTGTCCACGGGGAGCTGTCTTTCGGTCAGCACTTCGAGGAACTTGTTGCCGACCATGCCCGTCGCACCGACGACGGCGATGTTGAACTTTTTCATATTACCTCCTGTAACCCCTTATCCCTTAGTTCTATTGTTAAGGAAAAGTATATGTTTAAGGCGGCGGATTGTCAATAGAAAAAAGGGATATACCGCTCCATTTTGTCCGCCGCGGGCGGCGGGAGGGCGGAAAAACCTCAATTCTTTCCCAATTCATTCTATTGATTTGATATTTGTTTTGTGTTAGTGTACAATATACGCAGTTTAACAAAGGAGCTGTTATGGCAAATCAGAACCAAGCGGCGGCAAAGCCCGCCAAAGAGCCGCGCTTCCTGCTCGGCAAATACTTCGTCGACGCGGATGTCGTCGTCGAACCGGAGGAACCCGCCAAAGTCGTCGTCGCAGGTATGACCGAGGCGAGGATAAAGAAGGAATACCCCGAAGGTTATTTCAAGAAAGCGGGTGCGGTCGTCCGCGCCAACTTCTCTCTGCTCATAAAAGGCTCGCTGTGGTTTGCTCCCGCAGCCCTCGTGTTCATGCTCGTGTTCCTCGTCGCCGCTCCCTTCTTCGAGAGCTACGTCATGGGGGACGGCTACAACTTCATGCAGGGCATAGGCGTGGGGCTTCACTCCGGCGGGGACAACATAGCCCTCTCCGTCGCCACTCTTTATTGGGATGTCTATCAACCTCTCCTCATGATGCTGGCGGGCGCGGGCATCATCGCCGCTCCCTTCATTGCGGGCTTGTTCTATTCGGCGAAACGCGCCTATTATCAGGACTTTTACAAGCGCACCACCCGCACCTTCTTCATGGGGTTTGCGAAGTATTGGTGGAAGTATCTCATCACCGCGACGGTGGGCATCCTCATCGCGCTGGCGATGGGCACCGCGCTCATCCATCAGCTCACCTGCGAGCAGCTCGGCACGGCGAATGCGGGCAGTGTGGCGGCGGTGGTGATCGCCTTCATCGTGGGCGCGCCTCTGCTCACCGTGCCCATGACCATGATGTCCCTCTTTGCCACCTACGGGATGTCTTTCAAGGACACTTTCAAGGACGCCATAGTTCTCATCGCCAACAATCCTTTCACGACGATCATCTGCGGCGTGCTTTCCGCGGCACCTTTGCTGTTGCTTATGATCAACAACATCTTCGCCATCATCATCTGTCTTGCGATGCTCGTGGTGGGGTTCATCTATTGGGCGCAGTGCTGGACGGCGTTTGCCGACCGCGGCATGACCAAGTGCAAGGCTCTCAAAGCCTATACGGACAAGAAAAAGCTCATAGAGCTGCGCGACCGCAGGGGCGGCGGCAGCGGGAACGGCGCGGCGAAGGCTGGTGTGACCTACGGCGAAGGCAAGAAGGGCGGCAAGAAGAACAACGCCAAACAGCCTCCCAAACCCTACGTCAACCCCAAAAAGAAAAAGAAGAAAAAATAGTCGCAAATGGCAAAGATCATAGATTTTAAGCTGGGGGCTGCGGACTATGAGGAACTCGGTTCCCGCGCGCTTGCCGAGGGCAATGCGGAAAAGGCGATCGGCTATTTCAAGACCGCCTGCGGGATAAAAGGAGACTGCGCCTCCTATACGGCACTCGGCTGCGCCTATGCCGACATCCACGCCGTTGACGTGTCCAATGCGGTACTTTACATCGCCATGTCCAAAGCGCGTTTCGAGGACGAGGAGACTCCCGCCCTCTGGCAGCTCTGCTCCAACGCGCTGGAACAGGGGGACGCGGAGGCGGCGGCTTATTATCTGAGATATCTCGGCGAGGACGACAGCGCGGTGATGGCTGCCGCCGAGGAGGAGCGTGCGCCCAAGTTCCGCGTCGCAAAAAAGGCGGATGCGGAGTATTGCGAAGCCCAGCTCTATCATGCCAATCAGGCTCTTTCCGAAAACGATCTGGACAGCGCGATGCGGTGTGTGGAAGCGTTGGAGAACGCTCCCGAGCCTTATCGCGGTACGGCGCAGCGCATCAAGACGCTCTGTCTTTTTGCCAAGGGCGATTTCGACAGAGTGGTCGCGCTTGCGGAGCAGATGGTGAAGGAGGATCCTTCCCTCGACAACAAGGCGACTCTCGCCACCGCATACAGCATGCAGGAACGTGACGAGGAGACGGACGCGCTTCTAGATGAGATCATGGCGACGGAGAAACTTCCCGTCGAGGTCGCCATCAAAGTCATGCCCATGCTCATCGCGCGCATAAGGGACGAGGACGTCCTGCGCGCCGCGGATGTCGTGAGCGGCAGCACGCGTTTCAAACAGTTCAGCGAGATGTACCGCGGCGAAGCGTTGTGGAATCTGGGCAGACGCAAGGAAGCCGCCCGTGTCATGGGTACGCTCAACAACATCTACGGTCACTATTCCCCCGCGGGGTACTATCTCAAACTTTTCGCAGAAGAACCGAACAGAGTCCCTTACGGTCACGAATGGCCGCGCGCCGCGACGCTGGATTACGTCAACAAGGTGCGCGATGTCTGCATCACGCGGGATTGGCGCAAGATCAGGGACGCCCTCACCTATGACGCGGAGTTCAACGAAGCGGTGAGGTGGGTGCTTTACAACGCGCCCGACACCGTGGCGTGTCCCACGTTGCTCAGCCTCGCGGAGGCGGGATCGCTGCAGGTGGAAAAGATCTTTCGTGAAAGGCTCATAGGTCTGGATCTCACCTTCGACCAAATGGCGATCATTTTGGAGCATTTCACGCACGTCATGTCCCTCGCACCTTTCAACGTCGTCACGCAAAACAGGTTCAAGCCCGTGGAACTCGTGTTGCCCGTCTCCTACGGCGATCTCCCAAAGCATATGCACAGTGCGGTGTTCCGCGCCTTGTGCGACATCATATATACGGACGAGGATCCCATCACCTATCTCGAAAGGCTCGCCGAAGTGGTGGACTCTCTCACGGAAAAGAGACCTTCCGGGGAGTATCATCTTGCGGGCAAGCGCGGGCGCAGGATCGCGCTGTTGCGCAACGAGGAGGCGATCATAGCCGTGTTGCTCGCGCGCGTCTACATCGACGATCCCGATCCCGACGAGGACGCGATGGCGCGCTACGACATCTCCGAAAAGACTTATTATAAGTATAAAAAAGTGTTCTTCGGGGAGGAGGACGAGGATGAAGACTAAAAAGGAAATGCGGGAAATGCTCGCCTTGCTCATCGACGAGAGCAGGACGGACGCCGAAAGGCTGGACGCTTACGAGTATCTTATGGAGGACTGCGACGACATCGTGGACGAGATGTTGGAGAAGTTCTACACCACTGAGGGCGAGACCAACAGGATGCTCATCGAGTTGCTTGCGGGCTACAAGGGCAACCCCGCGATATATATGGGGCTGGTGAGCTGCCTTTACAGGGGAGAGGACGCCGCGCTCTTTGCGCATCTGCTGGGCAGCTACGGCGACGAGAGAGCCATCGACGTGCTCAAAAGCTATGCGGCGGAATATGAGCTGGATTACAACGAGTTCATAGAGTTCCGCAACGCGATAGAGGAGTTGGGCGGGGAGTTCGACTACGACCGCGATTTTTCGGAAGATCCCTACTACATCCTTCTCAAAGGGCAGAACGAGCAGGATGACAGCCGCCGTTCCCCCTTCGAGGAATTTTTCCGCACCGGTGCGCCCGCATACATCGACGAGGACGAGGATGAGGACGAGTGCGGGTGCGGTCATCATCACGACGATGACGACTGCGGGTGCGGTCACCACCACGACTGAAAGCACATCTCAACACCTTGAAGGCGGTCACCGCCGTCATAACGACGCCGCACGCTCCCACGAAGGGGTAGAGTGCGGCGACTATATTTTCAAAGCCGAAAAAGCTCACGGGATAGAGCGCGGCAAGGCAGCAGAACACTGCCGCGGCGCGGTGTGAGGGAGAGGAGAGAAAGGCTGCGGCACGGCGAAAGAGACCGCGGCGGCGGGACGGGGATGCGGCGGCGCGGAGGGCGGACACGCTCTCGTCCGTGAGGATGCTGAGGGAGGAGACCAGGGTGGTGAACACCGCGATGACCACCAGCACTCCTGCCGCGGCTTTCAGTCCCACGCTCTCCGCAACAGCCAAAACGGGCATTGATGAGTGTGTTTCGTCACTTAAAACTATGTTTTGGAGCATAAACAGCACTCCGCCGAGGAAGAGCGCGCTCATTGCACAGGTGAAGAAGATCTCCTTCGCGGAGAGCTTTTTCCCTTCTTTGGAGATGATCATGCCGCCGATGAGGACGTCGAGTCCCGCGTAGTGGACGGGCTTTAAGAGGGAGAACGTCCCGCCGAATGCGGGCGCGCCGCCCTTGACGTACACGGCGACGAGCAGCAGGAGCAGGAGAGGGATGAGCAGGGCGTTTGCCAGCTTCATTTTTTCCGTGCCCAGGACGACCAACACCCCCGCCGCCACCGCCGCGAGCGCGCCTAGTCCCGCCACTCCCGTGAGGTCGTCGAGGGCGAGTTCGCATCCCGCCAGCATCGCCGCCACGGAGGAGAGCGCGGCTATGAACACTCCCGTCCGCACCACCGTCCCGGAGGGCATGAGGTCGTGTTTCCCCGCATAGAGAAAGAGGGCTTCGGGCAGAGCCATGAAAAAGGCGGCGAGCGCGACTCCCGCGGGCGCGGTGTCTCCGAAAAAGAGGGCGATCTCCTTCCCCGACGCGAACCCCGCGCCGATCACCGTGCCTATGTAAAGAAAACACACTTTTGCCGCCCGCCACATGCTAAAACTTTATGTCCGCGCGGCGGGTGATATGCCGCATCGCCCGCCCCGCGCGCACGCTCGTAGGATGTCAAGGTACACAACTTGTTTAAATTAACATTACAAAATTATTAAAATATGGTAAAATATGGTTAAATTAAAGTCACTTTATTTAATTGTGGTAAGATAATCACAATATGAACAACAAGTTTGCGGAACGTCTGTCGGAGTTCCTTCGTGAGGAAAAGATCTCGCAGCGGCAGTTTGCCGCCACCATCGGCGTCACCGCTGCCTGCGTCTCCTATTGGCGCAGCGGCAAGAAGCAGCCTACGGCGGAAAACCTGTATCTCATCGCAAAGGCGTTCAACCTTTCGGTGGATTTCCTGCTGGGTGTGCGCGACTATTGATCGCCGCATTGTCGTCACGGGGGAGTAACGACACCCATTGAGAAAAGCGGCTCTTTGAGCCAATCGCCGCGCCGCGGTTGACACCGCGCGAGTTTTCTATTATTATTCCAATCGTATCGTAAGAGTTCGCGTCCGGTTTGCGGCGGATCTTTTCCGCCCGTCGTCGTCAAACGCCTTGCCAATATGTAAACTATTGCCTGCGGCGTTTTCCTAGCCGGGACAAAAAATCTCTCGCCGCAAACGCGAACGCTCCCTCTTCCGCTACGATTGCCACAAAAAAAGAACCGGAGCGGATCTTTTCCGTCCCGACGTCGTCAAACGCCTTGCCCGCACAAACATCTCTCATCGTGTGCCTCACCGAGCCGCCCTCCGGCGGGATAAAATAAACTAAAATCACTTCAAAAGAAGGTAAGATATGGCAAAACTCACTATGGACAAACTTGTCGCTCTTTGCAAGAACCGCGGGTTCATCTTCCCCGGCAGCGAGATCTACGGCGGACTCGCCAACACTTGGGATTACGGTCCTCTCGGCGTCGCGCTCAAAAACAACGTCAAGGCGGCGTGGTGGAAGAAGTTTGTCACCGAAAGCCCCTACAACGTGGGCGTGGACTGCGCCATACTGATGAATCCCACCGTGTGGCAGGCGTCGGGACACATCGGCGGCTTCTCCGATCCGCTCATGGACTGCAAGTCCTGCAAGACGCGCCACCGTGCGGACAACCTCATCGAGGACTATATGGCGAAGAAGGGCATCGAGGGCGGCGTCGCCGGCTGGACGGACGCTCAGATGGAGGATTTCATCAAGGAAAAGGGCATCGTCTGTCCCGTGTGCGGCAAGTCCGACTTCACTCCCATCCGCAAGTTCAACCTGATGTTCAAGACCTTCCAGGGCGTCACCGAGGACAGTGCCAGCACGATATATCTGCGTCCCGAGACGGCGCAGGGCATCTTTGTCAACTTCAAGAACGTGCAGCGCACCACCAGAAAACGCGTGCCTTTCGGCATAGGGCAGATCGGCAAATCCTTCCGCAACGAGATCACGCCCGGCAACTTCATCTTCCGCGTGCGCGAGTTCGAGCAGATGGAGCTGGAGTTCTTCTGCAAGCCCGGCACCGACCTCGAATGGTTCGCCTATTGGCGCAAATTCTGCCATGAGTGGCTGCTCGGTCTCGGCTTCGACGACGAGAAACTCCGTCTGCGCGACCACAGCGCGGAGGAGCTGTGCTTCTACTCCAAAGCCACCACGGACTTCGAGTTCCTCTTCCCCTTCGGCTGGGGAGAGCTGTGGGGCGTCGCCGACCGCACGGACTATGACCTCACTCAGCACATCAACACTTCGGGCAAGGATCTTTCCTACACCGATCCCGTCACCAACGAGAAATACGTGCCCTATGTCATCGAGCCGTCCCTCGGCGTGGAGCGCATGGTGCTGGCACTTCTCTGCAACGCCTACGACGAGGAGGAAGTGGGGGAGGGCGACACCCGCGTGGTGTTGCGTTTCCACCCCTTCATCGCGCCCGTCAAAGTGGCGGTGCTGCCCCTCCAGAAACAGCTCGCCGACAAGGCACAGGAGATCTATGCCGAGCTTTCCAAACACTTCGTGTGCGACTACGACGCGACGGGTTCCATCGGCAAACGCTACCGCCGCCAGGACGAGATAGGCACGCCTTACTGCGTGACGGTGGACTTCGACACCTTGGAGGACGGCGCGGTGACGGTGCGCGAGCGCGACAGCATGGCGCAGGTGCGCATCCCCGTCGAGAACCTCCGCGCCTATTTTGCGGAAGAATTCGAGTACTGAGCATCATCAACGTACACTCGCAGCCGCCTTTCCTCGGAAGGGCGGCTTTTTCGTGCCGCCCGACGCAACGGAGCAAAAACACGGCTTCAGAACCATGAAAAGCGGATGCGGAGCGGGGCGTCAAGGATGTCGGCGTCACCGAAGCGGAAGTCCCTGACAGCATCCGTGCCATGCCGGTTCGTATTATTCCGGTCCGGCATGGCATGAATGCCCGCAAATGACCTAAAACGGTGTTTATCACACCGAATGTGACGGAAAAGGACGCGTTTGCGTCCTTTCCCCTTTGTCATGCGGGGCGCGTCCGCGCCCCGTCCCGCGGACGGATCCGCGGCGTTTTCCGCATTTTGCGGAAGATCATTTGCAGCAGTTGTTGCCGCACAGGTTGCCGCCGCAGCAGCACAGGATGAGAAGGAGAGGCAGGATGTCGCAGACACATCCCATCCCGTTTCCGTTGCAGCAGGAGAGCAGGAGCAGCAAGAGAATGATGTTGTCGCACCCGCATCCGCCGTTGCCGAAAAAGCCGTTCATGATATGTACCTCCTTTTGGACTGGGATCGCTCCCAACTTACCATACGCATTCCGCCCGCACTTTGACACAGCCGCACCCGCCTTCGTCGGGGTTCGGTGACGCAAAAGCGCGCATTTCGGCGTTTCACTTGAAAATGAGAAAGTTATTTGATACAATAATTTCAACTATACGCGTTTGCGCGCTCGCTCGCGGGCGCAGGAGGGAATATGCTGCTTGCGATGGACATCGGCAACACCAATGTCAAGATCGGGATATTCAAGGGCGATGAGCTGGCGTACACGTGGAGAGTGTCCACCGTGGCGTCCCATACGGCGGACGAGTACGGCATGGTCATCTATGATCTGCTGCGTCAGGGCGGACACACCTTCGACGACGTGGACGGGGCGGTGATGTCCTCCGTCGCGCCCTCTCTCAATTACACCATCGAGCACATGTGTTCCTACTATACGGGCAAGCGTCCTCTCGTGGTGGATCACCGCACCGAGACGGGCATCACGCTGTGTTATGACAATCCCTCCGAACTCGGCGCGGACAGGATGGTGGGGGCGGCAGCGGCCTACCGTTTTTACGGCGGTCCTGTCATCGAAGTGGATTTCGGCTCGGCGACCACTTTCAACCTCGTGACGGCGGAAGGGAAGTTCATCGGCGGCGCGATCGCTCCCGGCGTCAAGACCGCGACGGAATCGCTGGTGCATACGGCGGCTAAGCTCCCGCGCGTGGAACTTTCCACCCCCGAAAGCGTGGTGGGGACGTCCACAAGGAGCTGTATGCAGGCGGGCATCATCTACGGCTATGCGGGGCTGGTGAAATATCTTGTGGGCAAATACCGCGCGCTGCCCGAAATGAAGGGGGCGAAAGTGGTGGCGACGGGCGGACTCAGCGAACTCATCGCGGGAGTGGAACCCGAGCTTATCGACATCACCGACCGCGCGCTCGCGCTCAAAGGGTTGAAGTACATCTACGACCTCGACCGCGCAAAAAAGTAAATCGGCGGACATCCGCTTATCAGGAGAATATATGAAAAAGATCGGAGTAGCCCTGCTCGGACTGGGCGTTGTGGGCGGAGGGACCTATCGCATCCTCACCTCACAAAGAGAGTACATCAAAAGCAATGACGGCATCGACATCGAGATCAAGTGCGTGCTGGAAAAAAACCTCGACCGTTGTCGGGAACTCGGCGTGGATCTCTCCATAGTGTCCACGGACATCGAGAGAGTGGTGAACGATCCGGAGATCTCCGTCGTCGCGGAGTTTTTCGGCGGCATAGAGCCTGCAAAGACCTTCCTCATCAAGGCGTTGGAAGCGGGCAAGAGCATCGTCACCGCCAACAAGGAGATGTTCTCCAAAAATTGGCCTGAGCTGGAAGCGGCTGCCGAACGCGGCGGCGGCGGACTGTATTTCGAGGCGAGCTGCGCGGGCGGCATCCCCATCATCCGCACTCTCACGGAGGGTATGCAGGCAAACCGCGTCACTTCCTTGAAGGGCATCGTCAACGGCACCACCAACTACATCCTCTCCCGCATGAGCGACGAGGGGGTGGACTACACCTCCTGCCTCAAAGACGCGCAGGCACTCGGATACGCGGAGGCGGATCCCACCGCGGACGTCGAGGGCTTCGACGCCATGTACAAGAACAGCATTCTCTCCTCCCTCGCCTACAAAAAGCGCGTGCCCGTGGACAGGATCTACCGCGAAGGCATCTCCGGCATCGCCGTCGAGGACATCAACTACGGCAAGGAGCTGGGCTACACCCTGAAACTCCTCGCCATATCCAAGGACCGTGACGGGAAGATAGAGGCGAGAGTGCATCCCGCATTCCTGCCCTCCGGGCATCCTCTCTCCTCGGTGAGCGGCTCCTTCAACGCCGTTTACGTCCACGGCGACAGCGTGGACGACATCATGCTTTACGGCAGGGGCGCGGGCGCGCTCCCCACGGGCAGCGCGATCGTCAGCGACATCGTGTTCGCGGCGGGCAGAGAGGCGCACCGCAGGTTCCCCTGGGAGCTGGAAACAGAGGTGAAGGACGAGGATTTCGCCACGGATTTCTCCTCCCGCTACTACGTCCGTCTCACCGTCTCGGACGAGGAGGGGACGCTGAGCAAGATCACGGGAGTGTTCGGACGCTGCGGCATCTCTCTCGCCACCGTGGTGCAGAAGGAAGCGACCTCCCGCGAAGTGGCGGTCATCTTCGTCACGCATGAGACTAAGGAGAGCGTGATGAAAAAGGCTCTTTCCAAGATAGAACAACTTTCGGGCGTGGAGAACATTGCCGCGCTCATAAGGGTGGAAGAATGATAGCTCCCAAATTCAAACGTTCCGCGGGCGTGCTGATGCCCGTGAGTTCTCTCCCCAGCCCCTACGGGATAGGGTGCTTCTCCCGCGATGCGGAGAACTTCGCCGAGATGGCGAAGGACATGGGATTTTCCTGGTGGCAGGTGCTGCCCATCACCATACTCGGTGCGGGCAACTCGCCTTACTCCGGCTATTCCACGCACGCGGGCAATTTCCTCTACATCAACCCCATGCTGTTGAAGGCGGAAGGGCTGCTCAGTGACGAGGAAGTGGAAGCCGCAAAATACCGCGGTCAGCCCTACAAGGTGGACTACGCTTTTGCCAGAGAGAACATAACACGGGTTTTACACATCGCTTTCGAGCGTCTGACACCCGAGATCAGGGAAAAGATCGCGGCGTTTGAAGAGGAGGAGGGCTATTGGCTCCACGACTACGCTCTCTTTATGGCACTTGCCGACCGCTACGGCGGCGATTGGACCAAGTGGGAGAGGGGGCTTGCTTTCAGGCAGGAGAGCGCGCTCGCCGCGGCGAGGAAGGAATTCGCCCGCGAGATCGACTACTACATCTTTGAGCAGTACGAGTTTTACAGGGAATGGTTTTTCTTGAAAGATCGCGTCAACGCGCGCGGCGTGCGCATAATAGGAGACCTGCCTTTCTATGTCGCCACCGAGAGCGTGGACGTGTGGACGAATGCCTCCGAGTTCCTGCTCGACAAGGACGGTCACCCCAAAGCCGTCGCAGGCGTCCCGCCCGACGCGTTCGCCGCGCAGGGGCAGATCTGGGGCAACTGCCTTTACGACTTCGCCGCCATGAAAAAGACGGGGTACAGGTGGTGGAGAAAGCGCATCTCCCATTGCCTCAAAATGTATGACGCGCTGAGGCTGGACCACTTCCGCGCCTTCTACAATTTCTTCGCCATCCCCGCCGAGGACAAGGACACCGCCGTCAACGGACGCTGGAAGTACGGTCCCGGGCAGGAGCTTATCGACCTCATGCTCGCAGACAACCCCGACGCGCTGTTCATCGCGGAGGATCTCGGTCTCATCGATCCCGCCTGCCGCAAGTTCATCGACGGGACGGGCATCCCCACCATGAGGGTGTTCCAATTCGCCTTCGACGGCACGCAAAGCGTGCATCTTCCCTATTTCTACGACAAGACCAACGTCGCCTATTCCGGCACGCACGACAACAATACGCTCCTCGGCTGGCTGTATGAGATGAACCCGGATGCGAGGGATTTCGCCCTCAAATATTGCGGATTCTCGGGCGCGGGCTGGGGGAGCGGCGGTCCGCAATGCGCCTCCACGAAAGCCATATTGCGCACCATAGCCGCATCGTCCGCGGTGCTTGCCGTCTTCCCCGTGCAGGATATGCTGGGCTACGGCGCGGACACCCGCGTCAATGTGCCGGGCGTGGCGGAAGGGAATTGGGAGTTCCGCCTCGCATACGAGCTTATGCTCACGGTGGACCGCGACTTCTTCCTGGACATCAACAACACCTACGGCAGGCTTGGCGGAGGCAGGGAATGATCCTTTTCTTTGCGGACGGGGAGTGCGACAGCGACGCCTTCATCCGCCACTGCTACGCGCACTTTGCGGACATCCTCAACGCCGCGGGAGCGCATCTGCCGCGCGAGATCGGCATAGTGCGTGAGGAGGGGAAAAAGCCGCGCTTTGACAGAGAGGACGTGCATTTCTCACTCTCCCACTCCCACGGTGTCATCATGCTGGGCATCGCGCTGACGGAGATAGGCGTGGACATCGAGAAGATCCGCCCCGTCAATTTCGAGAAGTTCGACTTCATCAAGGCGGAGGACGAGCGGGACTTTTTCAGGAAATGGACGGAGAGGGAAAGCTGGCTCAAATACACGGGCGCGGGCTTGAAGGAGCTGAGACGCCCCATCCCGGAAGGCACGCACTTCGAGCATTTCGAGGCGTTCGAAGGCTACGATGCGTGTGTGTGCGCCGAGCCGCAGAATGTCAGAGCCTTCCTCATCGACCTTGACGGAGTGGAAGGAAGGGAAGGCAGAAAATGAACAAAAACGGGAGTTTATCGCCACGAAATGTGAGGATAAACCCCGCGAAATAAAAATAAGCGAGGACATTATGAACAAGGACATTTACGAGCAACTCAAAGCCATCGCCGTCAACGACATAGGCATCGATGAGGACAAGATCAAGCCCGAGAGCGACATCATCAAGGAGCTGGGGCTGGACAGCCTGGACATCGTGGACATGCTGATGAAGGTGGAGGAGACCTTCGGCGTCACCATCGACGACAGCGATGTGGCGGAGATGAAGACCGTCGCCGACGTCGTCAGTTTCATCGAAAACGCCAAGGCGTGAGTGAAAAACCGTGCGCCCTCCCGACGTTGCGGGAGGGCGTTTCTTGTCCGTGTCGGACTCGGCGCGAGTCGGTTCTTTACGTCATAGCGCGAAATTTCCCCTCCGTCGGCATTTATGTTGACTTTTCGAGGGGGGGGTATAATTGCACCGTCAAGGAAAGGCGGTATCATGCAGGATATGATCACTGTCGAACATCTGGTCAAAAATTACGGCGAAGTTCACGCCGTCAAGGACATCTCCTTCAATGTGGAAAAAGGGGAGCTTTTTGCCTTCCTCGGACTGAACGGCGCGGGCAAGTCCACCACCATCAACATCCTCTCCACCGTTCTTCCCAAGACTTCGGGCAAGGTGACGGTGGACGGGCTGGACATTGACCGCGAAAAGGATGCCATCAAACGGCGCATCGGCATAGTGTTCCAAGGTTCGGTGTTGGATGACAGGCTGACCGTCGGCGACAACCTCACCGTGCGCGCGTCTTTTTACGGTCTCAGAGGTAAAGCGTTGAAGGCACGTGTCGCCGAAGTCACGGAGCTTTTCGGGCTGGGGGACATCCTTTCCCGTCCTTACGGCAAACTTTCCGGCGGGCAGCGCAGGCGTGCCGATGTCGCGCGCGGGCTTATACACCGTCCTTCCATCCTTTTCCTCGACGAGCCGACGACGGGGCTTGATCCTCAGACGCGGCGGCGGGTGTGGGATGTGCTGCACTCTCTCAGGAAGGAGACGGGCATGACTCTCTTTCTCACCACGCACTATATGGAGGAGGCGGCGGACGCGGACACCGTGGTCATCATGGATGACGGCGTCATCGTTGCCCGCGGCACTCCGCACGAACTCAAAACTCTTTACTCCGGTGACTATGTGAAGCTCTATCGTCCGCGCGGGGCGGAGACGGATGCCTTGCTCGGGCGCATAGGCGCGGAGTTCGACTATGAAGGGGAGTGCTACCGCATCCGCACGGAAGGCACTGCCGCGGCAAGGGATCTCATCCTCGCGCACCCGGAGCTGGCGGAGGATTTTGAAGTGGTGAAGGGCAATATGGACGATGTCTTTCTGCGCGTGACGGGCAAGAAACTTTCGGGGGAACACAACTATGAGTGATACTCTCGTCAGACGCTCCGACGACTTTTTCGCGTTTTTGCAGCTGGTCAAACGGCATTGCAAGGTGTTTTTGAAGGACCGCATGGCGGTGTTCTTCTCTCTGCTCGCGCCCATCATAGTGTTTCTGCTCTACGTTCTCTTTCTCGGAGACTTGCAGGAGGATACGGTGATGAGCTTCTTCCCCGAGGGCGTCGCCGTTCCCGAAGGTGCGGTGAGTGCCTTTGTGGACAGCTGGATGGTGTCCGGGGTGCTGGGAACGGCGTGCTTTACGGTGTCGTTCAGTGCCAACACCATCATGGTGCAGGACAAGTGCAGAGGGCAGATCCGCGACTGCCTCGTCTCTCCCGTGAAAAGGACGACGGTGACTCTTGCCTATTTTGCGTTCAATTTCATTGTGACGGTGGCGGTGGTGACATTTGTCACCTTGCTTTGCTTTGTCTATCTCGCGGCAACGGGCGGTTTCCGTATGTCGGCGGGGGACGCATTCGCAACGCTCGGCAACGTGGCGTTCTCCGCGCTCTCGTCCACCCTCTTTTCCGTGTTTGTCTGCTCATTTTTCCGTACGGAAGGCGCGCTCAGCGGGTTCATCGGCATAGTCAGTGCCGCGATAGGTTTCCTCATCGGCGCATATATGCCCCTTTCCGCGTTCCCGGACGGCGTGGAATATCTCGCCGCCCTCCTTCCCGGCACGCACTCGGCGGGGCTGTTCCGCAACTTTCTGATGTCGGGCGCGCTTGCAGACCTCACGGCAGGGTTGCCGCAGGCGGTGTATGACGGGTTGCTTGACGCCTTCTCGATGCGCCTGGATTTCTTCGGCAAAGCGGCGGATACGGATGTGATGGCATTGTATGTCGCAGGCAGCATAGTACTCCTCGCCGCGCTCAACCTCATCGTCGGGACGAGATTCCTGAACCTCGCCTCATCCGGCGGTACGAAAAAACTTTTCGGGAAAAAGAAGTCTTAGCATATCCGAGGGGCTTTCCCCTTGACCTATTTGTCGCCAAGCGTTCATCTCGGCTTAGCCTGCGGTGAAATGATCGCGGCAGGGGCGCAGCCCTGCCATCTTGCGGGGATGACATCCCCGCACTCCAAACTTTCATATAATATTGCGCCGAAGTGAGCGGCATTATCCGCGCACTTCGGCGCACTTTTATGATAAAAAGTATAGGGGTGTGGGGGTATACCCAATGAGGAGCGCAAAGGTGTGACACCCTCGCAAGGGGGTGTTATAATACCCCCCCCACAAAAGAGCATTATTTTTCTGTTTCGAGTTCGTCGGAAGTGAAGAGCGGGTGATCGAGAAACTCGGCGGCGGTCATCCCGAAGCCTGCGGCGATCATCATAACGGTGTTGAGTTCTATGCCCTTGTTGCGCCCGCTCATTATGCCGTTCATCGTCCCGTGCTGAATGTGTGAAAACTGTTCCAGACGATACTGCGTCATGCCGCGCTCGGCAAGCAATCCCGCAATACGCTTCGCAACCGCTTGGCAAACCGTCATACCGCACCTCCGTCCGTTTTCAAATAAAGTGTAGCAACATGGGACGTTAAAAATACGGAGTTATAACGCCGTATGCTTTACCTTTACTGTTTTTTCGGATAAAATTAAGAAGTTATAACGCCGCATGGAGCAAATGATGGTTGTCTCGTTCATTGGGCATAGAGATATAGAAGATAAGGACGGGGTGTATAGAAAGATCATCGCAATTATGCGCGAATTGATAACGTGTCGAGTAGCTAATGTATTTCTTTTCGGTAGCAGAAGCGATTTTGATTCTTTGTGTGTGAAAGCGGCAAAAGAATTGAAGGCAGAGTTTCCGCACGTTGAGCGTATTTATGTCCGTGCCGAATATCCCGTCATCAGCGACAGTTATTTGGAATATCGCCTTGAGGACTGTGACAATACGTTTTTCCCTCCGAGCCTTCAACGCGCAGGTAAGGCTGTTTATATAGAGCGGAATAGACTCATGATAGATAACGCAGATGTTTGTGTGTTTTATTGTAATACAAATGCCGAGGCGAAAGCCGTATCCGGTACTCGGGTGGCATATCGGTACGCCATTTCCAAACACAAGCTAGTGATAAACTTGTTTGAGGATTGTTCAAAGGATCCCACCCCTTGATTTCAAATTTTTAGCGGCTCCGAATCCGTCTCCGAAAAAGTGTACGTCGTACTCAACGCTCGCTCAAAGTGTGCGTTAATACACCTGAAACAGGAACGTGTTGAAACCAATGGGGACGGGGTAAATCGGAGTCCCCGCCGAAAGTATTTTCGGTGGGGTTAAGAGCCGTCCCCATTTGTTTCGGAGCTATACGCGACCTTAATGATTTTGGTATAACACAACGGTTCGGGGGTGTGGGGGTATAATACCCCCACGAGGGGAGATATCCCGTTAAATGCGGGCGATGATCGCGTCGGTCATTTTGGTCGTGCCGAGGGTGCCGCCGATGTCGGGGGTGCCGAGACCTGCGTCGAGGGCGGCTTCCACGGCGTGTTCAACGGCGGCGGCTTCCTTGTCGAGGTCGAAGGAGAGGCGGAGCATCATCGCGGCGGAGAGTATGGTGCCGACGGGGTTTGCCCTGTCCAGCCCCGCAAGCGAGGGGGCGGAGCCGTGGATGGCTTCGTACATCCCGACGGCGGTCGCGCCGAGGGAGGCGGAAGGCATGACGCCTATGCTGCCCACGATTGCGGCGGTGAGGTCGGAGAGGATGTCGCCGAAGAGGTTGGATGTGAGGATGACATCGAATTGCGATGGCGCGAGCGCGAGCTGCATCGCCGCATTGTCCACATACATCATATCAAGGCGCACAGAAGGGTAGTCCTCGTTGAGGTCGCTGACCACCTTGCGCCACAGCCGCGAGGAAGTGAGGACGTTGGCTTTGTCCACCAGACACACTTTGCGGCTGCGCTTTTCCGCGAGTTCGTAGGCTATGCGCGCCACGCGTTCTATCTCAAGCTCGGCGTAACATTCGGTGTCGAAAGCCTCTCTGCCCAGCGCGCCCGTGCGGAAGCCGCGCTCTCCGAAATAGATGCCGCCCGTGAGTTCGCGCACGGTGACAAGGTCGATGCCGCGCTCCACGATCTCCGCTTTGAGGGATGACGCGCCTTTGAGCGCGGGGAAGAGCTTTGCGGGGCGCAGGTTGGCGTAAAGCCCCAGCTCCTTGCGCATACCGAGGAGTGCCGCCTCCGGACGGACGGGAGCGGAGTCCCATTTCTCGCCGCCCACCGCGCCGAGCAGCACCGCATCCGCGGCGTGCGCCGCACTTACGGTCTCTGCGGGCAGGGGATGTCCCGCGGCGTCTATCGCCGCGCCGCCGATCAGGGCTTCGGAGAAGATGAACTCATGCCCGAAGCGTTCCGCAACGCGTTCAAGCACCCGCCGCGCGGAATGCACGATCTCCGGACCGATGCCGTCTCCGGGAAGGAGAAGAATGTTAGCCTTCATGTTTCACCGCCTCCATAAGCCCGCCGCATTTGAGGATGTTTTTCACATGCTCGTCCATGGGCGGAAGAGGGTAGGATCTGCCCGTGGTCACATCCTTCAAAATGTCATTTTCGATGGTTAAAACATCGTTTTCGTTTATCTCATCCGCCATTTGCGCGCTTTCGATGAGGTAGAGACCGATGTTGACTGCATTGCGGAAGAAGATGCGCGCGAAGCTCTTTGCGATGACCGCGGCGACACCCGACGCTTTGAGAGCGAGGGGAGCGTGTTCGCGGCTGGAACCGCTGCCGAAGTTGTATCCGCCCACCACGAAATCACCGGGCTGCACCCTTTTTGCGAACTCCGCGTCGATGTCCTCCATGGCGTGAGAACGGAGATTTTCCGCACTGGCGTCGTTGAGGTATCTTGCGGGGATGATGACGTCGGTGTTGACGTTGTCGCCGTACTTGAAAACTTTGCCGCTCATATCACACCTCCGGGCAGGCAAGTTCGCCCTTTATCGCGCTTTCCGCAGCGACGTAGGGGGAGGCGAGATAGACCTCGCTGGATGCCGCGCCCATGCGTCCCACGAAGTTGCGGTTGGTGGTGGCGACTGCGCGTTCGCCCCCTGCAAGGATGCCCATATATCCGCCCAGGCAGGGACCGCACGTCGGGGTGGACACCGCCGCCCCGCTGTCAATGAATATCTCGGTCAACCCCTCTTGCAGGCATTGCCTGTACACTTCCTGCGTTGCGGGGATGACGATGCACCTCACGCCGTCCGCCACCTTGCGTCCCTTCATCACGCTTGCCGCCGCGCGCATGTCCGAGATGCGCCCGTTGGTGCAGCTGCCGATGACCACCTGGTCGATCTTCAAGCCTTCGGGGACGTCTTTGCCGAACGTCCGCACGTTGGAGGGAAGGTGGGGGAATGCGACGGTGGGGCGCAGGGAACTAAGGTAGAGAGTGACCGTACGCTCATACACCGCGTCCTCGTCCGCGGTGACGACATCTTCGGCGTCCGGTTTCACGCCGCGGGAGAGGAGATAGCTTTCACTCACGTCGTCGAGGGGGAAGAAGGCATTTTTCGCGCCGCATTCCACCGCCATATTCGCTATGGTCAGCCTGTCGTCCGCGGTGAGGGAGGCGATGTCGCCGAAAAATTCCAGCGACTTGTAAGTCGCGCCGTCCACGCCCAGCATGCCTATGATGGTGAGGACGACGTCCTTGCCCGTGACGAAGCGGGGGAGAGTGCCACTAAGCACTACTTTGATCGCGGAAGGAACTCTGAACCACAGCCTGCCCGTGAGCATTGCCGCCGCCATATCCGTCGATCCCACACCCGTGGACACGCATCCGAGCGCGCCGTAGGTGCAGGTGTGGCTGTCCGCGCCTATGACGAGGGATGCGGGGCGGATGAGACCGAGTTCCGGAAGGAGAGCGTGTTCCACTCCCGAACAGCCGACGTCATAGAAGTGTTTTATGCCCTGTTCGCGTGCAAAATCGCGGACGATCTTGCACTGTTCGGCGGATTTGATGTCCTTTGCGGGCACGAAATGGTCGAGGACGAGGACGACTTTATCGGGGCATTTCACCCTGTCGCCCGCCTTTTTCATCTCTGCTATAGCCACGGGAGAGGTGATGTCGTTGCCGAGGATGAGATCGACGTCGGCGGTGATCAGCTCTCCCGCCGCGACGCTCTCCCTGCCCGTGTGTTTTGCGAAGATCTTTTGAGTTGCGGTCATTTTCATATGCGCCTCATACGATGCGTCCTCTGCCCGTCAGCTTATATTCAAAGCTGTCGGTGAGGGCGTCCCAGCTCGCCTCGATGATGTCCGTCGAGACGCCCACCGTCGTCCAGGTGTCCTTCCTGTCCGTAGACGTGATGAGCACGCGGACGATCGCTCCCGTCGCGGCGGAGGAGTCCACCACGCGCACTTTGTAGTCTATGAGGGCGACCTTGCTTATGCTCGGAAAGTGCTTTACGAGGGCGGCGCGGAGAGCCTTGTCCAACGCGTTGACGGGGCCGTTGCCCGTCTCGGTGACGGAGGTGACCTCCCCGCCCACGCGGATGGCGACTTCCGCGGTGTTCACGCCGTCGGGTTTGACGGCTTTGATGCAATAATGTTCAAGCTCGAAGGAAGGTTCAAAGGAATTCATCACCCTTTCGGCGAGCAGCACGAAACTGCCGTCCGCGCCCTCGAACTGATAGCCTTTGAGTTCCATGAGCTTGACCATGTCCAGGATCTCTTTGGTCTTGGGGTTGGTCTTGTCAAGGGTGGGGAAGAGGTGTTCCAGCTTTTTCGCCACCGCGCTCCTTCCCGCCACTTCGCTGAGGAGTATGCTGTCGCGGTTGCCCACCGCCGCGGGATCGACGTGTTCGAAGGTGCGGGGATCTTTGATGACCGCATCCGAGTGCATCCCCGCCTTGTGCGCGAAAGCCGCAGCCCCCACATAGGGCATGGCGGGATCGAGGTTGAGGTTGCTGATCTCCGCCACGGCGTGCGCGGTGCGGGTGAGGGCGGGAAGTTCCACCGTATGTTCGCAGTCCCCGTGCAGCATTAGGTCGGCGATGATGGTGGAGAGATTGGCATTGCCGCACCTCTCTCCGAAGCCGAGGAAAGTGCCTTGCACGTGCGTCGCGCCCGCGCGCACTCCCGCGAGCGATGATGCGACGGCAGTCCCCGTGTCGTTGTGGAAATGCACGCCCACTTTTGCGCTGCCGCCGAATTTTTCCGTCACGGCTTTCGTGAGAGCGTAGGCGCGTTCCGGGGAGACTCCGCCGTTGGTGTCGCAGAGGACGACGGTGTCCGCGCCCTCGCTTATGGCGGTTTCGAGACAGCGCATGGAGTAGGAAACGTCCTCCTCCGCGCCGTCGTAGAAGTGTTCCGCATCAAAGATGACACGGCGTCCGTGGCTTGCCAGGAAACGCACGCTGTCGCCTATCATCCTGAGGTTCTCCTCCGGGGAGACGGCGAGCACCTCTTTCACCTGCGAGACACCCGCTTTGCCGAATATGCAGAGGGTGCGCGCGCCGGAATCCAGAAGTTTTCTCAACCCCTCGTCCTTTTCCGCGGGCATCCCTTTGCGGCAGGTGGAGCCGAAGGCGACCGCCTTTTCCGCCTTGCATTCCGCAAAAAACTCCGCATCTTTGGGGTTGGACGCGGGATCCCCGCCCTCGATGAGGTCGATGCCTATCAAGGAGAGCAGGGCAAAGATCTGCTTTTTGTCCGAGACGGAGTAGCTGATGCCTGCGGCTTGCGCGCCGTCGCGCAGAGTGGTGTCGTAAAATTCTATCCTCATATCACTCCTCTTGCAGCAGCTTGTTGGTGGCGTTGATGTAGGCGATGAGGGAAGCCTCCAAAACGTCGGTGGAGATGCCTTTGCCCGTCATGATTTTGCCGTCCTCGGGGGAGGCGAGCTTTACGGTCGCTTCACCGAGAGCGTCCTTGCCTTCCGAGACGGAGTGCACCTGATAGTCCACCAGCTTGAAGTTCTGCCCCGTGAGGGAATTGATGGCTTTGAAGCCCGCATCCACAGGGCCGTCTCCCGTCATCCTGTCCGTATGCACCTTGCCGTCCGCTTCCAGCGAAACGATGGCAGAGGCGGAGTCCTTATAGGCGGTCACCTCATAGTCTTTGAGGGCGTAGATGCGTTTGACTTTGCGGCGGTAAAGCCCTGAGAGGAGCGCGTCGATATCCTCGCGCGTGACCTCTTTTTTGCGGTCGGCGAGTTCCTTATATCTGGGGAAGTAGGCGGCTATCTGTTCCTTGGTGAGGATATAGCCCATCTCGTCGAGAAGTTCCTGAAACGCATGTTTACCGCTGTGTTTGCCGAGGAAAAGTGCGTTTTCGGGCACTCCGATGTCCTTCGGACTCATGATCTCGTAGGTGGCTTTGTTGGCGAGGACGCCGTGCTGGTGTATGCCGGACTCGTGCTGGAAAGCGTTTTTGCCCACCACCGCTTTGTTGGGAGGGAGCTTGATGCCCACGATGCCGCTCACCAGCCTGCTCACGCGGTAGATGAGCTGCGTCTCCACATCCGTATAAAGACCGAGCGTCTCGCCGCGGGTGCGGACGGTCATCACCACTTCTTCGAGAGCGGCGTTGCCCGCGCGTTCGCCTATGCCGTTGACGGTGCACTCTATCTGCGTTGCCCCCGCCTCCGCCGCCGCGACGGAATTCGCCGTCGCCATGCCGAGGTCGTTGTGGCAATGCACGGAGATGTCCGCGCGGTCTATGCCCGGGACGTTGGCGCGGATGTACGTTATCATCGCTTTCATCTCGTCCGGGGTGGCGTAGCCCACGGTGTCGGGGAAATTGAGCGTGGTCGCCCCCGCGTCAAGTGCGGTGCGCGCGGCTTTTGCCAGGAACTCGTGGGGAGTGCGGCTCGCGTCCTCGAAGGAGAACTCCACGTCCGCGGCAAGGGAGCGGGCGTACTCCGTGTGGGAGCGGATCATTTCTATCGCCGTCTTCTCGTCTATGCGCAGCTTATATTCGAGGTGTATGGGAGAGGTGGCGAGGAAGATGTGGATGCGCGGATGCGCCGCGTCCTTCACCGCCTCCCAGCCCCTGTCTATGTCCTCTTTCCTGCAACGGCAGAGGGCGGCGACGGTGGCGCGCTTCACGACGGCGGCGATCTCCTTCACCGCCTTGAACTCGCCCTCGCTCGCGGCAGGGAACCCCGCCTCAATGACGTCCACACCGAGGGCTTCCAAAGCCTCGGCGACGTCGAGTTTCTCGTTGATGTGCATGCTGCACCCCGGCGACTGCTCGCCGTCGCGCAGGGTGGTGTCGAATATCTTTATCTTTCGCTTCGCGTTTTCGCTCATATGGTTCGTCTTTCCGTTCTTCCCGTTTGCTTTCCGTTTTTTTATGTTGCTTTCCGTTGTTCCCGTTCGTTTTGGGTTGCTTTCCGTTCGCTTTTCGTTCGCTTGCGGTGTCATCCGCCGCAGTCCGCGCGGCGTGTTTCGCTCCTTTCCGCTCCCTTCCGCGGAATTATACCGTCTGCGAATGATGACAAAATCCGGAGTTTATTGTCGGATCTTGTCATATAAAGCGGGTTTTGTGCGGTTTTTGTCAGTCCTCCGACTTCTTGCTTCCTGCCAGACTGCCCGCGCCGCGTTCCAGAGCCGCGCCGCCCGTGCGCGCCATTTCAAGTATGCCGTATTCGCCCAGGATGCGCACGAAGTTGTCCACTTTGTCCGTGGAGCCTGTGAGTTCCAGCATCATGCTTTCGGCGGTGACGTCGATGGCTTTCGCGCCGAAGAGGGCGATGAGGTCCGCGATCTCGCTGCGCTTTGCGCCGCCCGCCGCCACCTTGATGAGCAGCAGTTCCCTTGTCGCCACCTTGACGGGATCGAAGTCCATCACCTTCACCACGTCCTCCTGTTTTTCCAGCTGCGCGACGATCTGTTTCACCGTGGCGGGGGTGGCGTTGACGGTGATGGTCATTCTGGACCAACTGTCGTCCTCCGTCGCGCACACGGTCAAGCCGTCGATGTTGTATCCGCGGCGGGAGAAAAGTCCCGCAATGCGGGAGAGCACGCCGGGCTGGTTGTTGACGAGAATGGAGATGATCTGTCTTGTCGAGTTGTCCATAACGCTCCTTATATCCCCGTATTGATGGGGAGCTTGAAATCTATGACGACGGGCAGAGGGCCGTCGAGGGCGTTTTTCACTGCCTCGTCCACGTCCTCTTCCTCCGTGACTGTGACGCCTCTCGCGCCCATGGAACGGGCGAGTGCGGCGTAGTCCACGTTGAGGTAGAGCGCGTTCACGCCCGATCCTTTCACTTTTCGCGCGGTCTGCAATTTTCTTATCATCCCCAGCGCGTTGTTGTTCATGACGGCGACCACGAGGGGGACATGGTGTTTGACTGCGGTGGTCAGCTCGTTCATATTCATGTTGAAGGAGCCGTCCCCCGTCACGACGAGGCAGGTGTCTCCGCTCGCAAAATGCGCGCCTATCGCCGCCCCCATGCCGAAGCCCATCGCTCCCAGCCCTCCGCTGGTGAGGAAACGGCGGGGAGTGCGGATGATCGCATTGTGCGCCGCCCACTCCTGATGCATCCCCACATCCGTGGTGACGGTGACGTCGCCAAGCTCGCGGGTGAGCGCGCGGATGATGCGCGTGCCTCGGTTTTCCTCCGCCATGTCGGGGAGAGAAGTGTAGTCCCACTCCGCCTCCTCCTTCTCCGCGACGAGGGGGAGGAGAGCGTCGAGAGCGAGAGCCGCGTCTCCCACCACCGAGAGTGCGGCGAGGATGTTTTTGTCTATCTCCGCTCTGTCGGAGTCGAATTGCAGGAGAGGGATGCGCTTTTTTCTCAGCACGCCGAACGCGCCGTATCTGCTGTTGAAGCGCGCGCCCACCGTGACGAAGAGGTCGCATTCCGCAATGGCGGCTGCGGCTTTGGCGTTGGTGTCAGACAGCACGCCCAGAAAATGCGGGTAGTCGGGCGGGCAGCACCCTATGCCCATATACGTGGTGACGACGGGAGCTTTGATGAGTCCCGCAAGCTTCATGAGAGAGGTCTCCGCTCCCGCGGCAGCCGCTCCGCCGCCCGCGTAGATGACGGGCTTTTTAGCCGCGGCAATGAGTGCGGCTGCGCGTTCGATGTCCGTCTCGGAAGGGGAGAGGGGGAGAGGACGCTCCTGCTCCGCAGGCTCATATTCCGCCGCGCAGTCCAGGATGTCCGAGGGTATGTCGATGAGCACGGGACCTTTCCTGCCGCTTTCCGCAAGGGCGAAAGCCCTCCTCACCGCGGGCGCGATCTCCGACGCGCTCTTCACGATGATGCCGTACTTGGTCACGGGCATGGACACGTCAAAGATGTCCACTTCCTGAAAGCTGTCGTGCCCCAGCTGCGCGAGAGGGACGTTGCCCGTGACGGCAACGAGAGGGATGCTGTCCATATATGCGTCCGCAAGCCCCGTCACCAGGTTGGTGGCACCGGGGCCGGATGTCGCCAGCACCACGCCCGCGCGTCCGCTCCGCCTCGCATAACCCTCGGCGGCGAAACACGCTCCCTGTTCGTGCGCGGTGAGGACATGGCGTATGGACGAGAGCGCGAGCGCGTCATAGACGGAAAGGATGCTCGCCCCCGGATAGCCGAAGATGTTGCGCACGCCCTGTTCCTCAAGGGCGGCGACAAGGATGTTTGCACCGCTCAGCAGCATAGGTCTCCCGCGTGCGTCACGCGCACGCTTTAACTCCTCGATTTAATGATGATATACTATCACTTAATTTTATAACACGCGCGCCCGCCCGTCAAGAAAAACCCGCATTTTGCGCCCGTCCGCGGCGCATATTTGCATAAAAACAAATGATTTTTGCATAATATGCGCCACATTTTGCAAAAAAGCGCGCATAATGCGAAAATTTATGCAAAATCGTTTGCGTTTTATAAAACGGGGTGGTAGTATGTGTGCATATCAAGATCCAATATGGAGGCAATGTATGAAGAAATTTGGCAAAATAATGGTGATCGTGCTTGCACTCGCCACTCTCGTCGGCGCCTGCTTCGCCTTCGCCGCGTGCAATGATAACAGCGTCAAGATCGGAGCGCAGCAGGGCACAACGGGCCTGTTCTATTTGCAGGGCAATGCCGATATGAATTTCAGCGGCTATTCCAACATTTCCGCGAAGTCTTATGACAGCATAGGACAGGCGGTGCAAGATATGATCAACGGCAACATTTCTTACGTTGTCGGTGATGTCGAGGTCGCAAAAGCGGCGGCGGCAGACGTCGGCGGTGCGCACATCATCGACATCCCGCTCAGCACCGAGCAGTATGCGATCGGCGTTGACAAAGCACAGCCCGAATTGCTTGCCGACATCAACGAAGTGCTTGCGGAAATGAAGGCGGACGGTTCTCTTGCGGAGATCATCGCAAATTACGACAACGAGGACTATGAACCTGTCGGTGTGCCCGCAGGTGTGCAGGACAGCAGCAAGAATCAGCTCGTTCTCGCAACCAATGCGGAATTCGCGCCGTTTGAGTCCAAGCAGGGCGAACTCTTTGTCGGCATCGACATCGAGATAGCGAAGCGCATTGCGGACGAGCTTGGCATGGAACTCGTCATCAAAGACATGGAGTTTGACTCCGTTGTGACTTCCGTCGGCAAGAACGGCATTGACATCGCGCTCGCCGGTCTCACCGTCACCGAGTCCCGCAAGGTTTCCGTGACTTTCTCCGACTCCTATTATGACGGATCTTATCAGGTCATCATAGTGAAGGACGGCGACACGACCTTTGACGGCTGCACCACGAAAGAGGACGTCGAGAACATCTTGAAGTCCCTGTAAAAGGATGAGTTATGGCCGATAAATGGCAATTATTCGTTGAACAATTCGTAACATATGGAGGCTATCGAACAGTACTCGATGGCCTCTATGCTACGATAATAATCGCGGTCGGGGGACTTCTCATCGGCATAGTCATCGGTATGCTGATAGCAATGACGAAAGTCGTCCCTAAATATTCTGCTTTTGTGAAAACATTGAGCAGGATTTCCGACGTTTATGTGGGCTTTTTCCGCGGCACTCCTATGGTGGTTCAGCTTTTGCTGGTTTACTATGTGCTGTTGCCCGCAATGGGAGTGCGCATCGACAGTGCGGTCGTAGTCGCCGTCATAGTGTTCGGTCTCAACAGTGGCGCGTATGTTTCAGAGATAATGCGTAGCGGTATCAATTCCGTCGATCAGGGACAGCTTGAGGCGGGCAGAGCACTTGGACTCAGCTATCCGACGGCGATGCTCCGCATAGTTATCCCGCAGGCGATCAAGAACATCATCCCCACGCTGGGCAACGAATTTATCGTATTGGTGAAGGAGACTTCCGTCACAAGTTTCATTACGGTCGTCGATCTGACCAAGGCGTTCCGCGGTATTGCGAGTGCAAACTATGAGTACATAATCCCGTATCTCATGCTTGCGGCGTTCTATCTCGTCATCGTCATCATCATCACCATTCTCATTAGATTTATCGAAAGGAGGTTTGCCAAGAGTGACAGAAGAGTTGCTTCAAAATGATAGTGTGCAAGAAGAGTCCCTTTTGACCTCCGACGGCGGCGATACGCAGGCGGCGGATGTCGGCAAGCCCATCATCGAGGTGGTGAACCTCACCAAGAAGTTCGGCGATCTGCTCGTGTTGGACGACATCTCCGAGAGCGTCAGAGTGGGGGAGAAGGTGGTGGTCATCGGACCTTCCGGCGGCGGCAAGTCCACCTTCCTCAGGTGTCTGAATTGCCTTGAAGATCCCACTTCCGGGCAGATATTCTTTGAGGGCGTCGACCTTGCCGACCTCAAGGTGGACATCAACGAGCATCGCAGAAAGATGGGCATGGTGTTCCAGCAGTTCAACCTGTTCAACAACCTCACCGTCAAGAAGAACATCACCCTCGCGCCCGTCAAGATCGGCATTGCGGACCTCAGGAAAGCCAAGCGTCACAACGCCTTCACGCCCCTTTACAACAAGCTCTTTGACAAGTTCGGCGCAAAGTACAACGAGCATATCGCAAAGAAGCGCGAAATGCTCCAAACGAAGGTTGAACAGCTCAGAACGGAGCTTGAACCCGTTGTTGAGGCGTGGGAGCAGACCAAGGCCGTCGAGGAAGTGGCGGGCAAGAGCGTCGTTTCTTACGATCCCGAACTCACCAAAAAGAAGCTTGCCATAGCCAACAAACTCGAACAGACGGAGCGCGCTCTCGCGCACGCCGTCCCCGCGGAGAGGAGAGAGTTTATCCCCCTTCCCGCCGACAGTGCCAAGGCGGTGCGCGAGGCAGCGGAGGAGAACGCCATGCGCCTTCTCAGACGCATAGGGCTTGAGGACAAGGCGGATGTCTATCCGTCCACCCTGTCCGGCGGGCAGAAACAGCGCGTCGCCATCGTCCGCGCCCTTGCCATGAACCCCAAAGTCATGCTCTTTGACGAGCCTACTTCCGCTCTCGATCCCGAGATGGTCGGCGAAGTGCTCGACCTCATCAAACAGGTCGCCGACGAGGGCATGACCATGGTCATCGTCACGCACGAGATGGGTTTCGCCCGCGAAGTCGGCACCCGCATCCTCTTCATGGCGGAAGGCAAAGTACTCGAGCAAGCGCCCCCCGAGGAGTTTTTCGGGAATCCGCAGCATCCCAGGCTGCGCGAGTTCCTCGCAAAAGTGTTGTAAAACCGCGCTATTTGGCGCACAACTTTGTCAGCACCCCTTTTTCGGCTCGTTACGTACGCCTAAGTACGCGCCTCACCGAAAAAAGGGGTGCTTTCGCGTTCTGCATCCAAATATCGCGGTTTTACTCGTCGCTATTCATGGGGCAGGGCGACCTCAGGCAACGCTTGCTCGGAGTTTGCGTCGTGCTCAAATACGCCCGCTCAAAATTTACTTCGTACTCAACGCTTTGATTAAGTGTGCGGCACAAGCGTACCCCGCCCACCCGACCTTTGCGAGGGTGGCACACCCTCGCGCTTTTGTGGGGGCATTATACCCCCGCTTCTCCCATGCTATTGTTGTTCTCACCATATTTTGTCAAGGAATTGCGCCGAAAAATTTTGCTTGCAACACAGGCAAAAATTTTCGCGCCCTTGACAACGCTGTTTCGTTATGATCAAAACACGCGCGGAGCGGTTTCCCGCTCCGCGCCTTAATTGCTATATGACTTGCCGAACTCAGTTAGGCGGACTTTTTCCCCTCCGAGGTCTCGGCAGGACACCGCTATTTAACAATTGGGGACGGGGCAAAATTGTTAAAAAAATTTAACATTTTTGCCCCGTCCCCAATTGTTAAATTTGGCTTTGAGAAAGCAGGTCGCTCACACATATGCTAATTCGCTGACGGCGTCATTCGGATGCAGAACGCGAAAACACCCTTGCCAATAAAACGATGGCGGAAGCCATCGCCACGCGGCGCGTAATTTCGTCTTCGAAATAGCAACGTCGTGTTCAAAGATACCCGTTCAAATTGGTCGTTGTCTGACGCGCTCATTTAGATGAGATGCGCGAAAAAGCCCCTTCCACAAAAGGGAGCGTACTAAGTCGTACGTGACCGCATTGCGGAAGGGGCTTTGACAAAGCAGGTCGCTAAATGAGCGCGTCAGACTGTGCCGCTGTTGACTATGGGTTGAGTGTCTTTATTAGCACACAACACCACCATCAGGTTGGAGACCATTTGCGCTTTGCGGTCGTCGTCGAGGGAGACGAGTCCCGTTTCGCCGAGTTTGGCGAGGGCGAGTTCCACCATGCCGACCGCGCCTTCCACAATGGTGGTGCGGGCGTCCACTATGGCTTTTGCCTGCTGGCGTTGGAGCATTGCGGCGGCGATCTCCTGCGCGTAGGCAAGGTGAGCGATGCGCGCTTCGACGACCTCTATGCCCGCGATCTCGACGCGCTGTTGAAGGTCCAGGCAAAGGGTAGCGGCGATCTCCTGCGCGCTGCCGCGGAGGGACTTTTCGTCGTCCTCGGTGACGTCGTAGGGATATTGCCTTGCGATGTTTCTTATCGCGGCGTCGCTCTGTATTGCAATGAAGTTGACGTAGTTGTCCACATTGAACACCGCTTTTGCGGCGTCGCGGATGCGCCATATGACGACGACGCCTATCTCGATGGGGTTGCCGTCGGCGTCGTTGACCTTCTGTTTCTCGTTGTTGAGCGTCATGGCTTTGAGGGAGACGTGCTTTCTGCGCGGTCCCATCGCGGCTGCGGCGGGGTTGAACTTGCGGCAGAAGGGGCTGTACCAATAGTAGCCTTCCTCCCTGATCGTCCCCTTATATTTGCCGAAGAGGGTGAGCACCACCGCCTCGTTGGGGGCGATGACGCAGTAGCCGTACAGCAGGAAGAGCCAGACGGGGATGAGCAGGAACCCGATGACGAACACGGGGGTGATGTCGAACACTCCGCCCGTTGCGATCATGACCACGGAACCCGCTATGAGCAACAGATTGAGAGCGAGCATGATATAGCCGCTCATGGGTTTCAAGAGTTTCTCGGTATAGCCGACGCCTTTGACCTCGGCGGGAACGGTGTTATTGTCCATAATTACCTCCTGTTCCGATTTTAGCAAGGGGAGGTGCGGTTGTCAATGCCGTATCCGCGCGGCGGCGGGCGGAAAAATTTGCGGCGGGCGGGAAATTGTTTGTATTTTAAGCTGCTTTACATAATACGCTCTTAATGTTATTATTAAAAATAAACAAAAAGGGAAAGCAGTGAAATATACCGCGCTCAAAGCTCATCTCGACGCGGCTAAGGTGGGTGCAGCCCCCTTCGCTCCGTGTTACATAGTGTACGGCGACGACGCCTGGCTCAGGCAGTCCGCCGTGTCCATGTTCCGCGCTCTTGTGGAACAGGAGTACGCGAGCTTCAATTTCTCTCTCATCCCCGCATCCGGCGGCGCGGGAGAGGCGGTGTTCACTCTCAACACCTTCCCCGTCTTTGACGAGCGCAGGGTGGTGGTGGTCCGCGACGTGAGCGAGAAACTCCCCGCGGCGGACATCGCGGCGTATGAGAGCTATCTCGGATCGCCCGCGGCGGAATCCGTGCTGGTGTTCGAGTGCGAGAGCGGCGGCGAGAAGTCCCTGCCTTTCAAGTCGGCGGAGAGGGTGGATTGCAACCGTCTCGCCGAGGCGGAGATCTCCCTCATAGTGAAAGGGATGCTGGATGCAGAGCCGAGACGTACCATGCGTCCCGACGCGCTGCACGAGTTGGTGACCAGGACGCTCGCGGATATGTCCCGCATCTCCTGCGAGGTGGCGAAGCTCAAAGCGTATTGCGACTCCGAGATCACCCGCGAGGACGTCGCCGTCATGACTTCGGCGGAGCCGGACCTCAGGATATTCCAACTTTCGGACGCGATGGGCGCGAAGGATCACGACCGCGCGCTCAGGGTGCTCACCGCGCTTCTCGACGACGGTCTGCGTCCCATGACGGTGATCAACATGCTGTACGGCTACTATCGCCGCATGCTGCACGTCGAGCTGCACAAGGACGAGCCGCCGGAGAAGGTGGCGGCACTCCTCGGCGTCAAGCCGGGCGCGCTCTATCACGTGAAAAAAGCGTCCTCGTCCTATACGCAGGTCAAATTGAAGAAGTGTGTGGACTATCTCCACTCGCTGCAATGCGCCGTCCTCACGGGCAGACGGACGGAGGAGAGCGCGATGCACGATGCGGTGCTCACGCTCATGAGCCAGGTGTGATATGCAAGTCAATGTGAAGATAAAGAGTTTCAAACCCATCATCCCCGACAAGTGGAGCGGTCTCATTTGGGTGACGATGTTCATCGCGGGCATCATCCGCAACATCGTGCCTTTCGTGAGCGGTTTTGCGGGACTCACCGAACCTGCCGACATCACCTTGCAGGTCATCTATAGCTTGCTGGAATACGGCGCGCTGCCCATGGTGGTGTGCTATGTGTTCTCCCTCGTCCTGTTCACCATGTCGGCGAGAAGGAGAGCGGTGTCCCTCAGACGCAACGACTTTGTCTATCTGTGCATGCTCTTCACGTCGGCGGCGTATCTCCTTATGGGCATCATAGAGTGCTTCTCCTTCCTCGACGAAGGAGTGTACGCCTACACCTCGCAGCTCCTCAACATGACGGTGCTGACGGGTGCGTACTGCGCGATGTTCTTCGCGGTGCTTGCGCCGCGCATGGACCCGCGCCAAAAATACTACAACTTCACGTCATGGGCGTCGCTCTACCTCGGTTTGCAGGGCTTGCGCACCGTGCTTACGTCGGCGGGATGTCTGATATTGAAGTACGGCGCGAACATAAACCCGGAATTTGCCGAGTTTTTGGAGACCTACGGATATAGCGCGCTCGCGGGTGAGGGATATGCCATAGCAGCCATCATCGCGCTCTGCCTGCTCGCGGCGTGGAGCGTGGCGGCGGGAGTGGTCACTTACCTGCTGCAAAAGAAGGCGAAAAGCTATGTGCCTCCCGCGCCCCGCGTGTCGCCTTTCACCCCTCCGCAGCAGCCTGCCTCTCCCTTTGACGAGTTCAACGGCGGAAGCGGCGGCGGCAATGCGGGCAGCGTTGACGGCAGCGTCGGCGGAGGCTCCGGGCAGAGCGGAGACGGCGGGAAAGTCTTTGACGAGTTCGATCTGTGATCGGTGTCGGATCGACGGGAAATTTGAAGGAAGGAGGAGGAAGTATGTACGATTTTGCGGGCTATGCCAAAAATCTTGACTACTACGCCATAATCGACGGCGTGGTGCTTGTCGCCGCGCTCGCGCTGCTCGTCATGCTCTTTGCGTACAGGCGCAACATCCGCGTCATGATCGTGGTGCTCTCCGTCGCGGTGCTGGAAGTGCTGGTGATGGTGCTGTCCTCTATGAGCGACCACGAGATACTCACCGTGTCACGGTATATTCTCCATTACTCAATGATCGCGCTCATAGTGATGTGCTGCGTCGTCTATCAGAGCGACCTCAAAGCCATATTCCAGCGCATCACCAATCCGCGCGGGCTGACCGCCTTCAACGACGGGCTTAACAGCGATGACGAGCTGAGGGAGACCACGGCGGAGATACTCAGTGCGTGCCAGGATATGGCGAAACAGGACGTCGGTGCGATCATCATCATCGACAGCAACAACAGCATCAACGATACGGTGCTGAGTTCCGGGACCATGCTCAATGCCGAGCTTACTGCCGCGCTGTTGGAGAGCATCTTCAACACCAAAGCCCCCCTCCACGACGGGGCGGTCATCGTGCGCGGCAACAAGGTGGTGGCGGCGGGCTGTTTCCTCCCCCTCACCCAGCGCAATATCAACAAGGAGATGGGCACGCGTCACCGTGCGGCGATCGGCATCACGGAGGATACGGACGTCCTTTCCATAGTCGTCAGCGAGGAGACGGGCATCATCTCCGTCGTCAAACGCGGCGAGATCAAACGCTATATGACCATGGACAAATTGAAGGACGAGATCGAGGAAGCCTTCGGCATCTCGCCTAACGCCATCGCCAAAAGACAGGCGAAAGAGGATAAAAAACATCACGGGAGAATGCAATGAAAACGGTAAAGCCTTTCGACATACTGCTGCCCGAGGTCGAGCAGCCCGAAAAATTCGCGGTGGTTTCCTGCGATCAGTTCACTTCCCAGAGGGACTATTGGGACAAACTCGCGCGCGAGGTGGGAGACGCTCCCAGCGCGCTCAAGCTCATCTTCCCCGAGGTCTACCTTGAGGACGGCGACGCCGAGAAGAGGATAGAGGACATCAATAAGACCATGCTGGACTATCTGGCGGGCGGAGTGTTCCGCACCCTCAAAGACAGCTTCGTCCTCGTCAAGAGGGAGACCGCCTACGGCAACACCCGCCTCGGCATCATCGCTCCCGTGGACTTGGAGGAATATTCCTACGTCCATCCCACGGAGGCGACCATCCGCGCGACGGAGGGCGTCGTTGCCAACCGCATCCCCCCGCGTCTCGCCATAAGGGAGAACGCGTCGGTGGAGCTGCCGCACGTCATACTCCTCATCGACGACCGCGATAAGAACGTCATCGAGCCGTACTACAAAAAGAGGAACGAGCTGGAAAAACTCTATGACTTCGACCTCAACATGAACGGCGGTCATTTGACGGGATGGAGACTTGACGCGCACGAAGTGATCGCTAAACTCGAAGATCATGCAAATAAGGTGAGAGGGCTTTACGGTATGGAGACGGATTTCGTCTTTGCCGTCGGCGACGGCAATCACTCCCTCGCCACCGCACAGGCGCATTGGAAAAAGGTGCGAAAGACACTTTCCGCAGAGGAGAGGGAGAACCACCCCGCGCGTTACGCGCTCGTGGAGATCGAGAACCTGCACTGCGACGGGATAGTGTTCGAACCCATCCACCGCTTCGTGTTCGGAGTGGACGACGCCGATTTCGTGCTGTATATGTCCACCGTCCTGAAGGGGGAGAGTAGGCTCAAACTCTTCACCACCAACATGGAGTACACAATAGCGGTCAACGCCAACAGCACGGAGGCGATCGCCGAGGTGCAGGACGCCATAGACGCGTACATTTCGGCGCATCCCGGCGCGAGCGTGGACTACATACACGGGCTTGAGAACCTGCACGCCGTTGCGGACACTTCCGACGGCGTGGCGGTGCAGATGCCCTGCATAGAAAAGACGGAACTCTTCGGCTACGTCGCCGAGCACGGCAACCTTTGCAGAAAGGCGTTCTCCATGGGCGAGGCGGAGGAAAAACGCTACTATTTCGAGGCTAAGAAGATCAGATAACACCACAAGAAAAGGATACATATTTTACAACAGAGGGTACTATGAAAGTTTGCAAATTCGGCGGCACATCAATGGCAAACAGCACCACCGTCTCACAGGTGGCGGACATCGTCTCGTCCGACGCGAGCCGCGCTTACGTCGTGGTCTCCGCGCCCGGCAAACGCGATCCCGCGGACGTCAAAGTCACGGACGCGCTCTATGCGTGCGCGCGTGAGAAAAACGAGAAGGGCAACTGCGACGAGACTTTTGCCGTCATCAGAAAGAGATTTACGGACATCGAGAGCGAGCTTGGGATCGACGTCGGCATGGCTGCCGCGCTCGACGACATCAAAGAGAAGATAGAGCAGGGCGCGGGCGTGGATTACATCGCCTCCCGCGGCGAATACCTCAGTGCCAAGGTGCTTGCGGCAAAACTCGGAGTGGAGTTCGTGGACACGCAGGACCTCATCAAGTTCGGCACGAAAGGGGAGCTTTTGCTCGACATCTCCCTCGATCTTCTGCGCGCAAGGCTCGCGGACATCCCGCGCGCGGTGTTGCCCGGCTTCTACGGCTCGGACAAGGACGGCGTGGTCAAGACGTTCAGCAGAGGCGGCTCGGACATCACGGGCGCGATCGTCGCGCGTGCGGTGGGCGCGGAAGTCTACGAGAATTGGACGGATGTGGACGGCTTCCTCACTGCCGATCCCCGCATCATCGACCACCCCGCCATCATCGATTGTCTGAGCTATAAGGAGCTGAGGGAACTTGCGTATATGGGCGCGGAGGTGCTGCACCCCGAGTCCATCTTCCCCGTGCGCAGCGCGGGCATCCCCATCAACATCCGCAACACCTTCAACCCTTCCGCAAAAGGCACCATGATCGTCCCCGACGGCAAACAGCGCGTCACGGGCAGAGTGGTCACGGGCATCGCGGGCAGAAAGGGTTTCACCATCATCAACATCGAGAAGGATATGATGAACAGCGAGATCGGCTTCTGCCGCAAGGCGTTGAGCGTGCTGGAATGCGAGGGCGTTTCCTTCGAGCATATGCCCTCCGGCATTGACACCCTCTCCCTCGTCATACGTGACGAGTGCCTCGGCGGCAATGCGCAAAGGCTGGTCGGCAAGCTCCGCGACGCGCTCGGCGCGGACAGCATCGACATCCACAGCGGTCTCTCTCTCATCGCTACCGTCGGTCACAACATGGCGTCCCGCCAAGGCACCGCGGCGACCATCTTCACCGCTCTCGCCGACAGCCACATCAATGTCCGCATGATCGACCAAGGCTCCTCGGAGATGAACATAATCGTGGGTGTTGACACCTTTGATTATGAGAAGGCGATAGCAGCGATCTATTATGCATTCTGCTGACGGCGTCATTTAGCGCAGAACTTTGTCAGCACCCCTGTCTTTTGGCAGGGGTTTTCGTTTTAAAACATACTGCTGACAAGCTGTACGTCTCGCGGGGGAGTGAGAATACCCCCTCCTTCCCTTCGGGCTTTCCTCCCCCGTGCCGATTAGAGTCCACTCCTCGCATCTTGCGGGACTAACGATACATCTCTACAAGGTTTTATTTCTCGCACTCACATAACTAAGCGGATAACTGCACTCACTGAATACCCGGCACGGGCGGAGGAATTCGGCACTCGGGCACAAGTTCTACCCCTATTTAGTTGTACGTTAGCCCTCGGCACTCAGATAGTCGCCGCCCTGCGGCTCCGAATCCGTCTCCGAAAGAGTGCGCGTAAGTTTAGCTCCGAACGAGTATCCGTCGTGTTCATACAACATTTCCTCGGAGTTTCTAGCAAACAAAACAATTTTTATATCCCAAACAGCACGGGAGCGCATTTTGCCCCCACCCTCGCAGAAACCTTAAAAAATTTGAGTGTGTCTTGAAAAAGGCGGACGGGAATGAGTACTATTATGTTTCGTACGCGGAAGAAGGTGCCGTCCCGGAGAAGACCATAAACGGTTTGTCCGTGAGGGAGAGGCAGTAAAAGGTAGACTCCCTTAACGCCGAAAGCCCCGTTGCGTTTGCGCAAGGTGTGCGCCGAAAGGCGCGAGGGGCTGCACAAGGTGTTTATCACCGAAAAATGAGCTTAAACAAAGAAAACGGAAACGTCAAATGGCGTTTCCGTTTTTTGATGTGCTTTTTGCTGCCGGACAGCGGGGACTATTTGTTGTCCTTTTCCCTTATCTCCACGCGGCGGATCTTGCCGGAGATGGTCTTGGGCATCTCGGTCACGAACTCGATGATGCGGGGATACTTGTAAGGAGCGGTGGCACGTTTGACGTGGTTTTGCAGCTCCTTTTTGAGTTCCTCGGAAGGCTCGTAGCCTTTGGCGAGGACGATGGTGGCTTTGACCACCGTGCCGCGGATGGGATCGGGCGCGCCCGTGATCGCGCATTCCAGCACGGAGGGATGTTCCATGAGTGCGGACTCCACCTCGAACGGCCCTATGCGGTAGCCGCTGGACTTGATGATGTCATCCTTTCTGCCCACAAACCAATACAGCCCGTTCTCATCCTTTTTGGCGAGGTCGCCGGTGTGGTAATACTTGCCGCCGCGCGCGGCTTGGGTGCGGGCGGGATCGCCGCGGTAGCTTGCCACCAGACCGTACTGATGGGGACGGAGGCGCACCGCGATCTCGCCTTCCGCGCCCGTGGGGACGGGGTTCTCCTCGTCGTCGATGAGGTCGATGTCATAGAGGGGGCAGGGCTTGCCGGAGCAGCCGCTGACGGGATCCATAAAGTAGAAAGTGCCGAGGATGACGCAGGATTCCGTCTGACCGAACCCTTCGTATATCCTGTGTCCCGTGGCTTCGTAGAACTGCTTGTAGACCTCTGCGTTCAACGCCTCGCCCGCCGTGGTGCAGTGCGTGACGGAGGAGAAGTCGTAGTGCGAGAGATCCTCTTTCACGAGAAAGCGGTAGATGGTGGGAGGCACGCAGAATGTGGTGATCTTGTATTTGGAGATGAGGGGGAGAAGGTCGGTGGGGGTGAACCTGCCGTGATAGTCATAGGCAAACACCGCGCTCCCCGCGATCCATTGTCCGTAGATCTTGCCCCAGCTGCACTTTGCCCAGCCAGTCTCCGCCGAAGTGAAGTGCAGACCGTCGTCCACCACTTTCTGCCAAAAGCAGGCGTTGAACACGAACCCCGCGGGATACTCGAAGTTGTGCTGCACCATTTTGGGCATCCCCGTCGTCCCGGACGTGAAGTAGCACAGCATGGGATCGTCCCACGCGGGGCGGGGGAGAGAGGGCAGGACGTCGCTCATCCCGCGCACGCAGTCGTCAAAGCAGCGGAAACCCTCGACCGGGGTGGTGAAGAGGCATTCCTTCAAAGTCTCGCACTTGGGGAGGGCGTGGGTGATGTGTTCCACGACGTCCTCTTCCGCCGTGGCGACGAGGATCTTGACCTCCGCCGAGTTGCAGCGGTACACGATGTCCTTGGGAGTGAGAAGGTGCGTGGCGGGGATGAGCACCGCGCCCAGCTTGCAGCACGCCACGTTCAGCACCCAATACTCCCACCTGCGGTTGAGCATGCTCATCACGCAGTCCCCCTTCTTCACGCCGAGGGAAAGGAGGAAATTGACGGTGCGGTTGCTGGCGCGGCTGATGTCGCCGAAAGTGAGGATCTTCTCCTCTCCCACGGAATTGCACCATACGAGCGCGCGCTTTTCGGGCGCGATGCGCGCATATTCATCCACGACGTCGTAGCCGAAGTTGAAGTTCTCCGGGACGGAGAAACGCACATTCGCGGCGAAGTCGTCGTAATCGGTGAAGTCGGTGCGGTTGAGGAACTTGTTGAGGAGATTCATAGTGACCTTCTTTGCGCTTTGGTGACGCGCCCGCGTGCGGGCGAGAATATCTTATGTATGATAGCATAAAGGAGAGCGTTTGTGTAGCGTTTTGAAAAATTTATTGCCTATCCCGCCGCATTATGCTAAACTTTATGAGTTATAAGGAGGCGTGCATATGCAGGATGACGGGTTGAAAAGCGTGGTCGCCGCGCTCATCGACATAGCGGGGACGGACGACGTTTTCAAGGTGGTGGAAGCCGATGAGATCATAGAAAAACTGCCGGAAACACTCGGCATGGACAAGCAGGGACTCAGCGTCATCATACGCGATCTCAAAGGCATGGGCTACCTCGAAGTGAAGTATTTTACTCCCGACGAGTACTGCCTGTTGGTGTCCAGACGCGCCGCCGAACTTCTCCGCCGCGAGGAGAAAAAGACGGAGGCGGAACCCGTCGCCGAACGTGCGCCCGCATCCTCGGTCACTCGGCGCGAGAAGGACGAAAAGAAAAGCCCGCGTATGGGGCTGAAACTGTTGCTCGCGGCATTCGCGGGCGGTGCGGCGGGCGGTGCGCTCGTCATGATCATCGCCGTGATAGTGTTGAAACTCGCGGTTTAATGTCGTTTTACGGCATATAAACACCGTTTTTCAGCAAAACTTTGTAGTAAGACTCGGACTATGGCTCTGGAAAAACAGCATGTACTCACCAAGAAGGAGCGCGCCGTGATGCGCGTCGTGTACGGTGCCGCCGACAAGAAGTCGGGGGTGTGTCTGCTGTCCCCTCTGGACATATTCGACCGCCTCTCGCTGGACCTCGACTTTGACGAGGAAGAGCTTGACGCCACCCTCGTCGGGCTGGAACTCGATGACTACTTCGACATCACCCGCTCGGACAGGAAGGGGGAGCTGGTCTATTGCATCAACATGCACCGCAAAGGGCTGGCTTTCGCGCGGGTGGAAAAGGCATTCAGGAGCAACCTCAAATTCAAGATCCTGCTCGCCGTGGCGGGCGGGGTGCTTTCCGGCGTCGCCGCCTGGGGCATCAAGATCCTCATACAGCAGATCTCGGGACTATGAAACGCTTTGAACTTGTCAGCAACTATTCTCCCTGCGGCGATCAGCCCGCCGCGATAGAGAAATTGGCGGCAGGGTTGGAGAGCGGCTTTGCCACCGAGGTCCTGCTCGGCGTGACGGGCAGCGGCAAGACTTTCACGATGGCAAACGTCATCGAAAGATTGCAGCGTCCCGCCCTCGTCATCGCGCACAACAAGACTCTTGCGGCGCAGCTTTGCAACGAGTTCAGAGAGTTTTTCCCGCACAACCGCGTGGAATTTTTCGTCAGCTACTACGACTACTACCAGCCGGAGGCGTACATCCCGCGCTCGGACACCTACATCGAGAAGGAGCTGGAGATCAACGACGAGATAGACAAGCTGCGCCATTCCGCAACGGCATCCCTTTGCGAACGCCGCGATGTCATCGTGGTGGCGAGCGTCTCCTGCATCTACGGCTTGGGCGCGCCCGTGGACTACTACACTCAGGCGGTCTCCGTGCGCGAGGGGGACACCCTCGAACCCGACGAACTCATCCGCAGGCTGGTGGACGTGCAGTACAAGCGTTCGGACTTCGATTTCGTGCGATCCACCTTCCGCGTGCGCGGCGATACGGTGGACATCTTCCCTGCGGGCAGCTCCGAGATCGCCATCCGCGTGGAATTTTTCGGGGACACGGTGGAGAGGATAAGCGAGATAGACGCCCTCACTTCCGTCGCGGTCAACGAGCTGAAACACACCGTCATCTTCCCCGCCTCCCACTATGTCATGAGCGGGGACAGGGAGGCCATCTTCCGCAGGATCCTCGCCGACAAGGAGGAGAGGATGGAGTTCTTCCGCAGGGAGGGCAAACTCATCGAGGCGCAGCGCATTGACGAGCGAGTCAATTACGACGTGGAAATGATGCGCGAGATGGGCTATTGCTCGGGCATAGAGAACTATTCCCGCTATTTCGACGGCAGGAAGCCGGGACAGCCGCCTTACACCCTCCTGGACTTCTTCCCCAAGGACTTCATCTGTTTTGTGGACGAGAGCCATATGACTCTCCCGCAGCTCAGAGGCATGTACAACGGCGACCGCGCGAGAAAGCAGAACCTTGTTGACTACGGCTTCCGCCTTCCCGCCGCATACGACAACAGACCTCTCAATTTCGGGGAGTTTGACAGCCGCATCAATCAGATGGTGTGCGTGTCGGCGACTCCCGGACAGTACGAACTCGACCGCGCCGACGAAGTGGCGGAACAGCTCATCCGTCCCACCGGGCTGCTCGATCCGGAGATAGCCGTCAAGCCCGTCAAGGGGCAGGTGGACGACCTCATCGGGGAGATCAATCGCGTGACGGCGGATGGCGGCAGAGTGCTGGTGACCACCCTCACCAAAAAGATGGCGGAGAGCCTCACGGACTACCTTAAAGAGGTGGGCATAAAGGTGCGGTATATGCACTCGGACATCGACACGTTGGAGCGCATCGACATCGTGGGCGCGCTTAGGCAGGGAGAGTTCGACGTGCTGGTGGGCATCAACCTGCTGCGCGAAGGGCTGGACCTCCCCGAAGTGGAGCTGGTCGCCATCCTGGATGCGGACAAGGAGGGTTTTCTCCGCAGCGAGAGCGCGCTGATACAGACGGTGGGCAGAGCGGCGAGGAACGCCAAAGGCAGGGTGGTGATGTATGCTGACGAGGTGACGGACAGCATGCGCCGCGCCATAAGCGAGACGGAACGCAGACGCGGCATCCAGGCGGAGTACAACCGTGAGCACGGCATAGTGCCCAAGACGATAAAGAGCGAGTTCAAAAACACGCTTGAGATCACCAAAAAGAAGGTTGACAAGGTCAAATTGTCGCCTCAAGACCTTGTTCGTGAAGTCGAGCGGCTGAAAGGGCTGATGAAAACGGCGTCCGCCGCACTCGATTTCGAACGCGCCATACTGCTGCGCGACGAGATGAACGAACTGAAAAAACAGATCAAGAAGTTGAAGTGAGAGACGCGCACAGGGCGCGTCCGAGACACCCGATCTCGCACGCGCTATACTGCTGCGCGACGAGATGAACGAGCTGAAAAAGCAGATCAAAAAGTTGAAGTGAGAGACGCGCGGAAGGCGCGTCCGCCGCACTCGATCTCGCACGCGCCATCCTGCTGCGCGACGAGATGAACGAGCTGAAAAAACAGATCAAGAAGTTGAAGTGAGAGACGCGCGCAGGGCGCGTCGGAGATGCTGAAATGAAACAGATATTCATAAAAGGCGCGAAGGAGAACAATCTCAAGAACATCGACCTGGAGATCCCGCGCGACAAGCTGGTGGTGTTCACCGGACTGAGCGGCAGCGGGAAATCCTCTCTCGCCTTCGACACCATTTTTGCCGAGGGGCAGAGAAGGTATATGGAGAGCCTCTCCAGCTATGCCCGCCAATTCCTCGGTCAGATGCAGAAGCCCGATGTCGAGTACATCGAGGGGCTTTCGCCCGCCGTTTCCATAGACCAAAAGACCACCTCGCACAACCCTCGTTCCACCGTGGGCACGGTGACGGAGATCTATGACTATATGCGTTTGCTTTACGCCCGCGCGGGCACTCCGCATTGCCCCAAGTGCGGCAGGGAGATCGTCCGTCAGACGGTGGATCAGATCGCGGATAGGGTGATGACGCGCACGGGCGCGAAATTGCAGATCATCGCTCCCGTCGTGCGCGGGAGGAAGGGCGAGTACGTCAAACAGCTGGAGACCTACAAACGCGCGGGATTCGTCCGCGTGCGCGTGGACGGCATAAATTATACGCTGGACGAGAACATCGACCTTGACAAGAACGTCAAGCACGACATCGGCGTGGTGGTGGACAGGCTGGTGGTGAAGGAGGGCATCAACCGCCGTCTCACCGAGGCTTTGGAGACCGCCGTCAAGCTCGCCGACGGGCTTGTCGTCGCCGACTACGACGGCGAAGAGGTGCTCTATTCCACGCGTTACGCCTGCCCGGACTGCGAGATAAGCATAGAGGAGCTGACTCCGCGTCTCTTTTCCTTCAACAATCCTTACGGCGCGTGTCCCGTGTGCGCGGGATTGGGCTTCACCAACGAGATAGATGTCAAAAAGCTCATCGCCAACCCCGATGCAACGCTGCGAGAGGGCGGCATCCGCGCGAGCGGCTGGTATATCGACACGGGCAAAATGACGCAGATACAGTTCCGCGCACTCGCCAAGGAGTACGGTTTCTCCCTCGACGTCCCCGTCAAGGACCTCCCGCAGTGGGTGCTGGACCTCATCTTTTACGGCAACGGCGGGGATAAGATCCGCATGGAATACAACGCCGGATCTTTCAGCAGCCGTTTCGACAGCGCGTACGAGGGCATTGCGAACAACCTTCTCCGCCGTTTCAACGAGACGGATTCCGACATGGTCAAGATGGAGATCTCCCGCTATATGAAGCAGGTGCCTTGCACCGCGTGCGGGGGCAAACGTCTCAAACCCGAAGCCCTCAGCGTCACCGTGGGCGGCAAAAACATCTACGAGGCGTGTTGTATGACGGTGGTGGAACTCGCGCGGTTCTTTGCCGAGACAGAGTTCACTCCCACGCAGAAACTCATCGTAGAGCGCATCCTCAAAGAGATCCAAGCGAGGTTGAAGTTCCTCTCCGACGTCGGGCTTGGCTATCTCACTCTCGCGCGTTCCTCCGCCTCGCTTTCGGGCGGGGAGAGTCAGCGCATCAGGCTCGCCACTCAGATAGGCAGCGGGCTGACGGGGGTGCTGTACATCCTTGACGAGCCTAGCATCGGGCTGCATCAGAAGGACAATCAGAAGCTGCTCGGTTCCCTCAAAGGGTTGAGAGACCTCGGCAACACACTCATCGTCGTCGAACACGACGAGGAGACCATCCGTGAGGCGGATCACATCGTGGACATAGGTCCCGGCGCGGGCGTCCACGGCGGCGAAGTGGTGGCGGCGGGAAGCGTTGAGGACATCATCGCTGAGCCGAGATCCATCACGGGCAAGTATCTTTCCGGGGAGTATAAGATCGCGGTGCCGGAGATGCGCCGTCCCGTGTCGAAGGAGAGGATGCTCGTCCTTAAAGGCGTCAGGCAGAACAACCTCAAAGGAGAGGATGTCTCCTTCCCCGTGGGAGTTTTCACGGCGGTGACGGGGGTGTCAGGCAGCGGCAAATCCTCACTTGTGGGCGAGATCCTCTATCCCGCCATGGCGAACCGCCTCATGCGCGCGAGCCTTGTGGAGGGGGAATACGACGGTATCGAAGGCGTGGAGTTCTTCGACAAGGTCATCGCCATAGATCAAAGCCCCATAGGCAGGACTCCGCGCTCCAACCCCGCGACCTACACCGACGTTTTCACTCCCATACGCGAGCTTTTCGCGGGGCTGCCCGACGCCCAAGCTAGAGGGTATAAGTCCGGCAGATTCTCATTTAACGTTGCGGGCGGCAGGTGCGAGAACTGCCACGGCGACGGCATCATCAAGATCGAGATGCACTTCCTTCCCGACATCTACGTCCCCTGCGAAGTGTGCAAGGGTGCGCGTTACAACCGCGAGACGCTGGAAGTGAGGTACAAGGGCAAGAACATCTCCGAAGTGCTGGACATGACGGTGGAGGAGGCGTTGGACTTCTTCAAAAACGTGCCGCGCATACGTTCCAGGATACAGACGCTCTACGATGTGGGGCTTGGATATATAAAGCTCGGTCAGTCCTCCACGACGCTTTCGGGCGGCGAGGCGCAGCGCGTCAAACTCGCCACCGAACTCAGCAAGCGCAGCACGGGCAAGACGCTCTACATTCTGGACGAGCCTACGACGGGACTGCACACACACGACGTCGCAAAGCTCCTCGCCATCCTGCAAAGGCTCGCGGATGCGGGCAACACCATAGTGGTCATAGAACACAACCTCGACGTCATCAAAGTGGCGGACTACATCATAGATCTCGGTCCGGACGGCGGCGGCGGAGGGGGCAGAGTGGTGGCTTGCGGCACGCCCGAAGAGGTGGCTAAGGACAAGACAAGCTACACGGCGGAGTTCCTGCGCAAGATACTCCCCGCGGCGAAATGAGTTAGAAACACGTTTTGTGTGCAAAAAACGCGCTCGGAAGGGCGCGTTTTTCTTTGCTTGTGCTGTGAGTTCGCGGCATATATGCTGCCGCAAAGCGGTGCGGAGAGAGGAGCGGAGCTGCTCTCTCAAAGAGAGATCAGTAGTTTCTTCTGCCGATGAGATAGTCCACCGTGACTCCGAAAAGTATGCTCATTTCAATGAGAATGTCATAGCTGGGCTGATTTCTGCCCACTTCCCAGCCCGACACCGCGGACTTGGACACCTTGAAATGATTTGCAAGATCGGCTTGCAGCATGCCGTTGTCTTTGCGCAGTTGTTTCAGTCTTTCCGGGAAGCAGGTTTTCAGCATATCGCACCTCATTTGTACACTTTAAGTGTATTATATCCCGCCCATCTCTCTTTGTCAACACACGATGCGTATTTTTACGCATTTGTAAACAGCTTATGCAGGCGTGTCTGAACCGCCGTACACTTTGAGCTGTTATTCAAGCGGCGGGGATTGAGCCTTCCTTTTGGTCGCAAAAGGAAGCGAAAACGGCAGGGGCTGTTTTCCGAGTCCGCCCCTGCACCCGAAAACTCCTCATCCCCCCACAAGCAAAATATAAGCTAAAAGGAACCATTTGCCCCCTTGTCTAAGGGGGCAAAAAAGAAACGTCAACAAGCAGACAAGTGAAATAAATGGGGCAGTATTTACAAAACTTAGAACTAAGCGCGCAAGTGCGCAAACGGGGAGGTAACTTTGTAATTAAGGCGCGGGGCGGGAAACCGCTCCGCGCGTGATGTGATTTTAACTTGACGTCGTTGTCAAGGGCGCGAAAAATTTTGCAGCCCTGAGCGGGCGGCTGACTATTGTTTTACATCCCGCGCCACAGCTTTTTTTACAGCTCGCAACAACTTGGGGGTGTGGGGGAATAATTCCCCCGCAAGCAAAATTCTTCGGCGCGATTCCTTGACAAAATATGGTAATGGTGCAACTCCGGCTTGTTTCAAGCGGTGCTGCCATTTCGGAGACGGTCAACGCACACTCCGAGCGGGTGTGCCTGAGCACGACGTCTTTCTTTCGGAGACGGTTTAACGTACACTTTGATAGAGCGCGCTTGAACACGACGTTTCTTATTCGGAGACGGAACCGGAGCCGCAGGGCGGCGACTATCTGAGTGCCGAGCGCAGATGTACACTTATGTAGTGGTAGCACTCGTGCGCGAGTGCCGAATTCCTCCTCCCGTGCCGAGTATTCAGTGAGTGCAGTTATCCGCTTAGTTATGTGAGTGCGAGAAATAAACTCTTGTAGAGATGTACCGTTAGTCCCGCAAGATGCGAGTAGTGGACTCCAATCGGCACGGGGGAGGAAAGCCCGAAGGGAAGGAGGGGGTTTCTAACTAGCCTGTCAGAGGATGTCAGCCTGTTTTATATTCTCCGAGCACGACGCACACTCCGAGCGGGTGTCTCCGAGCGCGACGGATGCGCATATGCGCACAAATCGGCATATTCGGGGCGGAGATGACTTGCGCATATGCGCACTTTTGCGTGATCTGATGGGGCGGATGTGCATATGTGCATACGGGAAGGAAGGCTTTGTGTGCAAACAGGCCTGCTCGTATGTGCCGATGGGTAAAAAAGCTTTGTATGCAAACACGCCTGCGCATAAGCGCAGGCGTGCCTTTTTAATCCAGCGGTTTAGAATGCGGGTTTTGCCCTTTTCGCGCGTTCCACGCTGCGGCGCGATCCCACACGCATGGCGTTGAGTATGGCGATGACCGCGACGCCCACGTCACCGAACACTGCCAGCCACATCCCCGCTATGCCCACGGCGGAGAGGATGAGAATGGCGACTTTCACCAGAATGGAGAACCAGATGTTTTCGTAGACTACGCACATGGTCTTGCGTGCTATGCGTTTGGCGACGGGGATGCCTTTGAGGTCGTCGCGCATGAGCACGATGTCCGATGCCTCGATCGCCGCATCGCTGCCCACGCCGCCCATGGCGATGCCGATGTCCGAGCGCATGAGCACGGGCGCGTCGTTGATGCCGTCTCCTACGAAGCAAAGCACATCCTTCTTCCCTTGGGCGGCTAGTGCCTTTTCCACTTCCGCCACTTTGTCCTGGGGGAGAAGGGAGGCTTTGAAGTCCGTCACGCCCGCTTTTCCCGCGATGTTGGCGGCTATGCGCTCGTTGTCGCCCGTCAGCATGACCGTCCTGCAACCCATCGCATTCAGCTCGCCGACGACTTCCGCCGTCTCGCTGCGCAGTTCGTCTGCGACGAGCAGTGAGCCGACGAATGCGCCGTTTTCCGCGACATAGATCACCGTTCCCGCGCCATCTTCGGGGATGAACTCCACTCCGAACGCGCGCATGAGTTTTTCGTTGCCCGCGAGGATGCGCGAGCCGTCCTTTTCCGCCACCACGCCTTCTCCCGCACGGTTAGTGAGGGTGTAGTCCGCATGGGTTTCTTTGCCGTAAGCCGCCGCCACGGAGCGCGCTATCGGGTGGGATGAGCCTCTTTCCGCCGTCGCGGCAAGGGCGAGTATGCGCTCCCTATCGCTTTCGGGGGAGACTTTCACCACTGCGAAATTGCCCTTGGTGAGCGTCCCCGTCTTGTCGAACACGAAAGTGTTTGCCTTGTCGAATTTTTCAAGGTAGTTGGAGCCTTTTATGAGTATGCCGAGCTTGGATGCCGCACCGATCCCCGCAAAAAAGGTGAGCGGGACGGAGATGACCAGCGCGCAGGGGCAGGACACGACGAGGAAACTGAGTGCGCGGTACACCCACTCCTGCCAATCCCCCGTCACCGCGCCGGGGATGACGGCGAGCAGCAGGGCAGCCGCCACCACCGCAGGGGTGTACCAGCGGGCGAATTTGGTGATGAAATTCTCGGCTTTGGATTTCTGCTCGGCGGCGTTTTCGACGAGATCGAGTATTTTGGACACCGTGGAGTCATAAAACGCCTTTTCCACCCGCACTTCCAGCGCGGAGGTCACGTTCACCGATCCGCTCACCACCGCGTCGCCCTCCGATATCTCGCGGGGGAGGGATTCGCCCGTGAGCGCGCGGGTGTCGAGTGAGGACGCGCCCTTTGTCACCACGCCGTCCAGCGGCACTTTTTCGCCGGGCAGGACGGAGATGATCTCACCGGGCTGCACCTCGGCAGGATCGACTGTGACCGCCACGCCCTCTCTCACGACGTGTGCGGTGTCGGGGCGGATGTCCATCAGAGCGGAGATGGAGCGGCGGGATCTTCCCGTGGCGTAATCTTGGAAAAATTCGCCCACCTGATAGAAAATCAGGACGGCGCATCCCTCGTCAAAGCCTTCGGGAGCAAGTCCGCTCGCGCCTGTGTATATGGCAAGTGCGAACGCGCCCAACGTGGCTATGCACATCAGGAAGTTCTCGTCCAGCATCTGTCCGCGCAGTATGCCGCGGAATGCCCGCCACAGCACGTCATAGCCTATGGCGATGTAGACGGCAAGATAGAGCGCGAAGGGGAGCAGCCAGCCGTATTTTCCGCCCACCGCGCCCGCAAGCCCGCCCGACAAGCACTTGTCCGTGACGAGCAGGACGAGGAAGGCGACAAGACAGCAGACTATGCGGATGAGTTCGTTTTTCTGTTTGCGGCTCATACCCACCTCACAGCACGATCCTGCAATCAGGCTCTATCCTGCGGCACTTCTTTGCCGCTTCTTTCATTATCTCGTCAAAGCGCTCCTCATCGGCCTCCACCGTCATGCGCTGCATGACAAAGCTCACGCTGACGTTTTGCACGCCGTCTATCGAGGCGACGGCGCGTTCCATTTTGGCGGCGCAGTTCGCGCAGTCAAGGTCTTGCATACGAAATGTCTTTTTCATCTCGGTGTCTCCTTTTGCGTATTTGCGCGCGGCGGAGAATTGCGCGCATTTATGGCACGGCAGAGCCGTAAGTCCCGTGGTCTCGTGCCGCGGCGGAGAAGGAACTTCGCGGCGGCAAATGCACGAACTACTCGTTTACGTGCATAAATGTGACGCTGAACACCGTGTTTATGTGTTCGTCGCTGAGAGAGTAGTATTTCACTTTTCCTTCCTGCCGCACCCTCACGACATCGTTTTTGCGCAGCACCGCAAGCTGATGTGAGACGGCGGAGTGTTCCATGCCGAGCAGCTTGGCAAGGTCGCACACGCACATCTCGCGGATGAGCAGCGCGCTCACAATGGAAAGGCGAGTCGCATCCGCCACTACTTTGAGGAAGGCGGACATTTTCATCAAAGTCTCGCCGCGCACCATGCGCTTGGACACCTCTTCCACCACTTCGGGATGCATCGTGCAGGAATGAACAGCCATACTTTCTCTCCTTTGGCGGAGCGCGCTTTCCGCACGCCGCCGACATCAAATGAACACACGTTCATATGAACCGTCATTCATATAATATCCCCGCTGTGCGGATAAGTCAAGGAATATCGCAAATTTCCGCAAAAAATTTTTGCTTATCCCGTGACCGCATGAGAGCTGTGGAGCGGCTGTGCGAGTTATCTTCCGTGCATTGAAATAAAAGACGATCTGTCCAAGCAGCGGGAGCCGTCATCCCGCGGAGCAAAAATCAGAGAGCAACGCGACGGTTTCGGCGCATTTCCTTGACAAAGCGGATGCATGAAAGAGGAATAAAGCAGTAGCTTGGGGGTGTGGGGGTATAATACCCCCACAGGGAGCGCGAGGGTGTAACACCCTCGCAAAATCAAGAAACCCACGGCGTGATGCCGTGGGTTTTGAGCGAAAGGTGCTTTGTGTCTGCGATCAGCCCGTTGAGCGCAGTGCTTTGACGGGATCTTTGCGCGCCGCGGCTATGGCGGGGACAAGGCCCGAAATCACGGTGAGGACTATGCTCAATGCGACGAGCAGGAGCGCGTGCAAGGGGTTGAGCACGGCGAAGTTGGCGGGTGCTTGCGGCGCGAGGGAGGCTATCCACGCGTTGATGGGGAAGTCTATGATCCACGCGAGGAACACGCCCAGGATGCCCGCTGACGCGCCGATTATCGCGGTCTCGGCATTGAAGAGGTTGCTGATGTCCAGCTTTCTCGCGCCTATGGAGCGCAGGACGCCTATCTCGGTGGTGCGTTCCAGGACGGAGACGTAGGTGATGATGGCGATCATGACGCTGGACACCACGAGGGAGATGGCGGAGAAGGCGATGAGTATGTAGGACACGATGTCCACCACCTGCGCAAGCAGGTCGGAGATGGTGCCGGCGTTGTCCATATATGAGACCGCCATGCCGGGGTTATCGTTGTTCCAGGCGTCGAGGTAGGCGCAGATCTCGTCCTTCGCCTCAAAGGAAGTGGGATAGATGTACGCGCCGATGGGGGTATCGCTGCCGCCGAGGGCTTTGAGCTGATCCTCATAGGCGGAGTCGATGAGCGAAAGGATGGAGGACGTGCTGATGGAGAAGCCGCCCGCAAAATCGCCGAGCATACCGTCGATCATGTCGTCGATCATCCCGCTGGTTATCGGGTTGGAAAGAAGGGACCTGATGGAGGACTCGGAGATCGTGATGCCCATGATCTTCCATCCTTGTTTCTCTATGGTCTTTAAGAGTTCGCTGAAAGTCTTGCAGGCGCGGACATCCGCCTTTTCCTCGTCGGTAAGATCTTTTATCATCTCCGATATGATCCCTTGTGCATCATCGGGGAGCTTGTCGGGATCGAAGAGCATATCCGTGAGTTCCTTGATGACATCCGCCTCGCTCATGCCGATCGTTTCAAGTATGGTGACGATGTCCGAGAAGTCGAAGGAGAACTTGTCGCCTTGCAGGACGTCATAGCCGGAGAACTGCTTTTGATAGCGGACGATCTCGCTGTCCATGGAGTCGGAGAGGAAGAGTTGGACGAGGTCCTCGGTGTAGGCGACGCCCGTCTGGAGCAGGGGAGTGAGCACGGTGCTCTTCGCGCGCAGCACGCCCACGATCTTGACGGAGATGTTTTTCTCTGCGTCATAGCTTGAAGCGTCCTTATTCTTGGACGCACGCATCGTGGCGTTGAAGCTGCCGTTCTCCAACACTTTGTTCTCGTCGAACACGCGGTTGCCGTCCTCCATCACATAGCTGCCGTCCGCATCGGTCTTGTAAGCGTCGTCCGGGATGGAGTAGAAGTTGTCGTTGGTGATGACGCTGATCTCCTTGCCGATGATCTCGCTGAAATCCACGGGGAGATAGTTGCCGTCCGCATCCTTTTCCAGCTCCATGCCGAGGGCTTCCAGAATGGAGTAGTCGATCATGTTGTAGGAGTTGATGACCAGCACGGCGGAGTGCGCCTTGTTGCCGTTGTAGTTCGCGCCGTCCTCGTAGGACGCGCCGAGAGTGGAATTTGCGGCATCCGTGCCGGGATAGCCGCCCGCGAGCACGTCGAACTGCGAGAGCATGAAGTCGTCCCACAGTAGTTGCTGCCAGCCGACGGGATTGGTGGACATGCCCACAGAGGACATGGCATCGCTCATGATGTTGCCCTCGTTCTCGTAGATGGTGTAGTCGTCGGAGTCACCCGTCTTTAACATTATGGGCATATTTATGCCATAGGCGTACCGCACCGCGTTCAGAGTGCCGGGCAGTGCCGTCGTGATGCCCTGGACATATTCCATATACTCGTCCGTGAGGACGTTGAGACCGAAGGAGATGCCTTCAAGCCCCATCATGCCCGTGGGAGAGTAGGGGGTGACGTAGTCGGTGTCGGGATACTGTTCGCCTTCGCCCTGCTCGAACTCCATGTTCATGAGAGAGTCGATGTCGATGTCGAGTGCCATGGAGTTGATGGTGAGAGGCATGCTGGAAAGGATGCTCTCCTCAAGACTGCCCATATAAAGGTCGAAACCGTTGGAAAGAGAGAGAACGAGCGCGATGCCGATGATGCCGATGCTGCCCGCGAATGCCGTGAGGAAGGTCCTCGTGCGCTTGGCGATGAGGTTGCGCGCGGAGATGCCGAGCGCGGTGAAGAAGGACATCGAGGTGCGCTCCTTCTTCTCGCGTTTGGGTTTGCCGCTGCGCTTTCTCACTTGCACGGGCTTTTCGGGAGTGACGCTGGCGACGAACCTCTCGTCCGCCTCCTCTGCCTTCCCGGAGCCGCCTTCGGCGGATGTATCCGCGGCGTCCTTCGCAGCCTCCTCCGCGTCGGCTCCCGTTGCCTTTTCCGCATCCTCGGTGGTGGCGGTGGCGGCGGCTATCTCGGCGGGAGCTTCCTCCGCGTTCGCGGCGTCGTCGCTGTGCGCGATGAACTCCTCTATGGGAGTCACTCCCTCGTCCTCCATGGCGGAGACGGGAGTGAGGATGGTGGGCATGCCGTCGTAGGGGTTGGAGTCGGCGATCACTTCGCCGTCCATAAGCTCGATTATGCGGGTGGAGTAACGCTGCGCAAGCTCCGGATTGTGGGTGACCATGATGACCAGCCTGTCATCAGCGATCTCCTGCAAGAGGTCCATGACCTGCTCCGAAGTCTTGGTGTCCAGCGCGCCCGTAGGCTCGTCCGCGAGGATGATCTCCGGATTGTTGACTATGGCGCGGGCGATGGCGACGCGCTGCATCTGACCGCCCGACATCTGATTGGGCTTCTTTTTGAGCTGATTGCCCAGCCCCACGCGTTCGAGCGCGGCGACCGCCATTTTCCTCTTTTTCTTGCGGGAAACGCCGGAAATGGTGAGCGCAAGCTCCACGTTTTGCAGGACGTTGAGGTGGGGGATGAGGTTGTAGCTCTGGAAAATGAAACCGATGGAACGGTTGCGGTAGGCGTCCCAATCACGGGACTTGAATTCCTTGGTGGACTTGTCGTTGATGATGAGGTCGCCGTCGGTGTATTGGTCCAGCCCGCCTATGATGTTGAGCAGGGTGGTCTTGCCGCAGCCGGACGGTCCGAGGATGGAGACGAACTCGCTCTTGCGGAAATTGAGGTCTACACCTCTCACTGCATGCACGACGGAATCCGCCATGCGGTAGTCCTTGATGATGTTGACTAGTTTAAGCATACCACCTTACGGGCGCACCTTGCGCCGCCACCCCCGAAAATTCCGCATCGAAACGGTATGGACTATAAATTTATAATCAATAACATTATACTTGCGCGCGCCCCCGATGTCAATGACGCGGAGGTATGATTAAAGAAAAATACAACTTTTCCGTCCCGTGTCGAGCTACGCTTGAAAAGGTGCGCTTTTGATGTTAAAATCACATTAAACCGTGTCCCTTTTTTCGGACGTCCGGTGCGGACGGAAGGGAGGGGAGAGCGGGGAAAAGAGCGGCTTCCCGCGGGGTGTGTCCCGTGGGGCGGCGGAGGTATGATGCAAGAAAAATTCGGCACTCGCACGGAGGCTCTCATAGGTCACGACGGCACCCGCGCGCTGGAAAGCGCGGCGGTGTTGGTGTGCGGTCTCGGCGGCGTGGGCGGCTACGCCCTCGAAGCTCTCGCACGCGCGGGAGTGGGCAGACTGGGGCTGCTGGATGGCGACGTCGTGGAGGAGAGCAACCTCAACCGTCAGATCCTTGCCACCACCCGGACGGTGGGGATGAAAAAGACGCAGGCGGGGAAGGAGAGAGTGCTTTCCGTCAACCCAGGATGCGTGGTGGAGACCTATGACCTTTTCTATCTCCCCGCCACCGCGGACGAGGTGGATCTTTCCCGCTACGATTGGGTGATCGACGCGGTGGACACAGTCGCCGCTAAGGTGGAACTCATCTGCCGCGCAAAGGCGCAAAATGTCAACATCGTGAGTTCAATGGGCACAGGCAATAAATTAAGTGCCGATTTTGTCATTAAAGACATTTCCGAGACTTCCGTGTGTCCGCTTGCCAGAGCGGTGCGCAAGGGGCTGAGAGAGAGGGGAATAGAGAGGGGCGTGGACGCGCTCTTTTCCCTTGAAAAGCCGCACACGGGAGAGGGACGGACGCCCGCCAGCATCTCCTATGTCCCTGCCGTCGCGGGGCTGCAGATGGCGGGACACGTCATCAGGGCGATACTCTCCTCGGACACGGAGGGGAAGGGATGAGCTTTTTCGACGGCGGGATGAAGATCCGCGTCTCCGCTGCAAGCGGCACGGAAGCGGTGCTGAAAAGGGAGCTTGTCTCCCTCGGCTATGCTCCCGGCGGTGCGGAGAGGGGGAGAGTGGACTTTGCGGGGGATATGCGAGATGTTGCGCGCGCCAACGTCTTTCTGCGCACGGCGGGACGGGTGCGTGTGGTGCTTGCCGAGTTCCCCGCCCGCACTTTCGACGAGCTTTACGAGGGCATCCGCGCCCTGCCCGTGAGGGAGATCTTCCCCGTGGACGCCGCAGTGAGCGTGAATGCAAAGAGTTTTTCAGGCGCGCTCTTTTCGTTAAGGGACATCCAGCGCATCACCAAGAAGGCGATCGCAGACGAGTTTGCCGCCGAGTACGGGGTGAAGAGGATGTCCGAGAGCGGGGAGAGATATGACATCGAAGTGAGCATGAGCGATGACGTCGCGTCCGTCACTCTGGACACTTCGGGCGCGGGGCTGCACAAGCGCGGCTACCGCGTCAAGCTGGGCGAGGCTCCCATACGCGAGACTTTGGCGGCGGCGATGCTCCTGCTCTCGGTGTGGAAGGGGGATCGCCCTTTTCTGGATCCCTTCTGCGGTTCGGGGACGATAGCGGTGGAGGCTGCGCTTCTCGGCACGCGCACCGCGCCCGGCATGGGCAGGAAGTTCGCCTTCGAGGATTTTTCCTTCGCGCCCCGCGTGGCGGACGGTGTGAGGGCGGAGGCGGAGGAACTCGTCCTCCGTGACGTCAGACTGCGCATCCGAGGAGGGGACATCTCGCCGGATGCGGTCAAACTCGCCCGCGAACACGCCGCACGTGCCGGGATGGCGGAACATATACATTTTCAGGTGCAGGACGCGCGGGAGATGTCCTCGCGGTTCGCGCACGGCGTCATCGTCACCAATCCCCCTTACGGCGAGAGGCTGATGAAGGGGAGGGAACTTGCCGCGTTGTATGCGGATTTCGGCAGAGCGTTCCGCGCCATGGAGGAGTGGAGCGCGTATGTCATCACCTCGTGTCCCTCATTCGAGAGGGATTTCGGCAGACGCGCCGACAAGGTGAGGGTGCTTTACAACTCGGAGCTGGAATGCAGGTTTTACCGTTTTCTCGGCGCGCCGCCAGCAAGGAGGGAGGGCGCGTCCCGTGAGGGCGGGGAGGAGAGGATATGAGAGCGGTCATACAGCGCACCTTCCGTTCCGTGCTGTCCGTGGACGGCGAGGTGAAAGGGGAGATAAAGAGCGGACTCACCGTGTTTCTCGCGGTGTGCCGCGGCGACACCGAGGAACAGGCGGACTATTTCGCCCGCAAACTAGTGAGACTCAGGGTATTCCGCGACGAAAACGGCAAGATGAACCGCAGCATCCTTGACGCGGGCGGGGAGATATTGCTCGTCTCGCAGTTCTCGCTTGCGGGAAAGCTGGGCAGAGGACACGGCAACCGCCCCGACTTCGGCGGTGCGGAGGATCCCGACCGTGCAAAAGAGCTTTACGAGCGCGTCATCGCAAAAGTGAGAGAGGAGGGCGTGACCGTGGCGACGGGAGTGTTCGGCGCGCATATGTTCATAGAGCAGGAGCAGGACGGACCTCTCTCCTTCGTCTTTGAGTGCTGACTTGCCTTAAAACTCGCGTGTGAGTGACATCGACCGCGCGTGTTTGAGCGACATCGACCGTGCGTTTGAGCGTCAGCGACAGTGCGATGCGGAAAGTTTAATCGCGCGTTTTAGTGATATCGAACGTGCGATGCGGCAAAAGTGTGTGTCGGCGCAGGATGGACTGCGCATCGGAGGGATCGGCGGAAACCGATCCTTTACGCATCGACCATGTGCGGGATAGGTAATAGTGAAAAGTACAATATATTTTCATTTCCCCGCTGTCGTTGACTTTTGTTGAAATCTAAGTTACAATCATCTTAACTCGGCGCGTACATGCGCGCCGCATCGGAGTATTATGGATCTTCTCGAATTGGTCAGAAAGCGCGAGAGCTGCCGCAATTTCACGGGCGAGCCTGTGAGCGATGCGGCGTTGCGCGAGATAGTCGAAGCGGGCAGGCTCGCGCCTTCCGCATGCAATTCACAGCCATGGAAATTCTATGTGGTGGGCAGCGGCGGCGAACGCATGGAGAAGATGCGCCTTGCCTCACAGATCGCCGGCAACAACAAATTCGCGGCGAAAGCGAGCGCGTTCATCGTGGTTTTCAGGGAGAAACCCAACTACTCCGAGAGAGTAGGGCAGGTGTTGTTCGGCAGAGAATTTTCCGCCATAGACATCGGGCTTGCGGTGGAGAACATCGTCCTCGCCGCCACGGAGAGAGGCATCGGCTCCTGCATACTCGGCATGTTCACCGAGAGCGCGGTGAAGGAGTGTATAGGGCTTGGGAAAAGGGACAAACGCAAGGTGGAGCTGGTCATCGCACTCGGCGTGCCCGCCACGGATAAGCCCCGTCCCAAAAAGAGGAAGGAAGAGTCCGAAGTCGCGGTCTACCTCAAATGAGGGCGCGGCAGGGAAGAGTTTTCCGCGTGATGTTCGTCTGTTTCGGCAACATATGCCGCTCGCCAATGGCGGAAGTGTTGTTCCGCGAGGCGGTCAAAAGAGCGGGCGCGGAGGATGCGTTCGAAGTGGCGAGCGCGGCTACGGCGTGCGAGGAGGGACGTCCCGTCCACGAAGGGACGGTGCGCGTGCTCGAAGCACACGGCATCGGGTGTCCCGCACGGCGATCCGTGCTGCTCCGTGCCGAGGACGCTTGCAGGTACGATCTGTTCGTCGGCATGGACGGACGCAATGTGAGAGCAATGCGCCGCATTCTTGGGGAAGATGCGGCGGGAAAGATATGCGCGCTGGCGGATTTCACTCCGTCGCCGCACGACATCGCGGATCCGTGGGAGACAGGGGATTTCGATGCCGCATACCGTGACGTGAGCGAAGGAGTCTCCGCCCTCGTTGCAAAACTCATCGGGGAAGAGAACGAATGAGACAAAAGATCAACAAAAAGGGCAACACCGTCCTTGCGGTGGTGTGTCTCGTCATCGGGCTTGCGCTGCTCGCTGGCGGGATATATCTGCTGGTCACGGACAACGATATGGCATCCGGCGGAGTCATGGTCGGGCTTGGCGCGTTCATCGTCGTGCTTTTCGCATGCACGATGTACCTTATCGTCAACTTCGAGAAATTGCAGCAGAAGGCGGAGGAGAAGGCGGCGCGCGAGGCGGAACGCAGACGTGTCGAACGCAGGCTGGAAGCGGACAGGCTGAGGATGGAACGCGCGGCGGCGCGCGAGAATGCGGAGCGGTCTCTCGCCGCTGCCGATAATGCGGAGCAACTGCCGCAAAAGGAAGATAAAGAGGACGATATCGCGGGTTGAACCCGTCATTTTGCGGAGAGGCGTGATATGGACGTGAGGAAGGAGCTGGAAAGACTTGCCGACGCGGACTATCGCGTTTTTCATTTACGGCTCATCCCCGGCGTCCCGCCCGAGAGGGTGATGGGGGTGCGTATGCCCGCGCTCCGCGCCTTGGCAAAAGGCATGACGGAAGGGGAAAAACGGGCGTTCGTCGCCGCGCTCCCGCATGGGACTTATGATGAGAACCTCCTGCACTCCGTCATCCTCTGCGGCATAAGGGACTTTGACGAGGCGGAGCGGGAAGTCGCGTGCTTCCTGCCATATGTCGACAATTGGGCGGTGTGCGACGCGCTCGCGCCCAAAGCCTTCGGCAAAGCGGCGCACTGCGATCGTGTGCGCGAGTTTGCATATGAGTGTACGGGAAGCCCGCACCTTTACACCGCGCGTTTCGGACTGAATTGTCTTAGGATGTATTTTCTGGACAACGCTTTCACTCCCGACATTTTGGAGAGGGCGGCGGCGGTCTCCGGCAGCTATTATCTCGATATGGCGGCTGCGTGGTTTTTCTGCGACGCGCTCATAAAGAGGTGGGACGAGACCTTGCCCTACTTCGAGAGGGGAGTTCTTCCGCGCGACGTTCACCTCAAAGCCGTGCGCAAATCCGTTGAAAGTTTCCGCGTCCCGGAGGAGCGGAAACACCTTCTGCGCTCCCTTCCCGCGCCTATGAGGTGATCCGCTTGTTTCAAGCGACACCGCCATGGAGCGGGTGGGGTACACTTGTGACGCACACTTTGATAGAGCGTATTTGAGTACGACGTCTCTCTTTCGGAGACGTTCTAACGTACACCCTTTCGAAGATACTAACGAACACTCCGAGCGAGCGTATTTGAGTACGACCTCTCTCTTTCGGATACGGAACTACGCGCCGCAAAGCCAAACTTTCACCGCGGGCGTTTTGCGCCCGCGCTTGAAAGTCGCGGCAAGTCGGAGTCCCCGCAAACATCACCTACGGTGATTTTGTGGGGTATAATGAGGGGGGGGGCAATAACTCCCCTGTCAGAGGACGTCGGCTTATTTTACACTCTCCGAGCACAACGCACTTTTTTAAGCCGCGGAGGGTTTGAAAAATTTACTATTGAACTATTTTCGTTTGTAGGGTATAATGGTGATGACGGAGGGGAGTCTCCGTGCATATCTTGCCCGTGAGGGCGGACGGCGGTCGCGCCGCCGTCGTGATAAGGAGGACTATGAATTACACCATTTCCAACGATCAGATCGAAGTCGTCATTTCCGACATGGGTGCGGAGCTGATGTCCGTCAAGTCCAAAAAGGACGGCACGGAATTCCTGTGGCAGGGAGACCCCGCATTCTGGGGCGGCAGGGCATACAATCTCTTCCCCATATGCGGCAGGCTCGCGGACGGGAAGTACACCTATGAGGGCGAGACCTACGAGATGAACCTGCACGGTTTTGTGAGGAAAAGCGTGCTGGACGCCACGCCGCTCGCGCGCGACAGGATAGATTTCGGTCTGCGCTCGGACGAGAGGACGCTGAAAATGTATCCTTTCGACTTTGAGTATCACATCTGCTACTCTTTGGAGGGCAGCACGGTGAAGATGGCGATCAGCGTCATCAACCATACCGAGGACAGCATGCCCTTCGCGCTCGGCGGACACCCCGGTTTCAATGTGCCGCTTGCGGGAGAAGGGAAGTTTGAGGATTGGCATTTGGAGTTCTGTCCGGAATGCGAGCCTACGCACATCATCTTCTCGGACGCCTGCCTCACCACCGAGGAGACCGAGCCGTTCCCCCTCGAGGAAGGCAAGATCCTTCGTCTCAGACACGATCTTTTCGACCGCGACGCGGTGGTGCTTTCGGGAGCGTCCCGCAAAGTGACGTTGAAAAGCGACGTCTCCGACCACAGCGTGACGGTGGAAGTCCCCGATGCGATGAAATATCTCGGCATCTGGCACGCCCCCAAGAAGGAAGCCCCGTATGTGTGCATAGAGCCGTGGACATCACTTCCCGCCTACGACGGCAAGGTGGACGACCTTGCCACCAAGCGGGATATGTTCGAGCTGTCCCCCCTCGCCACCTACGAACTCATCTGGACGATCACGGTGGAGTGAACGCTATCGTACGAGATCCATCAAGTGCCGCAAGCACTCCGATATAGCAAAAACGCCCGTTCATCGGGCGTTTCTGCTTCATAAAGTAGCGGAATATGGAAATTAAACTTGCGCGAGAGAATCGTCTCCGAACACGATGCACACTTCGAGCAAGTGTAATTATTCCGCGCGTTAGATTAAAACTCAATGCGGAATGTCGTGCCTTCGCCGAGGGTGCTTCGGACGGTGAGTCGCCAACCTGCGCGGTCGCAGAGTTTTTTGACGACGGCGAGTCCCAGCCCGAAGCCGCCGTGTTTGCCGTTGTGGGATTTGTCCACCGTGAAAAAGCGGGCGAAAACGCGTTTCATATTCTCTTCCGAGATGCCGATGCCCGTGTCCGACACTTCCGCATAGGGGGATTTGCCCCCTTTGACGGTGACGGTGATCGAGCCGTTCTCTTTGTTGTATTTGGTAGCGTTGCGGATGAGGTTGCCGAAGATCTCGGCAAGGCGTTCGGGGCGAGTGGGGACGATGAGGGGTTCGTCCGCGTGCACGGTGAGAGTGAGGCCGCGGCTTTCGATGTCCGCACGGAGGGATTCCGCCGTCTCGCGCGCGGCGAGGGCGACGTCGCAATCGAAGCAGGGGAGTTCGTCGTTGTCGAGTTCGTTGAAATTGATGATGCTGGCGATGAGGTCGGAGAGCCTGTCCGCCTGAGACTTGATGATGCGGTACGCCTTTTGCTTGGTCTCCTCGTCGAGGTCGCCGTGTTCCAGCAGTTCCGCAAAGCCCTTTATGCTGGTGAGAGGGGTGTTCATCTCGTGGGAGATGTTGGAGATGAACTCATTTTTGGATTCCTGCGCGCGGCGCACGCGTTCACCCTCCTCGTCTATGAGGCGCAGCTGGGTGCGGATCTCCTCGTTCTTGCGGTTGAGGATATCGGTGATGGGGTAAAGCTCGCGGTATTTGGTGGAAAGAAGCGTACTCCCGCGGGACTGTTTGGCGAGTTCCTCCACGGGTTTCAGGGCGTAGTTGGTGGCGATGTAGGAGAAGATGAGGCAGACAAAGACGTCCAGCACCAAAAACCACGCCAGCGTGGGCAGAGTGTCCACTATGGCGTCCCATTGTGTAGAGGTGTGAGTGCCCAGCCGCACCAGCCCGTCCCCCAGCCGCACGCAGACGTAGAGCATATCCTCGCCCGTGGTATCGGAGTGGCGGGTGGAAGAGCCTTCCCGCCCCTGCAACGCCGCCTGCACCTCGCCTCTGTCGCCGCGGTATTCGCCCGCCTGCACGCCGAAGCTGTCTCCCGTCACATAGCCCTCGCCGTCCATGAAGGTGACACGCATCCCGCCGAGTTCCGCGGAGAGTGCGAGAGCGGCGTCCGCGCCGCCGTCCCCTACGCGCTCCTCGTCCAGAGCGTTGATCTGCGCCGAGACTATCCCGCGGGTGTTGTCCAGGAGGGAGCGGTAGGAAAGAGACGCGCTCACGACGGAGTAGAGCGCGAAACCCACCAGAGTGATGATGAGGGAGGCGAGAAGTATGCGCTTTCTCATCACGCCTTGAATTTGTAGCCCACCCCGAACACGGTCTCGTAGTTGAAACCGAGCTTGCGAAGGTGGCTGACATAGTTGTCTATCGTGCGTGTTTCGCCGCCCTCGTAGCCCCAGACATTGGTGAGCAATTCGTCTCTGGTCAGCACTTTGTCGGGGTTTTCGAGGGAGTATTGCAACAGTTTGAATTCCTTGCCGGAGAGGGAGACATCCCTGCCCGCGAGGGTGACCGTCATCTTCTCGCAGTCCATCACCACGTCGCCCACGGTGAGGATGGCGGGACGCTGTTTTAGCCTGCGGAACACGGCGGCTATCTTGGCGGAAAATTCCAGGATGCCGAAGGGTTTTGCGATGTAATCGTCCGCGCCGAGGTTCAGCCCCGTCACCTTGTCGGACTCCTTGCCGAGGGCGGAGAGCATGATGCAATATACGTCTCCGCGCCGCGCTTTCAGCCGTGCCAGCACGTCCAGCCCGTTGCCGTCGGGGAGCATGATGTCCAGGACGGCTATGGCGGGCAGCTCCAGCGCGACGGCGTCCTCAAAAGCGCGCACCGTGCCGAAGGTGCGGCACTCTATGCCGCTCAGTTGCAGGGTGCATTTCACGAGGTCGCAGATGCCGTCGTCGTCTTCGAGAAGGTAAACCGTCCTTTCCATAAAGTCTCCGTCAGTTGGCGTCGGAAGAGTGTGCTATATAGTTGAGGTGGTCGCCCACACGTTCCAGATTGCAGACCAGGTTGACGAACACGCCGCTGCTTTCGGGGCGGCACTCGCCGCTTCCCAGCCTCGCCACGTGTTCCTTGATGAGGCGTTTGCGCTTGGCGTCCACTTCGTTTTCCAGCTCGTCTATGGCGTTGAGGTCGTCCGTCGCGCCCGAAGTCATCAGTTCGCCCGCCTTTTCGGACATCTTTTCCAACAGTTCGTACATCTCTCTCACGTCGTCCTTGACCTTGGGGGAGAAGTAGAGGTTGTCCTTCTCGGTGCGGCGGGTGTACTTGGTGACGTTCTCGGCGAGTTCGCCCACACGGTGGATGTCGCCGAGGCAGGAGTGCAGCGCGGCGATGCGCTTTTCCGTCTCCAAAGTGGCGTCGTAGGCGGAGACCTGCACGAGATAGGCGTCTATCCTGCCTATGCACTCGTCCACTTCGGAGTTCATAGTCGTCACTTTTTCCGTACGGGCGGTGTCCTGTTCTATGAAGCCTTCCACCGCCGTTTTCAGGCTGAGCACGGCTTTTTCGAGGGCAGCGGCTGCCTCCTGAGTCGCGCTGTCCACCGCGAGAGCGGGGGTGGGGAGCAGACGCTTGTCCAGCCTCGAAGAGGTCTCTTCCGCGTCCGCTTTCTTTTTCTTGCCGGGACGGACGAGCAGCTCGGAGAGCTTGACAAGTCCGTTGGTGAAGGGCAGGAAGAGGATGGTGCTGATGACGTTGAAGAATGTGTGGAACATCGCAATCTGCGTGCCGGGATTGTTGGGGAACCACGCCTCGAACGTGTTTGCGTTCATCTCCGGCCAGCATATCATTATGATGAAGAATATGATGGAGCCGATGACGTTGAAGAGCAGGTGTATCACCGCGGCGCGCTTTGCGTTGATGTTGGTGCCGATTGACGAGAGCAGCGCGGTGACGCAGGTGCCGATGTTGGTGCCGAGCACGACGTAAAGCACCGCGTTGCCGCCTCCGCCGATGAGTATGCCGCTTTCCGCCATGGCTATGAGGATGACCGTGAGAGCGGAGGAACTCTGGATTATCGCCGTGATCGCTATGCCCAGGAAGAAGAGCAGGAACGGGTTGGTTATGCTGGCGAACAGATCGACTATGACCTGGCTTTCCTGGAAGAAGTCCATGGAGGCGTCCATGACGTCCAGACCTACGAACACCAGTCCAAGTCCCGCCACGGCGTAGCATACCGTCTGCACCTTTTCCTTCTTGGTGGCGTATGCGACGAGTATGCCTATACCCGTCAGTCCCATCGCGAATACGGCGAAGTCGAATGCGGAGAGCGCCGCTATCTGCGCCGTGATGGTGGTGCCGATGTTCGCGCCCATGGTGATGGTGGTCGCCTGCGTGAGAGTCATGACTCCCGCGTTGACGAGACCGACCACCATGACCGTCGTGAGCGAGGAGCTTTGGATCACCGCCGTGACGGCAGTGCCTATGCCCACGCCTACGAGGTTGGAGGACCACTCCTTTGTCTTGGCGCGGAATTTCTCCTTGCGCGTCGCGCCTTCCGGCAGAGTGACCTTGCCCGAAGCGCGGTGGAAAAGCGAGCGCATCTTGCCCGTCGCCAGCTTCTCCATGTTGTCGGAGAGCAGTTTGACGCCTATGAGGAAGGCGCCGAGACCTGCCAGCAGTTCAAATACCGCATATGCGTATTCCATTGTTCACCGTTATCCCTCTTTTTTTTGGACCGGGACGGCTCCGTCCCGTATGGCGCGTGCCCGCATCGCCGCGCGGTTTCCCTTTTCATCTTGATTTAAGTCTAACATGGAATATGTCATTTAGTTGTCACAAAGTTGTAAAAAAGCGGACGGAGCATCGCTAATTTTCGCAAACACCCCTCGTTTTGATAGCCAAACGACACGTGTTGTGTTAATATAATGTGCGTCTAACGACGTTTATATAAGTAAATTAAACTCTAAGATAAGTGCGCACGGCGTGCGCGTAAAGTAAGGAGAACTATGCTTAAACTCGTTGATATAACCAAAGAGTATAAGACGGAAGAGGAGAGCGTGTTCGCTCTCCGCGGCGTGTCCGTGGAGTTCAGAAAGAGCGAATTCGTCTCCATCCTCGGACCTTCCGGCTGCGGCAAGACCACACTCCTCAACATCGTGGGCGGCTTGGACCGCTATACGAGCGGCGACATCCAAGTGGACGGCGTCTCCACCACCCGCTACCGCGACGAGGATTGGGACACCTACCGCAACCGCAGGATAGGCTTCGTCTTTCAGAGCTACAACCTCATCCCCCATATGAACGTCCTGAAAAACGTCCAGCTCAGCCTGACGCTCGCTGGCATCTCCAAGGAGGAGGGCAGAGAGCGCGCCATGGAGGCGTTGAGAAAGGTGGGGCTTGAGAAACAGGCGAAAAAGAAACCCAACCAGATGTCCGGCGGACAGATGCAGCGCGTCGCCATCGCCCGCGCCCTTGTCAACGATCCCGACATCATCCTCGCGGACGAGCCTACGGGCGCGCTGGACAGCGAGTCCGGCGTGCAGGTCATGGAACTGCTGAAAGAGGTGGCGCGTGACAGACTTGTCGTCATGGTCACGCACAACGGACAGCTTGCGGAGGAGTACAGCACCCGCATCATAAATCTTAAGGACGGCGAGATCGTGGGCGACACCATGCCCTATGACTCCGAGGCGGAGGCTGCGGCAGAGGACCTTGCCCGCATCTCCGACGCCGTGGACGAAACCGCGCCGACCGCCCCCGAAAGTGCGGAGGAGAACGGCGTTGCGGAAAAGCGTATTTTCACCGAGGAGGGTGTTGAAATAGCGGGAACAGACGCATCAACCGCCGTTTTGAGCGAGAACGGGCAGGAGGGCGAGACCTCTTCTTCTCCCGCCGCTCCCGCAAAGAAGCGCAACATCTTCAAGAGGATAGGGGACAGGATCCGCGCCTTCCGCAAGCGCGAGAAGTCCTATATGTCCGTTGCGACGGCGGTCAATCTTTCCTGGACCAACCTGCTCAGCAAGAAGGGGCGCACTCTGCTCACTTCCATTGCGGGCAGCATCGGCATCATCGGCATCGTGGTCGTCCTCGCCCTCTCCAACGGCGTGGGCGCGTACATCGCGGGGCTTGAAGAAAACGCTCTCTCGCAATATCCCATCACCATCAACGAGCAGGATATGAGCCTCAGCGCGCTCATGGAAAAGGTCATGGGCGCGACGAACACCAATCCGGAATATCCCGACAGCGGGGAGATCGTCGTGGGCAACATGCTCGGCAATCTCATCCACAACAAGGACGCCATCTTCGGCACGAATGATCTGAAGAGCATACGCAACTACATCGAGACGAACAAGTCCCAGTTGGATGGCGTAGGCGTCGTTAAATATCAATACGGGATAGACATGAACATATTCGCCGACGCAGGCAACGGTGGCGACGAATATATGAAGATATATCCTTTTACGGACCTCATGGGAGATGTCCTGGATGATTTCCAGAATGCCATCGATCTCGTGCTTGCTCCGGGAGCGACCGAGCAGATCAAGCAGTTTGCCGCGAGCACCGCGCAGACATGGGACGAGATGTCTCCCGACACCCATTTGCTCGAGCAACAATATGAACTGGTCGGCGAAAATTCGCGTTGGCCGCAGAACGACCGCGAAGTGGTGATCGTGGTCGATGAATACAACCAGATCCCCGATTTCACGTTGTTCATGCTCGGCTTGCGTTCCACAAGCGAGTTGCTCGGGATCTTGACGGGCGGAGGCTCACTGTATGAACCGATAGACATTGATACGCAGGTCATCGGAAAAGAGTATTACATCCTGACCAATGCCGATTATTATTATCAGACGGACAGCGGCGTTGATTATTATCCGCAGAACATGTTGGACAAGGAGACGATCGATTCCGCCGATCCTATCAAGGTCACCGTTTCCGGTGTCATACGCCCCAGGCGCAGCGTGAGCGTGACATCCATCAACGGCGTCGTCGGCTATCGCTCCGGTCTCATGGATCTGCTCATGGATAAGGCGGAGTCGAGTGACATCGTCGAGGCGCAGCTCGACGCATTCAATGCGGCGAACCCCGATGTCACCGCTGAGGATCTCGAAAAAGACCCTTCTCTTTTCAAGCCGTACAACTCGGTCGCGGGCTTCAACGAAGATGACGATCATAAAGATCCTAATTTCTCGCTCAGCTACACATATCTTGACGGCAAGAAAACAGTGAGTGAAACTATAACCAGGCTTGCGCGCGGTACGCTGATCAAATCATACGACATGCACATCGAGGTCATGCGCGCGCTCGGCATAGCGGACAAGAGTACGCCGCAGTCCATAAAGATATATCCGACGTCTTTTGACAATAAAGCCGTGATCGAAGAATTTTTGAGCGGCTATGGCAAAGAGACGGGAGACAACATCAAATATACCGATCAGCTCGCCATCATGATGAACTTCGTGGAACAGATGAGCAGTACGGTCACGCAGGTGCTTGTCGGCTTTGCCGCCATCTCCCTCATCGTGTCCACCATCATGATCGCAATCATCATCTATACATCCGTGCTGGAACGGAGAAAGGAGATCGGCGTGCTGCGCTCCCTCGGCGCAAGAAAGAAGGACATCTCGCGCGTGTTCATTGCCGAGTCCGCCATTCTGGGCGCGTACTCCGGCTTGATAGGCATCATAGTCGCCGTCGCCATCTCGTTCGCGGGCAGCGCCATCCTCGCCGCCGTCCTCGGCATATCCGGGCTTATGCAGGTGAGTTGGTGGCAGTGCGTCGTCATGTTCCTCATCAGCATATTGCTCTCGGTGCTTGCGGGCTTCATACCTTCCCGCATAGCCTCCAAGAAGGATCCCACCGTCGCCCTCCGCAGCGAGTGAGCGCGGCAGCAACACCGCATCAAAACGGGCATTCCGCAACGGAACGCCCGTTTTTATATGCCGCCTTGCACCGCTCCCGCCCGATCTATGCCAGACAGCCTCTCAACGTGAAAAATTTGCATAATTTTCGGACGGGGGTTGAAAATAAAGTTAGCTTATAATATAATACACTACGAAAAAACGGCGCATCGCCGCCGCGTTTAAGAGGTGATATAATGGCAAAAAAGATCCAATCCACCGCCAAGGTGACTGACAACAGCGTCATGCTGTGCCTGCTCTTCATCGTCATGGGCGTGCTCTTCGTCTGGCTGGAAGCCGGCGTCGCCGCCATCGCAATGATGACCATCGGCGTCATCGCCACCGTCCTCGGTCTCTTCGAACTCTTCCACAAAAACTGGATCATGGGCATCATCGAGTTGCTCATAGGCATCGCGTTGATCCTTGTGGCGGCTCTCGCTCCCGACATCGTGATCCTCATCCTCGGCATCGCCATCATCCTCTTTGCCGTCCTCGTGTTCGTCATGGGGTTCAAGAGCTTCAAAGGCATGGCGGCGGTCTCCAAAGTCCTCTACATCCTCACCATCCTCCTCGCCCTCGTTGTCGGCATCCTCTTCATCGTTGCCTACGCCGTCAGCGGTGTAGAAGGCATCTTCATCGCAATCGGCGCAATCAGCCTTGCCGTCGGCGTGGTGATGTTGGTGAAGGCAGCCCTGACCAGCGGCCGCACCGCCGTCTGAGGGCACTATTCGGCGAATAACTGCGTCAGAGCCGCGTCCCCGACCGCTTACGTACGAGAAGTACGCCGCGCGCCCGGGAGACGCGGCTCTTCCTTGTTCTTCATCCGAATATTGCCCTCAGACAAGTCTGACGCGCTCGGGGTCCCCGCGGGAAAAATCTTAGATTTTTCTCGTGGGGTAGATCGGCGCAGAACTTTGTCAGCACCCCTTTTTCGGCTCGTTACGTACGCCTAAGTACGCGCCTCACCGAAAAAGGGGTGCTTTCGCGTTCTGCATCCAAATATCGCGCTCAGACCTTCGGGCACTATTCGGCGAATAACATCGTCAAAGCCTCCAGTTCCTAATTGTTCATAAGCGGTTTCCCCGCCGATACTCGGCGGGGAAAATAGTCCGCCGAACGGTGTTCGGCGGGTTATCAAGTGATTAAGGCGCGGGGCGGGAAACCGCTCCGCGCGTGTTTGTTATAGAAACCCCCCGGACTATCCGGGGGGTTTCTATAACAAAAAACCGCCGGGGTGCGGCGGTTTTTGGGGTGGTGGTGTTGCAAGGTCAGCAGACCACGCTACGGATGAATTTGTCGAAGCGGGCTTGACCGTCCTCGGTGTTCTTGAACACGGCGGTGGTGTCCAGGATCTTCTCACAGGCGGTGTTGATGTAGTCGGTGATGACGCGTTCCGCCTTGGACTCGGACATTTCCGTGCCGCCGTCCGCGACGAGCTGGGCGATCATGCCGAGGTGTTTGTTGAGGGGATGATCCTCCGCGGCGATGGTTTTGAAGTCCAGGGGAGTCTTGCCCGTGAGCAGGTCTTTGATCTGCTCGCACTCGCGTTGCAGTCTGCCGGGGAGGATGAACAGCCCCTGCACCTCGATGATGCCGATGGCTTCCTGTTTGATGTTGTGCAGTTCCTCAGCGGGGTGGAAGATGCCGTAGGGGTGTTTCTCGTCCGTGCGGTTGTTGCGCAGGATGAGATTGATCTGATATTCCCCGTCGTCGTTGAAGCAGGCGGTGGGAGTGATGGCGTTGTGGGGAGTGAAGGTGCCGTCTGCGTTCTCGGTGCGGCAGATGACGTTCGCCTCCTCGTCGGAGTAGCTCTCCCACGCACTGCGGAATTTCTCCGCCGCCTCGACGAGTCTCGCGCGGTTTTTGCTCTCCAGCCTCACCACGGAGTTATACCACTCGGCTATGGAGACGTTGACGTCGGGGAAATTCTTCATCGTATAGCGTCGTCTTGCACCGGACTCGAAGATGGGCAACACCTTTTTGCCGCCCTGGTAGTGGTCGTGCGCGAGTATGGAGCCGCCCACGATGGGGAGAGCGGCGTTGGAACCGATGAAATAGCCGGGGAAGAGGTCCACAAAGTCCAGCATGCGGCGGAATGTCGCGGCGTTGACGTTCATGGGACGGTGTTCCTTGGATATGGCTATGACATGCTGCTCGAAGTAGACGTAGGGGGAGAATTGCATAAACCACTCCTCACCGTCAAGCTCAAAGGGGATGGTGCGGAGGGTTTGGCGCGCGGGATGTGCCGCATTGCCCGCAAAGCCGACGTTCTCGGCGCAGAGCATGCACTTGGGATAGCCCGTTTTCGCCTCTTTGGCGCGCCTGACTTCCTCTGGAGTCTTTTCGGGCTTGGCGAGATTGATGGTGACGACGATCTTGCCGCGGGGGTTGTCATACTCCCATTGTATGTTGCGGTCGATGTCGGGACGGCGGATATACGCCGATCTTTCCGAGAGGTCTCCCAGCCACTCCGCGGCTTTCATGCTGCCGCTCTGCGCCGCGATGTTGTCGAAGGTCTCGATGACCTTGGAGGGCGGGGGAGTGAGCAAGCCCATGATGCGCGTCTCGAAAAGCAGACGGTCGCTCTCGGAGCAAAGCCCCTTGCGCACCGCGTATGCCGAGAGCGCGGTGAGAGTCTCGTAGAAGTCATACTTGCCCACGGGCGCGTCGGAAGGCTCCGTCAGACCGAAAAGGTCCAGCAGCGCATTGGTGGCATAGACGGTGTCCGCCGCATCCATATGCAGCTTGTCCACGGCGTAGTCTACGAGATTGGCGATGTTGATCTTTGCAAGCTCTTCAAAGGATTTGCGAGGAGACATAAAACCTCTCAACACCCGCATTTTCCTTGCAAACGGGATAATGCTGTGCTATCATAAAATAACTGTTTATATTATATATGGAGATCCGCACAATGGCAACGATTTCGACGGACAAATTTGAAAAGAATGCTCCCTCGACGCGCGTTCTGCATGCTCTTTACGGCGACGCCGCCGACGCCAACGCGCACCGTTTCGGCAAGCTCGCGGCGAACCATCTTTCCGTTTTCGGCAGCGAGTGCAGGGATTTCTTCTCCTCTCCCGGCAGGATAGAGATCGTGGGCAACCACACCGACCACAACGCGGGCAAGGTGCTTGCGGCTGCCATCACGGTGGATACGCTCGCGGCGGTCAGCCCCCGCGAGGACGGCATCGTGGAAGTGAAGTCCGAGAACTATCCCATGATGCGCATCTCCCTTTCCGACACCGCCTATAAAGCCTCGGAGGAAGGCACTTCCGTCGCGCTCATCAAGGGCGTCGCGGCATATTTCGCACGCGCGGGCAAGGCGACGGGCGGTTTCACCGCCTGCATGGATTCCCGCGTGCCCAAGGGGAGCGGTGTCTCGTCTTCAAGCTCTTTCGAGCTTATCATTGCCGAGATATTCAATGTCTATTACAACGGCGGCACGCTTTCACCCATATTCATGGCGAAGGCGTCGCAGTATGCCGAGAACGTCTATTTCGGCAAGCCCAGCGGTCTTATGGATCAGAGTGCGATCGCGCTGGGCGGCGTGAATATGATAGATTTCCGCAGTTTCGATCTCCCCGAAGTGGTGGGAGCGAAATGGGGCTTTGACGACCTCGACATCTACGTCGTGGCGACGGGCGGCGACCACAGTGACCTCACGGACGATTACGCGGCGATCCCCGCCGAGATGAAGTCCGTCGCGGCTGCCCTCGGCGGCACGGTGTTAAGGGACGTCCCCGCCGAGAAGTTCTATGCGGAGGAGGAGACGCTGAGAGACAAACTCCCCGCAAGAGCGTTGCTCAGAGCAGAGCATTTCTATGAGGAGAACCTGCGCGTGGAGCGTGCGCTGAAAGCCGTCGAGGACGGCGACGAGGCGGCGTTCCTCAAAGAAGTCAACGCGTCGGGGCAAAGCTCGGCGGACAAGTTGCAGAACCTTTGGTCCGAACACGGCGACCGCTCCATAGAGCGCGCCCTCGCCTTTGCGTCCGGTCTGGACGGCGTGCTGGCGCGGCGCGTACACGGCGGCGGCTTTGCGGGGACTATCCTGCTTTTTGTCGCAAAAGACCGTTCAAATGCCGTAAACGATGCTCTCAACGCCGAGTTCGGCAAAAATAACGTATTCAGACTCTTCATACGCGAGTCGGGCGCGTGCCGCGTCGTTTTCGGGGAGGAATGATGGAGTTTCTGGCGGCGATAGACAAAGTCGCTTTCTATGTCGGCGATCTGCCCGTGGAATGGTACGGCATCATCATCGTGATCGGCATGATCGCGGGGCTTGTCATTGTCTGTTTGGAATGCAAGCGCATCAACCTTGATTCCGACGATGCCATAGAGCTTTTCCTGTGGGTGATACCCCTCGCGGTCATCTTCTGCCGCGTGTTCTATGTCCTTGCGCGTCCCGATGTCTATTTCCCCATAGAGAGCTGGGACGATTTCGTGGACGTCATCGCCATATGGGAGGGCGGCATCACCATCATAGGCGGGCTGGTCGGCGGTCTCATCGGCGCGGGCATCTTCGCCTTCCGCAAACGCAAGAAGTGCAACTTCGGCAACATAGTCGATCTCATCGTCGTCCCCGTGCTCACGGGACAGATCATAGGCAGACTCGGCAATTTCGTCAATCAGGAGGCGTTCGGCATCCCCATCACCGATCCGCGCCTACAGACATTCCCGTTCGCGGTGTGGATAGACGATCCGCAGGGGGTGGAGCCGGAGTATCACGACCTCGTCTTTTCCAAAGTGCCGGGGTGGTTCGCCGCCACTTTCTTCTATGAGATGGTGTGGAACTTCATCGGCGCGTGCATCTTCTACGCGATATGGCGCAAAAACAAGCGTTTCCCCGGCATCCTCGGTTTCTGCTACTTTTTCTGGTATTTCCTGGGCAGAGCGTGGCTGGAATCGCTGCGCATAGACGCCGTCCCTGTCACGCAGGTGGCGTGCATAATCGTCGTCCCCGTCTCGCTCGTGCTGGGGGTGGCATATATGCTCGTGTGCCTCACGCGTTCGAGCTTCCGCACCGTCAATGCGGCGGTCATCGCGGGCGAACTCGACGTGACCGAACTCAGCCGTTTCGATGTCGCCAACTATAAATTCGTCACCCGCCTCCTCGCAAAGGGCGGCAGATTCCCGCGTTGGTTCTACGGGGCGGAGGACATCCCCGTGGCGGAACTTGCCGAAGGGGACTACATCAAAAAAGTGAAAACGTCGTGGAAGCTCCCCGCACATTGCCGCAAGAAGGCGCGCGGAGCGGCGGCGAAGGAGAAAAAATGATCTCGCCTCTTTCCGGTGAACGCAACCTTACCATGCTCACCGACCTCTATCAGCTCACGATGGCGAACGGCTATCTCCAAAAGGGAGTGAGCGAGAAAAGGGCAGTGTTCGACCTCTTCTACCGCGGCAGCGGCGGCTATTCCTACGCCGTGGCGGCGGGACTCGAACAGGCGGTGCAGTATCTTAAAGACCTGCGCTTTGAGGAGAAGGACATCGAATATCTGAGGTCTCTCGGCATCTTTCCCGAGAATTTCCTCGAAAGGCTGAGATCCTTCCGCTTCACGGGAGACCTCAAAGCCATACCCGAGGGGACGATCGTCTTTCCTTCCGAACCCATACTCACGGTGTCCGCGCCCGTCTTTGAGGCGCAGATCATAGAGACCGCGCTCCTCACCATCGTCAATCACCAGACGCTCATCGCCACCACGGCGGCGAGGCTCGCCGCCTGCACGGACGCGAAGATATTGGAGTTCGGGCTGCGCCGTGCGCAAGGTCCGGATGCGGGCACTTACGGCGCGCGTGCCGCGTACATCGGCGGCTGCCGTTCCACCTCCAACGTGCTTGCGGGAGAGATGTTCGGCATCGCGGTGGCGGGCACGCATTCCCACAGCTGGGTGATGACCTTCCCCACCGAACTCGAAGCCTTCGAGGCGTATGCGGAGATCTATCCCGACAACTGTCTCCTGCTCGTGGACACCTACGACACTCTGAAAAGCGGCGTCCCCAACGCGATAAAGGTGTTCGACCGTCTCAAAGCGGAGGGACACAAGCCCGTGGGCATCAGGCTGGACAGCGGAGACCTTGCCTATCTCAGCCGCGAGGCGCGCAGGATGCTGGATGCGGCGGGACACGCGGACTGCAAGATCTTCGCCTCCAACGACATCGACGAGCAAGTGTTGCTCGCGCTCAATTCGCAGGACGCCAAGATCGACGTTTACGGCATAGGCACCAAGCTCATCACCAGCTTCTCCAACGCCTCTCTCGGCGGAGTGTACAAGCTCTGCGCCGTGGAGGAGGACGGGAAGCTCGTGCCCAAGATCAAGGTGTCGGACAGCCACGACAAGACCACCGATCCCGGCGTCAAAAAGACGGTGCGCATCTATCGCGGCGGCATGGCGGCGGCAGACCTCATCTGCCTTGCGGACGAGAGCATAGACACCTCCCGTCCCCTCACCGTGTTCCACCCCGAACAGACGTGGAAGCGCACCACTTTCAAGGATTTCACCGTGAAGGAATTGCCTGTGGATGTCATAAAAGACGGGGAACTCGTCTACGACCTGCCCACCCTAGAGGAGATCGGCAGACATCACGACGAGTCCAAGGCGGAGTTTTTCCCGGAATACAAGCGCGTGGTCAACACGCAGTACTACAAGGTGGACCTCAGCCAAAAACTGTGGGATCTCAAACAGGAGCTGCTAGCCGAAAGAGCGCAGAACTGACGCTGTCAAAGCCAAGCCCCGCGGAAGTCTCCGCGGGGTTTTTGTATGCGCGATTTCCGTTTTCACCGTGTTTTCTGTGTTCAGCCCGCTTGACGTTCCCGTCTCGTACCTTCATCCGCACACGGTGCGGTGCGACGGCTCGGCATTCCCGTCCTCTTTCCGCCCGCTTGTTCGTTTCGGGGCGGGGCGGTCGGACTTTCGGCAAAATTCGTCCCGATCCGGCGCAGTCGGCGCATTTTCACGCGCGCGGGCAGGATATAATGTTTGTCCGACGGGCGGCGCGTGAGGCGCGCCCGAAAAGAGGAGACCGTATGAGAAAAAGGAACAAGATCCCGCCCCGCTTCGCCGTCACGAGGAGGGGCTACGACATCCCGTCGGTGGAGGCGTACATCGAGTCGGAGCGCGAAAAGGCGGACAAGGCGGGGCTGGAACAGAAGGAACGCATCCGCGCCCTTCAAGCCAGGTGCGACGCGCTCTCCGAGGAGCTTGATGTCTACCGCGGCAAGGAGGAGCAGATCAAATCCGCGCTCATGGCGGCGGGCGAACAGGCGGAGAAAAAGGAACTCGACATCAAATTGCGCTATGCCACCGAGCTTGAAAGGCTCAAACTTTTCCGCGCCAAGTGGACGAATGCCTACGAGGAACTCAAAGAGAGATACTCCTTCGGCAAGGACGCGCTCAATATGGAAAGCGTCGCGGTCTCCGTCAAGCTGGAGCTGGAAAAATTCCTCGCCGGCAGTTTTTCGCTGGACAAGAAGGGCGCGGAGGACGAAACTGAACTCGCGTTCAAAGAGGAGACGGCGCGTCTTTCGGAGGAGGACGAGAGCAAGGTGCGGGAGCTGAGAGAAAAGCTCTTGCAAGCGGCGGAACGCAAGGACAGAGAAGCCGCCCTCACCGCCAAAAAGAGCAAGACGGAGAGCAGCGCGCAGCCTGCCGCCGCGTTTTCCCTGGAAGAGGCGGCGAATCCTACGGAGAGTTTGGCGGAGATTTGTCGATACCTCGGACTCTGAACGCCGCCATTTTGTGTGATACTGCGTCAAAGCCCCCGTCGTGGATGCTCACGTACGCCAATGTACGCTCCGCCTCCCGGCAGGGGCTTTTTCTTGTTCTTCATCCGAATATTGTCCTCAGCGTATACGTAAAAAAACGGGGTGCTTTTGCGCTCTGCAGCCGAATATCGGCGTCAGGCTTGTAAAGAGAGTTTATTCAAATATTGCCGTCGTTCTTGAAAATTTAACAATTGGGGACGGGGCAAAAATGTTAAGAAAATTTAACAATTTTGCCCCGTCCCCAATTGTTAAATCGCGGTGTTTATCGAGTGTCGGCGGAGGGTGTAACAACTAAGGCGCAGAGCGGGAGACCGCTCTGCGCGTGTGTTTATTATGTAGTTTCCGTCGTTGTCAAGGGCGCGAAAATTTTTGCTCGCTTTGCAAGCAAAATTTTTCAGCGCAATTCCTTGACAAAATATGGTAATGGTGCAACTCCGGCTTGTTTCAAGCGGTGCTGCCATTTCGGAGACGGTCAACGCACACTCCGAGCGGGTGCGCCTGAGCACGACGTCTTTCTTTCGGAGACGGTTTAACGTACACTTTGATAGAGCGTGCTTGAACACGACGTCTCTCTTTCGGAGACGGAATCGGAGCCGCAGGGCGGCGACTATCTGAGTGCCGAGGGCTAACGCATACCTAAGTAGGGGTAGCACTAGTGCGCGAGTGCCGAATTCCTCCTCCCGTGCCGGGTATTCGGTGAGTGCAGTCATCCGCTTAGTTATGTGAGTGCGAGATATAAAATCTTGTAGAGATGTTCAGTTAGTCCCGCAAGATGCGAGGAGTGGACTCCAATCGGCACGGGGGAGGAAAGCCCGAAGGGAAGGAGGGGGTTTCTAACTCCCCTGTCAGAGGACGTCGGCTTATTTTACACTCTCCGAGTACGCCGTGAACTTTGAGCGAGTGTTTTCGAACAGGGCGAATAATTGCACTTATATGGGGTTTAAATGTGTGTTTATGGCAGTTAAAGTGCGGGATGTGCGGGGTGTCAGTCGTCGCTTTGGTCGGAAGGATCGCGTTCGTATTCGTCGGCGGCGGCTGAGGAGAGCAGTGCGCCGTATCTGCGTTTGCGGGCGAATGCGGCGGAGACGGAGGGCGGGAGAGGAGTGTAAGCGGTGTGAAAACCGGGAGCAGTGAGAGGAGCGGGGATAGAGGGTGATAGAGGAAGGGAGCGGAGAGAGGGGAGAGCGGGCAAGGCGCGCGGGAGGCACGCGGAAGTGCGCGGGCGGCTTTCGGTGAAGTGCGGTGAACGGAGCGGGCAAGGCGCGGAGAAAGTGCGGGCGGATATGAAAAGGGCACGGCGTGTGCCGTGCCCGTTGTCGCAAATGCTGCGGTCAGTCCTCGCCCTCGATGAGGGAGATGCCGGTGAGGCTGTAAGTCACCGTCTGCGCGTTGCCGTCCGCGTCGTTGTAGGGTTCGACAAAACCGACCAGCACGTGAGGGAGAGACCACATCTTGCCGTTGTCGTAGGTGGAGAGCAGGGTGGTCGTGCCGTCGTCGCTCTTCGCGGCATAGACGGGGTTGACGGTGTAAAGATAGGTCTGCGACGCGCCCGACACGGTGGTCGCTCTGCCGAGGGTGGCGCGGTAGCATTCCAGCGTAGTGGTGGCGTTGTTCACCTCATTGCCGTCCCCGTCCTTACCCGCGGATGCGAAGGGGAGATCCCCGACGCTCGCCGTGCCACCCACCGAGAAGGTGAGGGAAGCGGACACCTGTTCCGTCGCGTTCACCACGGGGGTGGTGAAGGAGAAGGAGAGGGAGGAGGAGAAGGTGGACACGCCGCGCAGGCTCTGTGCAAACTGGTTGTTGTCGTAATAGACCGAGCCAAGCCCGATGCTGCCTTTCTTCTCGCCGTCCGCCGTTTTGAGGGTGTAGGAGAGGTTGTTGCCGCTGTAAGTGCCGTTCATGCACAGCACTTCGTCGCCGTCCACGGTCTCGCGCCTGAAAGTGGCGACGGGGAGAAGATAGTTCCTGCCGTCGGTGAGGGCGAAGTAGCATTCCATGAAATAGAGGATGCGTTTGCCGTCCAGGGTGGCGTCGAGTTTGCTGCTGATGAGGTAGCCCTCGCGCTGCTCGAAGTAAGTGTCGCCCACCCTCACCTTGTCGGGATTGGACACCGAGTTGTAAGCCGCGTAATAGGACACCTCGCACACATACTCGCCTTCCACGCCTTCCTGCGCGCTGTCGTCCACGCTGTAAGTGTAGCATTCATAGGGACGCCCCTCTTTCCAGGCGTCCACCAGCTGTCCCTGCGTAGTGGCGTTGTTGCAGGCGGCGAAGGTCACCGCGAGCACCGCTACCACGACGATGAGTGTGATGAAAGAAACTGTCTTTTTCATAGCACAATGATTATAACCGAAATGCGCGCGCTAAGCAACGGATTTTCCCAAACAGCGAAAATTAGGGGGAAGATCCCGCCCTTTCCGCCTCTTTCCCGCCGTGTTTTCGTGGATACGCCGCGTTTGCGGCGGAGCGGGGACGGCACGCGCTCCGCTCGTCGGGTTACGCTTTTATCATTTGCGGGCGGAGCGAGTCCGCGCCCTTGCCGTGATGAGTTGCTTTGCCTGCGGGAAAGATATGTCCTTGAAAAGGTGCATTGCGCGTGTTATACTGCATCTATGAAAATAATCTATTCCAATACGGCGCACGATGCTTACCACCGCGTGCTTGCCGAACTCAGGAGCAGGCTCGGAGAGGGCGGAGAACACGTCGTCATAGTCCCCGACAAGTTCACCGCGTCCTCGGAGAGGGGGATCATCGCCACTCTCGGAGAGGAGGCTCTTTTCAATGTCAGAGTGACTTCCTTCACCCGCCTTGCGGAAAAGACGGTGGGCAGACGCATCAAAAAGTGTCTCACGCCGCAAGGCTCCGTCATGCTGCTCGCAAAGGTGATAGAGGAGAACCGCGGCAGACTGACCTACTATGCCAAAGCCGCTCGCTCGGCGGGATTTGCGGAGGAGTTTTATGCCGCGCTCACTTCCGTGCGCAACAGCGGTCTCACCCCGGAAAGTCTGCGCACCGCCGCCCTCCGCGCCCCCTCCAACATCAAGGGGAAACTGACGGACATGGCGTTGATCTATGAGTGCTACATAGCCGCTCTCGGAGACAGACACAGCGATTCCACCACCCGTCTGGAAGCATTCGCCGCGCTGCTCGCCGAGGGCGAACCCGTCCCCGCGCATTTCTATGTGGTGGATTTTTACGATTTCAAGTCTCCGGAACTCGACATTTTGTGCGGGCTTGCCAAGTCCGCGCTCTCTCTCACCGTCGGTATGGTGGGCGGCAAGGGCAATCCCAACGAGAGGATATATTGCGACGGCGCGGCACAGAGGTTGCTCACCGCTTGCGGAGGAGGGGAGGAGAGACATTACCGCGAGACGCTGCATCCCGCGCTGGACGCCATCTCCCGCACCCTGTTCTCCTACGAGCTGCCCGAGGAGCGGGTGGAGAACGGGGGCAAAGTGCGGCTGATCTCCGCCAAGTCGCGCACAGAGGAAATAGAGTTCCTCGCCCGCGAGATCGTCACCAAAGTCGCGGACGGCGCGCGTTACCGCGATTTCGAGGTGGTGCTGTCCGACGTCGAGGGCTACAAGGCGGAGGTGAAGAGCGTCTTTTTGCGCTACGGCATCCCATTCTTCATCGACACCCGCGAGCTGCTCTCGGAGCAGACCAAGACCAGGTGTATGCTCGCCGCGCTCGCCGCGGCAAGGAGCGGGCTGCGCAGGCAGGAAGTGACGGAGTTCATCAAGAATCCGCTGTTCGCGGGCGGCTTTGCGGAGAGCGAGGACGAGGTGTTCCGCTTTGAGAACTACTGCCTGCGTTACAACATCTCCTACGGCAGATTTCTTGAGCCTTTCACACTCGGCGACGAGGAGGAGAGGACGCGCGCCGAGAAGGTGCGCAAAGGGCTGCAAAGCGCGCTCTCGCCCTTCCTTTTCAAGGGGGAGACGGGGACGGAGGACTTCGTCTCCCGCACGGAAAAATTCCTCGCGTCATTGGAGACCGCGTGGCAGGCGCATGTGGCGAAACTCACCGAAACCAGCCTTTATTACGCAAAATGTGCCGATCAAGTGGACGAAAAGATAAGATCGCTGCTTGACGAGATGAGCGAGACGCTTGTGGGGAAGGGGGATGTCGCCTACTTCGAACGCATGCTGAAAGCGACGGTGGGCACGGTGAAGATCGCCCTCGTCCCCACCTGGCTGGACGCGGTGTATGTCGGCGGCACGGACAACCGCTATCTCGGCGGCGGGGACATCTACATCCTCGGCGCGAACGTGGGCAAGCTCCCCAAGGGCGCGGACGGCGGCACCGTCATTTCCGCCCGCGACGAGGAGGTGCTTGCGGGGCTGGACATCCCCGTCTCTCCCACCGTCATACAGCGCGGCTACTCCGAGATGATGTCCGTCACCGAGATAATGAAGCGTCCCAAGGGCACTCTCACGGTGTGTTATCCCCTCGGCGATCCTTCGGGCGAACTCAGGCAGTCCGTGGTGGTCTCCGAGTTGAAGGGGATACTCTCCGAGGGTGGCGAACCTCTCGCGGTGCAAAGTGCGTCGGACATCCTTTACTCGCAGCTTGGGGGAGAGGGACGCGCCCGCGCGCTTTCCGCGCTGTTCGCCACTCCGAAGGCGTGCATGCACGAGGTGTTGAAGCACCTCACCTCCCCCCTTCCCGACGGGCTATCGGAGGCGGCGGCAAAGTGTGTGGGAGACCGTGATGCCGTGAGGTTGAAGAGACTGCGCGAGCGCAGGAAACCCGTCGCAAAGCTCGACTCCGACGCGGCGCGCGCCGCGGAGAAGGCGTCGGGCGGGCGCATCAGTCCCAGCCGCTTGGAGAGCTATTTCTCATGCGGCTATATGCAATATTTCTCCTACATCCTCCGTCTCAGACGCCGAGAGGAAGCCGCGCCGCGCAGCACGGATTACGGCACCATCCTGCACGGCGTCCTGGAAAAGTTCTTCCGCGTCTATATGGAGAGGGGAGTGGACGAGAAGGAAGTGCGTCCTCTTGCCGAAAAGTTCTTTGAGGAGTGCATAGCCGAAAACGTCGCAGTCTCCGCGTCCGCGGACGAGCCTCAGACCGCAAGGGTGCTGGTGAGGCTGAAAGAGGAGGCGGTCAAGGTGTGTTCCGCTCTGCGCGTGGAGGCGGAACGCTCCTCCTACAAGCCCGTATATGTCGAGCAGTACATCGGCGGAGAGGAGATCCCCGCGCTCAAAGTGGACATCGGTGACGGAGAGGTGGAGCTGAGGGGCAGGATAGACCGCGTGGACGCCTTGGACGACAAGTTCTTCGTGGTGGACTACAAGACATACAAGGGCGCGAAATTCAAGCTTGCCGAGATCTATTCCGGCATGAAGATCCAGCTCTATCTCTATCTCGCCGCCATACGCGAGGCGAAGGGTTGGCGTCCCGTGGGCGCGTTTTATCTGCCCGTGTCCTTCGATTTTTCTTCGGAGGATTGGAGCTTGCGCTACCGCGGCAACATGACGGACGACCTTGCGGAGGCAAAGCTGATCGCACCCGATTTCGGCGAGCCGACCGCCCACTTCGCCGCCCCGGACGCAAGGGGAGCCATGAAGGAGCCGAACTTCTTTTCGGATGATGCGTTCCGTGCCGTTACGGCGTATGTCAAGCGACTTGCCGAGGAGGGCGCGAAAGGGATCGCGGAAGGGCGCGTCGATGCTCTCCCCCTCAAAGACGTGTGCGACAGATGCGACTATCGGGACATCTGTGTATGGAAGGGGAGCCGCTGTCTTTCGGCGAGCGGCAGGATCATGGTGAAGGACTTTGCAAGCGGCGGTGCGCCGCGCAGCAAACTGAACTATGCTGCGGATGAGGAGGATGTGTGATGAAAAATGACGGAAAAACCGTCGATAGTGCGGAGAAGTCCCTTTCGGGCAGAAATAAAACCCTGTTCACGACGGAGCAGCAAACGGCGATAGACGCCGACGGGAAGGTGTTGGTGTCCGCCTCCGCGGGCAGCGGTAAGACCACCACCATGGTGGAGAAGATATTGAGGTGCGTCGAGGAGGGCGTGTCGCTTGCGGATATGCTCATCCTCGTCTACAACGAGGCGGCGGCGGGAGAGCTGAGAGATAAGCTGCAATCCGAGCTTTTCGACGCGGCTTGCAGGGCGTCCTTCAAGGAGAGAGGGAAGTTCCGCAGTTGTCTGGACGCTCTTTCCACGGCGCACATCGGCACGATCCACTCCTTCTGTTACTCGCTCATCAAGGCGAATTTCGAGAAGCTCGGCGTGTCGCCCGCCTGCGACGTGCTTTCGGCGGGAGAGGCGAAACGCTATGACGATCTTGCCATGGACGAGGTGTTCGCGCGCTATTACGCAGGGGGGGACGAAGTGTTCATGCGTCTTGCGGACGTGCTGACGCGTTCCCGCCGCGAGGACGAACTGCGCAAAGTGGTGGAGAAGGTGTACGCCGTCATCGCCATACAGCCGGACAGACAGGCATTCGCCCGGAAACTATGCGACGGGTTCGACGGGGCGTTGGACAGCGAGTATGCCGAGGCGGCTCTCGCCTTCATGCGCAGGGACGTATCGCGCGTGCGTGAGGGGCTGGAACTTTCCGCGCCCGTATACGCCGCGGGAGGCTATCCGCTCTATGCCGAGAAGATGAGGCTGCTCGCCGAGCTGTGCGCGGAGGCGGAGGGTGCGGATGTCGCCGCCATGGGACGGCTGGCGGAAAGGTGCGCGGACATCGCGGGTATGACGGTGGAATCGCGCGTGTACGCCACCGCGGTGGATCCCGACGACAAGTCTTACGCGAACTCCGCCATGGAAACGGTGACGGAGTTGTTTGCGGAATGGCGGGAGAGGTTCGGAGACGTTGCCGAGACGCTGTTGAGGCATGAGCAGAACGCGCTGTTCGCCCGCAAGCTCGTGGAGATCGCGTTGAGGACGGACGAGGAAGTCTCGGCGATGAAACGCGCCGACGAGGTGATGAGCTACGAGGACTTGGAGTACTACGCCGCCGAGCTTGTCAAGGACGGCAGCTTCAAAGGCAGCTTCAAAAAGGTGTTCGTGGACGAGTATCAGGACGTCAACCCCGTGCAGGACTTCATCATACGCGGGGTGTCCGGGGACAATGTGTTCATGGTGGGGGACGTGAAGCAGAGCATCTACGGCTTCCGCCTCTCCGATCCCGAGATATTCCTAGGGCGCAAACGCCTTTATGAGGAGAGCGGCGAGGGGAAGGCGTTGGAGTTCAACGCAAATTTCCGCAGCGTGAACGCCGTTCTCGATTTCGTCAACAGGATCTTTGACGAGGTGATGACGGAGGAGTCCTCCGGAGTGGACTATGCAAAGGAAGGGCATTTCGTGCTCGGCGAGGGCAAGAAGGACGCGGCGGGAGAGCCGCTCTCCGGCGACGCGCAGGTGCACATCTTCCCCTATGCGGGCAACACTCCCGCGCCCGGCGTGTATGCCGCGGCATCGTTCATCGCGGAGAAGATCGGGGAATTGCGCGCCTCCGCCCGCAAGGACGACGGCAGCCCGATCACGTTCGGGGACTGCACCGTACTCATACGCGGACGGTCGGGACAGGCAAAAAAGCTGGCGGCTTATCTTGCCGACAACGGCATACCCGTGGATACGAGCGTGTTTTCGGAGCAGTCCTCGCGCGCGGAAAACGAACTCCTCACATTCCTCGCCGTGCTGGACAATCCCCGTCAGGACATTCCTCTTGCGGGGTTCATGCTCTCCTGTTTCGGCGGCTTTGACGAGTCCGAGACGGCGCGCATCGCCGCCATGCGCGGCGAGAACGACGACCTCTACGACGCGGTGCTTGCAGCGGCAAAGCAGGACACCCCCCTCGGCAGAAAGGTCGCCGACATGCTGGATATGCTGGCGGTGTACAGGCTGAAAGCCAGCTTCAAGAGCGTCCCGGAACTCTTGCAGAGCATAGTCTCCGACTTCGATTACGACGCCCTCATCGAGGGGTTGGGCGAGGGGAGCGCGGACAAGGTGATCTCCTTCGTCACTTCCCGCGTGAGCAAGGATTCGTATGCGGGGATAGGCAGGTTCCTCGCCGCCTACGAGACGCAGACGGACGAGGGCAAACGCGCCCGTCCGCAGGGCGGCGACAAGGTGCGTTTCGCCACCTTCCATTCCTACAAGGGCTTGGAATCCCCCGTGGTGTTCGTGTTCACGACGGGACGCTCCTCCTCGGACGGCTACGATGGGGACGTCATCGTGGAGAACAAGGGCTACATGGGGTTGAAATACTTTGACTTCGCGGGCAGGAAGAAGGGGGATTCCCTCTCGATGTACGCCGTGGAGCGCATCCGCGACGACAGGGAGAGGATGGAGGAGATGCGCCTTTATTACGTCGCTCTCACGCGCGCGAAACAATATTTATATATTACGTGCGCGCTCTCGCGCACGCCTGCGACGCGTTTCGGGCGTTACCCGCTGCTCAAAGAGCCTGAGATGCTCCCCGAATACCTTTCCGAGGTGTGCCGCAAGGGCAGGATCACGAGGATCACCCACGAGACCGCGGAGGACGTCCCCGACATCCCGCAATTTGCGGAGTTGCCCCCCTTCGGCGTGTGCAGTCCGTCGGACGAGGAGGCGGTGGCAAGAGCGGTGTCCTTCGAGTATCCGCACCGCGCGGCGAGGGAACTTGCCATGAAGTACAGCGTGTCCGCGCTCGACGGCGGCGACGAGGAGCTGACTCCGGGAGCGTTTGCCGACCGCGTGGACGAGGGCATCGTCTATCACAGGGTGATGGAACACATCGACTACGCCGCAAAGGGCGAGGAAGGAGTGCGGGCGGAACTCGCCGATATGGTCAAAGCGGGGTTCTTGACGGACGAGGAGCGCGCACAGGTGGACGTGGACGCGATAGTCCGCTGTCTGGACAGCCCCGTCATGCGGCTTGCCAGGGAGAGCAAGTGCTACCGCGAGCGTTCCTTCCTGATGTACGTGCCCGCAAAAGAGGTGGGACAGGGAGAGAGCAAGGACAAGGTGCTGGTGCAGGGCGTGATAGACTTGCTCATAGACGGCAAGGAGCGCGTCATAGTGGACTTCAAAAACTCCGCACTGCGCAGCGCGGAAGCCATGGAAAAATACAAAAAGCAGCTTTATTTATACAAAAAAGCGGTAGAAAGTTCGTTTTTTGGCAAAGTGGACAGGATCGTCCTCTATTCTTTCAAGACGGGCAGGACGATAGACCTTTGATTTGATTGTTGTAAGACGAGTCGCGCACGCCTTCGCGGCGCGCGCGTCCGCGACATCCCCGCGCTCCCTTTGCCTTAGCCGTCTGCGTGAGGAAGGGGAGCGGTTTAACGCTCGTTAAAATGAAATTTTCTCAATATTCCAAGGTTAATATTGCAAAAAGCCTTGCTTTTTATCGCGCGTGTGATATAATTACCATAACATTTGTAGTGCTATATACGGAGGCATCGGAAAGTAAGATGGACTTCTTCAACACAATATTCGACGGTCTGGTCGGGCTGTCGGAAAAGCTCCCTGCGTTAGACATCGGTGTGTTTTACATAGTCGTGATAGCCGCTCTGGGAGTCGTTGCGATCGTCATCGGGCTTACTTTCTGTGCAACATCCGCCTTCAAGGTGAAAAGAGCCGCGGGCAAAGTGCTGTCTTATCTTGAGAATGAGGACTCCGTCACGGACGACAACGTTGCGGATTTCACTGCGACTTGCTTCGGGGCTAAAGCCCCCGCCGCCATGCGCGAAGCGTGGGTGAGCTATCTCGGCGTGCGCTTCGGCTATCCCGGTGAGGTGCTTTCCGAGGCGGTGTTCGACAAGGAAGTCAAGCGTCCGGATTCCGTCCGCGCCAACGTGTACATCGCCGTGGCACTCATACTCACCGCGTTGTTCTCCTTCTGGGGGCTTGGCTCGATGAAGACCTCGGAAGTGGGCGTCGTCCTCTGTCTCGGTCTGCTGGTCGCAGCGGTGGGCTATCTCGTCCTTTGGCTGGTCGCGCGCAGGGAATACGCAGCCGCGCGCAAGAAATTCCTCGCCATGCAGGACGAGCTTGACGCCAAGGTCAATCTGCAGGTGGAGCGGGATTACGCCACCGACGCGTCCCCTCTCCTCGAAGTGGCTGCCGTCATGGACGGCATAGTGGCGCGCAACACGGCAAAGCCCGCGCCCACCGAGGAGGAAGTCGCCGCATTGGTCGCCGCAAGAGCGGCAGCCGCGGCACATGCGTCCGCAGACGAGGCTGCTGCCGCCGCCGCACCCGCGGAAGCGGCGGAGAATGACATAGTCGAGACCGCTCCCGCAGCGGATGACGTTGAGGACAAGACTCCGTTGGAGCTTGCTGCGGAAGAAGCCGTCCCCGTCTCCGAGGAGGAGACCGTGTCGGAGGAGAGCGCAGATGATGCGAGGGAGAGTGTCTCCGCACCCGCCGAGGAGGAAGGAAAGGGCCGCGACACCGTCGCGGAAGAAATAGAAGAAATAAACGATGAGGATGAGGAAAGTATGTTTGGAAGAAAGAAAAAGAAACTCCAAAACGCAGAGCTGACGGCGCGCGGCTACGGCGACCTCGACGTCGAAGTGGAGGGCGAACTCCTGCCCGACGACGACGGTGCGGGTGCCATCGAAGCGACGCTCGTCGCCGCCCCCGCCCCCGAAGAGCCGTATGCGGCTCCCGTGTATGCGACGGGCATGGCGCGCGGTTCGGAGCCGGAGTCGCTGGAAGGGCTTAACATCGCAAGACGCCCTGCGGCGGATGCTTCCGTGACGGTCTCGCTTGAGCCTGAGGTCATCTATGTCGAAGAGGACCTCGACGAAGGCGACGAGGACGTCAAGCCTCCCAGACTCGCCAAGCTCCCGCACCTCGTGGACTATGTCTTGACGATGAACCTCTCCCGCAGCATGAAGATCCGCGTTGCGATGCTCATGTTGCAGGCGTACAACGTCTTTAAGAACAGCCCCGAGAACAAAGCCATCGTCATCCAGTGCCTGACCAAGATCATGAAAGTGCTCATGGCGGATCACGCGGCAGCACAGGCGGCAAAGGCGAAAGCGGAGCAGGAAGCGGCGGCAGCCGCGGCAGCGGACAGCGCAGCCGAATAAGGCGTTTTTCCCCGACGTTCCGCTCGTGTGTGCGCACGGGCGGACGTTGTCATACTCTCGCATCACGGTGCGGCTCTCACCGCATACCGTTGTTTTTGCCGCCGCAAGGCGGCTCTTTTGTTGCCTTTTCGCACATCCATCCCGCCTTTTTTCGTCATCTAATGTGGTAAAATGTCTCCGACAATGCTTGCTCGGCGACATGGCGTCCGCCAGGGAATTATGTGCGTGGTAATACACCTCTTGCTCGGAGTGTGCGGCGGGTTTAAGCGCACTCTATCAAAGTTCACGTCGTGTTCGGAGAGTGTAAAACGGGCTGACGTACACTGACAGGGGAGTTATTGTCCCCCTCCTCCCCTACGGGACTCCTCCCCCACTCGGAATAGAGTTCTCTCCTCCTAAAATGCGGTACTAACTTTTTCATAAAGGCGCAAACCGCGCCTTTATGAAAACACCTCTTAAAAAAAGTTTGAGTCTCGCACTCACATAACTAAGCGGATGCCGGTACTTATTGAGCGTCGCTCGTGGGGCGAGGAGGGCGACTCGACGCGCACGAGCGACGTCTCTACTTAATTTTCCGTCTAGCTTGCGAGGTCGCAGATTCGCGCCGCGACTTTCAAGCGCGGGCGCAAGACGCCCGCGGTGAAAGTTTGGCTTTGCGGCGCGTAGTTCCGTCTCCGAAAGAGAGACGTCGTGTTCAAGCGCGCCCGCTCTCGGTGTACGTAAAGCATCTCCGAATAAGTGACGTTAGAACGTCTCCAAAAGAGTGTGCGTCGTACTCAAAGACGCTTCGAATAAGTGTACGTCACAAGTGTTCCCCGCCCACCCACCCCATAAGCGAACATCTCTACACCGGCAGGAGTTGCGCCCTTATCGGATTTTGTCAAGGAATCGCGCTTTACGATGGTGATACACCCTCGCGCTCCCTCACTATAGCTTTGTTTCTTCCTTTCATCTTTTTTGTCAAGGAATCGCGTCGAAAAAATTTGCAAGGCAGAGCCGGCAAAAATTTTCGCGCCCTTGACAACGACGACAAGTTAAAATTTAAAAACTGCGGACGGCACTTCTTGCCGTCCGCCTTAATTACAAAACAATGCTCGGCTTTACGCGCTTGCGTGCCTTGCCGCCTCTTTTGTCAATACTAGCTCTTTTGTGCGCTCTCGTCCCCGATCATCTCATTTATCCGCTTGTTGACGTTCACAATTTGCCCCCTTAGATAAGGGGGCGAACGGTGCTTATAGCTTTATATCTTGCTTGTGGGGGTATGAGGAGTTTTCGGGTTGCAAGGGGCGGACTCGGAAAACAGCCCCTTGCCGTTTTCGCTTCCTTTTGCGTCCAAAAGGAAGGCTACATTCCTCGCCGCTTGAATAAATAAAGGCGTGTGTTCAGGCACGTCTCCGAAGGGGAGCGTTGAAGTTTTGCGTAAAAAAAAGCCCCGCGGGTTGCGCGGGGAGGGGATCATTTGAGGAAACGTTTTTTCCAGAGCACGATGCCGGCGACGAGGCAGACCACGACGGAGATGCCGATGACCACCCAGAAGCCCCAGCTCTCGCCTTCGAATGGGACTCCCGTATTCATGCCCCAGAACGCGCCTATCATGCTGGGGATGGCGACGAGCAGGGTGAGGGAAGTCAGCACTTTCATGACGACGTTGAGGTTGTTGGAGATGATGGAGGCGTAGGCGTCCATGGTGCCGGAGAGGATGTCGCGGTAGATGTTGGACATTTCTATTGCCTGTTTGTTCTCGATGACGACGTCCTCCCACAGATCCTCGTCCTCCTCGAAGAGCTTGGTCATCTTGGGGAGCTTGTCCAGCACCACGCTGTTGGAGCGCAGGGAAGTGGAGATGTAGACGAGGGATTTTTCGAGGTCGAGCATCTCGATGAGTTCCGCATTCTTCATGGATTTTTCCAACACGTTCTGCACGCGCTGGCTGGCGCGGTCGATCTGTTTGAGGTAATGCACGAACTTTTTGGAGATGGTGTATTGCAGCTGTATGAGGAAACGGGTGCGCTTGTGCAGGTTGAAGTCCTTGACAAAGCGCGCCGAGAGCATGTCGTCGATGAGGCTGGTCTCTTCGAGGCAGACGGTGATCATCACGTCGGGGGTGGAGATGAAGCCGAAGGGGAGGGTGGTGTAGGTGTAATGGTCCTCATCCTCCTCGGTGAAGGGGATGTCCGTGACCACGAGGAGGGCACCGGTGTCGTCGTCGCGTTCGATACGCGCGCGTTCTTCCTCGTCCAGAGCGGCTTTGATCATGTCCTCGGGGACGCCTGCGGAACGCGAAATAAGCTCGATCTCCTTGTCCGTGGGGTTGGACATATGGATCCAGTGGTCGCGGAAGTCGTAGCTCTCGCCTATGAGAGCGTTGTCGACGGTGATAGTGGCTTTGTTGAGTTTCTTGTAAACCTGAAGCATATCGTTTCCTCCGGTGGGCACATAAACGCCGTGCCGGAGAAAACTCTGACACGAGCAAATTATTGGAGACTATGGCAACTTCGGTAGTCGGAGTCCATTTTGCACCTCTGTTTTTTCGTCCCTAACATCTTAGCAAAAAAAAATTGCTAAGGCAACCGAAATTCGCTTGCCCGAAAATTCTTTTTTTGCTAAACTCTCTATGATTAAAACAAAAAGCAATTTTAGCATCATACAGGAGGTCTCAAATGAAGAAATTCGTTTACCAATTCAAAGAGGCAAGCGAAACCAACTGCGACCGTCGCGCCATGTTCGGCGGCAAGGGCGCAAACCTTGCGGAAATGACCAAGCTCGGCATGCCCGTGCCCCAGGGTTTCACCATCACCACCGAAGCGTGCACGCAGTATTACAATGACGGGGAAGTCATCAACGATGCCATCCAGGCGGAGATCATGGAGAACATCTCCAAGCTCGAAAAGCTGGTCGGCAAGGAGTTCGGTTCTCTGGACAATCCTCTCCTCGTTTCCGTCCGTTCCGGCGCACGCGCTTCCATGCCCGGTATGATGGACACCATCCTCAACCTCGGTCTCAATGACGAAGTGGTGGTCAGGTTCGCCGAAAAGACCGGCAACCCCCGCTTCGCGTATGACAGCTATCGTCGTTTCATCCAGATGTACTCCGACGTCGTCATGGAAGTCGGCAAGAAGTACTTTGAGGAGCTGATCGACGAGATGAAAGCCAAGAAGGGCGTCAAGATGGACACCGAGCTGACCGCAGACGACCTCAAAGAGCTTGCAGAGCAGTTCAAAGCAGAGTATAAGGCGAAGATCGGCAGCGACTTCCCGCAGGATCCCAAGGAGCAGCTCATGGGCGCGATCAAGGCGGTGTTCCGCAGCTGGAACAACCCCCGCGCCATCTACTATCGCCGCATGAACGACATCCCCGGCGATTGGGGCACCGCGGTCAACGTGCAGATGATGGTATTCGGCAACATGGGCGAGACCTCCGGCACCGGCGTCGCGTTCTCCCGCAACCCCGCCACCGGCGAGAAGGGACTCTTCGGTGAGTACCTCATGAACGCACAGGGCGAGGACGTCGTCGCGGGCGTGCGCACTCCTTCCCCCATCTCCCACCTCAAAGAGACCAACCCCGCGGTGTACGAGCAGTTCGTCAAGATCGTTGACACCCTCGAGAAACACTACCGCGATATGCAGGACATGGAGTTCACCATCGAAGAGGGCAAGCTCTTCATGCTCCAGACCAGGAACGGCAAGCGCACCGCCACCGCCGCTCTCAAGATCGCGTGCGACCTCGTGGACGAGGGCATGATCAACGAGAAGGAAGCGGTCTGCATGATCGATCCCAAGCAGCTCGACGCGCTCCTGCATCCTCAGTTCGACGCCAAGGCACTCAAAGCGGCACAGCCCATCGGCAGCGCACTTCCCGCCTCTCCCGGCGCGGCGTGCGGCAAGGTGGTCTTCACCGCCGAAGACGCCACCGATTGGGTGGTCAACAAGGGGGAGAAGAAGGTCGTTCTCGTCCGTCTCGAGACCTCTCCCGAGGACATCGAAGGCATGCACTATGCACAGGGCATCCTCACCGTCCGCGGCGGTATGACCTCTCACGCGGCGGTCGTCGCGCGTGGCATGGGCACCTGCTGCGTCTCCGGTTGCGGCGACATCGTCATCGACGAGGAAAACAAAGTCTTCACGCTGGGCGGCAAGACCTTCCACGAGGGCGATTGGATCTCTCTGGACGGCTCCACCGGCAAGATCTACGGCGAGGCTATCCCCACCGTCGACGCGTCCGTCACGGGCGACTTCGGCAGGATCATGGCGTGGGCGGATCAGTACCGCGCGCTCCAGGTCAGGACCAACGCCGACACTCCCAAGGATGCGCGTCAGGCGCGCAAATTCGGCGCGGAAGGCATCGGTCTGTGCCGCACCGAGCATATGTTCTTCGAGCCTGACAGGATCATGGCGATGCGCGAGATGATCGTCTCCGACACCGTCGAAAAGAGAGAGAAAGCTCTCGCCAAGCTCCTGCCCATGCAGCAGGGCGACTTCGAGGCTCTCTACGAGGCTCTCGAGGGCACTCCCGTCACCATCAGGTTCCTGGATCCGCCTCTCCACGAGTTCGTCCCCACCGAGGAAGCGGACATCAAGACGCTCGCAGACAACATGGGCATGACAGTCAAAGAGGTCAAGGACGTCATCACTTCTCTGCATGAGTTCAACCCCATGATGGGACATCGCGGATGCAGACTCGCCGTCACCTATCCCGAGATCGCGGTCATGCAGACCAAGGCGGTCATCCAGGCTGCCATCGCGGTGCAGTCCAAGCACGCCGATTGGAAGGTCGTCCCCGAGATCATGATACCCCTCGTCGGCGAAGTCAAAGAGCTCGCCTACGTCAAGTCCGTCGTCACCAAGACCGCCGATGAGTGCATCAAGGCGGCAGGCATCGAGATGAAGTATAAGGTCGGCACCATGATCGAGATCCCCCGTGCGGCTCTCACCGCGGATGCCATTGCGACCGAGGCGGAGTTCTTCTCCTTCGGCACCAACGACCTCACTCAGATGACCTTCGGCTTCAGCCGTGACGATGCCGGCAAGTTCCTCGGCGCCTACTACGACAAGAAGATCTACGAGTCCGATCCCTTCGCCAAGCTCGACCAGGTCGGCGTGGGCAAACTCGTCAAGATGGCTGCCGAAATGGGCAGAGCCACCCGCCCCGACATCCACCTCGGCATCTGCGGCGAGCACGGCGGCGATCCCAGCACCATCGAGTTCTGCCACAACGTCGGTCTCGACTACGTGTCCTGCTCCCCCTTCCGCGTGCCCATTGCACGCCTCGCGGCAGCACAGGCAAACATCAAAAATCCCCGCAAGTAATTGCGAGAGATAGCACAAAAGATAAAAAGCCCGCGGCAACGCGGGCTTTAAGTTTGCCTGTGCTGCCGCGAAAAGAAACCGCCGAGCGAAAATGAGCGACACCGCGATAGTTTCGGAGCAGAGCGGAGAAACGAGGAGCAGGGGGAGCGTCTTGCATTTTCGGGAGGCGAAGAGGAGGGGCAGACGAGGAAGCAGTATGCCTACACCGATGTGAAGGCATCGGCGCACGGCGTCTTGCCCCGACGAAGCGCAGGCAAACATCAAAAATTCCCGCAAGTAATTGCGAGAGATAGCACAAAAGATAAAAAGCCCGCGGCAACGCGGGCTTTAAGTTTGCCTGTGCTGCCGCGAAAAGAAACCGCCGAGCGAAAATGAGGGCGGGGAGGGGCGCGGGCTGCGGAGAGGGGGGAGTGCCACATGCGACGGCGAGATGAGGTGGGGGATTGCATAACTATGGAAAAGGTGGTATGATGAGCTTGAGGCAGGGCGGCATCGTTCCTGTCCGGCATAGGAGGCGTTATGAAAACATCAAGGCAGATTTTTAAGTTTATAGCTTTCGGCGTGGCATTGACCTGCTTGTTTGCATGCGTGGCGGGCGTGCTTACTGCGTGCAACGAAGAACCGCAGAAGGAAGGAGAGTTTTACACCTTGCAAGAGGCTTATGATGCCGGTTTGCTCTCAACGGACGATTTGAAGAACATTGCCTATTATCTCAACGGAGAAGAAAGTAACAATGATTTTATGCCTTCTCCCAAAGAGCCTGCTGAGCTATCAGTTGAAACGAAACAGGCGATCAAAGAAACACGTGCGTATGATTTGCGGCACGAATACGGTGAGGACGACGCCACCGCAGAAGATGTCAATGTCATACATTATTACGGCACTTACAACGGTTGCATTGCCTTGATGTATACCGACAAATACAGCAATTATGACAGTGCGATATGGGATGTTGAGATAGCGGGCGTAACATTCCGTTATTACAGCGGCAATCGTATTTGCATTTGGCAACCATTGTAAAAACTTTAAACATAGGAGAAAAATTTATGAGAAGCAATAAAGATTGAAGGAGGAGATTATGACAAACAAAAAGGTGTTAAAACTTGCGGTTCTTGGTGCAGCGTTAGTGTGTTTGCTGGTGTGCGCGGTTGGCGTGCTTGTCGCGTGCAACGAAGCAAAGAAGTATCATGCCGAGTTTTACGACGATGTGGAAGAATTTATGAATGACGAGTTCCTCAAAGAAAACAGAGTGGGGCAGGCATTCTATCCGGCGGGCGATTTTTCCGGAGGACAAGAGTATATTAAAGACGAAACATCACCTTCCGCACGGACATTTATCGTTACAAACAAAGAAGAATATGTGCAGATATTCGACGAATTTCCTGAAAAAATAGATTTCACCAATCAGCTTATAATCGTTTATATGTTTGTCACGACAACTCCGCGCAATTTTGAAATGACAGATTTGTCACTAAAAGAAGGTGTTCTTCGAGTAAGTTATAAAGTGGAAATGTCAATAGGGGATCGGTTGCATTCCATAAAAGATGATGTAATGGCCTACCGAAGATGTTTTGCACTGGTAATGGATAAGACTGATATCACAACAGCGGAATTTGAGGAAAGGTAACAAATAATACATTTTTATAATATGTGAGATAATGCAAATGAGAATATAGCACGCTTTATGATGGGATCATCGCGCGCTAAGTTCGTGACTTTGAGTTGTCCACCAGCATAGCAAAAGGGACGGTCAATACCGTCCCTTCATTTGTTATATGAGAACATTCTGCTTTGAGAGTGACATCGGATCATTGGTCGGTGGAGACAACAAGTCATTCGCCGCAATGGGCGGAGGGCGTGAGAAGTAGAGTGCGTTTGCGACGAGGTGTACATTCCCGTTCGGTGGGACGTAGGGCGGCGAAAGCGTCTTGCAAACGGTGAAGATGCCTATTTTGGAGGAGGCGTCGGCAAGCCGCCGAACTTGCGCGCACGGGGCATATGGCACGCTTCATATGCGCGCGAATGGAAATGAGAACACATCACGCGTATATGGTAGGTTTGCGCGCTAAGTTCGTGACTTTGAGTTGTCCACCAGCATAGCAAAAGGGACGGTACACGCCGTCCCTTTTGCTATGCTGGTGGAGACAACAAGACTCGAACTTGTGACCTCTACGATGTCAACGTAGCGCTCTAACCAACTGGGCTATGCCTCCGAGTGCAAGGGATATATTACACTAAATTTTCGAGTGTGGCAAGTGATTTGCGGCATTTGTGTGCAAGATGTTTGTTTGGGCGGGAGAAGAAGGGGGACGGGCGAATAACGGTGAGGGAGCGGGGCATATTAGAGGTGTGGAGAGAGAGGATGTGCGGGCGCGTGGGAGCGCGTGCGGGAAGGCTTATGACACGCGGGTGAGGCGCGATGCGCGCGCAGTGTGCGCGGTGGGGTTTCTGTTTTGCTGTGCGTTGGGTGCGGTGTCGCACTTCTTTTACGAGTGGTCGGGAGAGGCGGTGGCGGTGGGGATCTTTTTCCCCGCAAACGAGAGTGTGTGGGAGCATATGAAACTCGTCTTTTTCCCTTTCGCGGTCTACTTTGCTGTTGCGCTCCCTCTCGCGCCGCGGTTGGGAGGGAGGACATTCGGAGCGTTTGCAGGGACATACGTCGCGGCGGCGGTGTTGCCCTGCGTCTTTTACACCTACACGGCGTTCACGGGGAGGGCTGTTTTGGGCGCGGACATCGCCACCTTTGTCGCGGGGACGGCGGCGGGGATGCTCACGGCTTACCGCGCGTTCACGCGGACGGGAAAGAGCAGGGCAGCGTGGGTTGTCGGGGCGGCGGGCATCGCCGTGCTGGTCACGCTGTGGCTCACTCTCACGCTGTACGCCCCGGACTTCTTCCTTTTTACGGATCCGGTGACGGGCGGGCGCGGTCTGCCCGCGCACGGGCGGTGACAGCGGAGGGCTTATGCCGCCGAATCGCGCCGTTTTTGTATTTTTACACCGACATACACATAAATGTGTTGAAATTCATATTATTTTAAGCAAATGAAATAAAAGTTTATTTGTGTAAGGTGGATTGACAATCCGATCAATAAGCGATATATTAGAATTACTGTTGGAATATGTGACGGGAGTATCACACTATGGAAGAAAAAACTTATATCAACATCTGTAAAGCATTCAGCGATAACAACCGTATGAAGATTTTTGAGATGCTGCGCGAGAGAGATATGTGCGCGTACGAGATCTTGAAGAACCTCAACTGTTCTCAGCCCACGCTGTCCTACCACATGAAATTGCTCACGGACAGCGGCATCGTCAACGGCGAAAAGAGAGGGCTTTGGAAACATTACAGCATCAACTATGAGCTGCTGGATGAGTTCCAACATTATTTTGCGGAGAAGCAACTCGCAAAAGGTTGAGCAAGCTGAGCCGAAGCGAAAAAGCTTCGGCTCTTTTTTAAGGGCGTGATGAGCAAGAGTTGTGTCAAGGATATCGCGGTGATAGGCGGCGGCGCGGCTGCGTTGGCGTTTGCCGCGATGACCTCGGGCAGGCGAGTCACGCTGTTGGAAGCGGGAGCGCGCGTCGGCAAAAAACTGCTGGCGACGGGCAACGGCAAATGCAATCTGACGGGACTTTCGGTCTCGGCGGCGGATTTCAACGCTCCCGAAAAAGCAGGCTTTTTTCTTGAAAAATTCCCACCCGAAAGAGCGATAGAGTTTTTTGAGTCTTTGGGACTTTGCACCCGTGTCACCGGCGGGCGCGTTTATCCCTATTCCGAGTGCGCGTCCTCCGTGCTGGACACCCTCATGGCGGCGGCAAAGGAGAGGGGGGCGGAAATGCTCACCCGCCGCGAAGTGCGCTCCGTGAAACGCGAGCATGACGGCTTTGTGCTGGATGTCATTCTCACCGACGACAAGGGCGCGGAAACGGGGCGGGAACGTCTCACGGCGAATGCGGTGGTGCTGGCGACGGGTTCCGGCGCGTCGGGCGGACGGGACAGCGTGTCCCTCTACACCGCGCTGGGACACACGGCACGGGCGTTCGCGCCCTCTCTCGTCCCCCTCAAAACGGACAGGGAGAGCGTGAAAGGGCTTAACGGCGTGCGCGTCAAATGCGCGGCGGAGCTTTGCGGCGTGCGTGCGGAAGGGGAGATCCTCTTCCGTGACTACGGCATAAGCGGCATCGCGGCGATGGATCTTTCCGCTTTATACGCGCGCGGACGGGCGAAGAAGGGGGAGAGCATAGTCCTGGACTTAATGCCCGAACGCACTCTCGCCGAGGTGGAGGCGCGCATAGCGGCGCAGACGGACAGGAGCGCGGAGAGGGTGCTGAAAGGGATGTTCCATTCCCGCGTGGCGGAACGCATCGCGGAAAGGGCGGGACAGCCCCTTGACGCTACACCCGATGCCAAGGCACTAGCCGCCGTCATCAAAGCATATTCTCTCACTCTATACGGTTGCGCGGACGCTGACCGCGCGCAAGTGATGTCGGGCGGGCTTTCCCTCGACGAGTTCGACGAGTGTCTCCGCTCCCGTATAGTCCCCGATGCCTACGCCATGGGCGAGGCTCTGGACGTTGACGGACTGTGCGGCGGGTGCAATCTGCAATGGGCGTGGTCCTCGGCGTATGCCGTCTCCTGCGCGCTCGGAAAGTGAACGCGTAAGTGTGCGGAAACGCGGAAGTGTCGAAAAATAGATAAAAAGGTTAACTTTTTTGCTCATTATCTTGATTATAATTTGTTTCAATGTTATACTAATTTCATGGATGTTAAGAATGCGGCATATTTCTTTTCGGCGTACAGGAAACTCCTGCGCTCATATACGGATTTTCAGCTCAACGCGCTGGAAGGTTATGACCTGTCTCCCAACGAGATCGTTGTGCTGAGCAGCATAGAGACCACCCCCACGGCGAGCGAGATCGCATTGCGCTCGGACGTGAGCAAAGCCCTTGTCTCGCGTAGCGTCAAGCTGCTCAAGGAGAAGAATTATATCACCGCCACCGTCTCGGACGAGGACAAGCGCGAACAGCAGCTCGCCCTCACGGACGAGGGGCGCAAGGTGGCGGAACTCATCGACGAGGCAAACAGGAGATATTTCGCCACCGCGTTCGCCAACTTCGAACAGGACGAGAAAGCCGTATTGAAAGCCCTGCTCGATATGATGCTGAGAAATCTTAATGTGGACTTTACGATATGAAATTTGATGCATTAAAGCGCGATAGTGCGCAAAGCAAAGCATATATTATGTCCGAGACCGAGTACGTTGCCGAGAATATGTCCGTGCGCGGCGCGGGCAGCGTCGCCGAGGCGGATGCGGCGGATCACTTTGCTGAGAAGCTGGAAAGCTTGGGCGCGAAGGTGACCAAAGAGGAGTTTGACGTAGCCCCCGCGGCGGCGTTCGGGTGGATAGGCGTGACGGCGGTGTGCGTGTTGCTCGCCTATGTCGCCTATTTCTTCGTGTCCATGGTCTCGGTCGCGCTCATCATCGTCGCGCTCGTCCCCCTCGTGGTGCAGGGCGTGCTGATGTCTAGGGCGTTCGACAAGGTTTACATCGGGCGTGTTTCGCGCAACGTGACGGCGGTGCTGCCCTGTGAGGGCGAGGTGAAACGCAGGGTGTTCTTCACCGCGCATTTGGATGCGGCGCACACCTTCCGTCCCGCCGTCAAGGGTAGGATGAAATGGGTGCTTGCCATAGTGGTCGCCTCCCTCGTCGGCACTATTTATCTGCTCGCCGCCGACATCGCCCGCTGGGCTTATCTCGGCAGTATGGGCACGGGGCTGGTGACGGAGGGTTGGCTCATCGCGGGATTGGTGGGCATAGTGTTCGTCCCCGCATGGATCGCGGCTCTCTTCCTCATCGACGGCAAGAAGCTTTCCGTGGGCGCGGGGGACGATCTCACCGGCTGCTGTGTCGCGCTTGCGGTGATGAAAGCCCTTGCGGAGAGCGGCGTGAAGCCCGCACACACCGAAGTGGGCGTCATCCTGACGGGCGCGGAGGAGTGCGGTCTGAGAGGCTCAAAGGCGTGGTGCGACGCGCACGCGGAGGAATACCGCGGCAGCGAAACTTACTTCGTGACGCTGGACACTTTGCGTGACGCAAAACTGCTCAAAGTGCATACAAGGGATCTCAACGGTCTGAAAGCGTTGGATAAAGATGCCGTAGGGTTGGTCAAGGCGGCGGCGGACAATGCCGGCACGGAGTGCGGCGAAGGCGGGATATTCCTCGGTGCGACGGATGCGGCGTCATTTGCATCCGCAGGGCTGAAAGCCACGGGCATCACCGCGTTCGATCCCATGAGCGAGACCTATCACACCGAGAACGACCTTCCCGAAAGTCTGGATGCCGATTTCCTCGAAAAGTGCTATCTGCTCGCGCTGGGCATCGTCGAGGAGCTGGACGGCAGAGACTGACCGCATCGCGCGGCGCGCAGGCGACAGCAGGACGCGCGCAAGCGGCAAAGCGCAAGCGGAAGAGAACATTTCGACCACAACCAAAAAACGCGTACACTTCACGGTGTGCGCGTTGTTTTTTAGTGATGCGGGTGGTGCGCTTTTGTCGGTTTGCGGTGCGGGCGCGCGCTTTTGTAGGTTTGCGGTGCGGCGCGCGTTTTGTCGGGTGCGGGGCGATCCTCTCGGAATGCCGCGTCCCGTTTCAGACAAGGCGCAGGTCGTCGCCGTCAAAGGAGAGGGTGAGGGAGCGGCGTTTGTCGAAGAGGCGGGAGTAGATGCGCTCGTTGTACACTTGCAGTATCCTCTCCGGGGAGAGATTGGTGGTGACGACGGTGGAGAGGTGTTTCGAGCCGCGCTCTTCCAGGACAAGCAGGAGATACTCGCAGGTGACGTTGTTGTATCTGGGTTCTGTGCCCAGGTCGTCTATCACCAGCAATTCCGCGGTCAGCACATCCGCGAGTATGCCTTCTCGCTCGGAGTAGGGCGAGGTGTGGCATTTGAGCATGAGGGAGTTGAACGCCGTCGCGCTCATGACCAGCGCGCTGTGTCCGCCGCGTATGAGGGTGCGGGCGAGGGCGGTGGCGAGCATGGTCTTTCCCGTCCCCGTCTTGCCCGTGCAAACTATCACATTGCGGTTGACGTCGGGGAACTTCTCCGCATACGCGCTCATGCGCCCGTAAAGTTTGGCGAGATGCTGTGCCTGAGAGCCTTTGACGTCGGCGGGATCGAAGTCCGAGAGGGCGAAACCCTCCGGCGAGATGTCGCAGGCGATGCCGAGGGCGCGGACGAGTGCCTCACGCGTGCATTTGCAGAGAGTGCCGTCCGATATGCCCGTGTCATTACAGAGAGGGCAGAGGACGCGGGGGAGAAAATCCTCCTCCGAATAGCCCGCCTCGGCGAGGGCTTCCACATATGCGGCGCGCAGTTTCTCGGCGTTGCGGCGGCGGTCCTGCCCGCCGTAGCGCAGGCTCTCGTGCAACGCGTTGACGTATTCGCGGTGCGCCTCCGAGACGTCGGGGAGGGAGAGAGCGGCGGCTTTTCTCGCTTCCGCAGCCGCCTCCTCGCGGCGTTTTGCCGCCCGCTTTTCTTCCAGCACCTTTTTCAAAACCTCGTTGGTCATAGATCGTCATCCTCCAGATCGTCTATGTTGACCATGACCGATCTTATCTGTTCGTCCGTATAGCTGCGCTCCTCGAAATTCTTGGCGGAGGAGGGACGTGCGGGCTGTCTGTCCGAGGGCTGAGCGGCGGCGCGGCGCGCGTCCTCCGGGGTGCGTACGCCTTGGGCTTTCCACTCCGAGAGCAGACGGTTGACGGCGGAGGTGGGATAGCTCCTGCCCGCCGAGAGTTCCGCGGCGATGAGGATCACCTCGTCCGGGAACCCCCACACCGCGCTCCACGTGCGGTAGAAGTTGCGGTCGGAGGCGGTGACACCGCGGTCTCTGCCCGTTGCTTCCACGATCTTCTTTATGCGCTCGTCCTGCGCGACCTGTTCCCCGATGAAGCCGTTGATGGCGTCCACGGTGAGCAGCCCCTGGGAGTAGAATTTCTCCACCACGCCGTTCATCCCTTCCAGAGTGCGTATGCCCGAAAGGAAGCAGTAGTGCGCAACGGTGAGGAGAGCCTTTTCGTCAAAGCCCTTTTCCAGCCACGGGGAAGTGTACACCTCGATGACGTGGTCGAGGGACTCGTAGAACACGCCTATCGTCTTGTTGATCTTGACGGCGAGTTCCTGCAAACGCTCTCTGTGCGCGTTGTATTCCTTCATTTCCTCCGCGGTGAACACGCCCATGCGGTAGAATTCGTCGAGGCGTGTATCGAGCTTGCGGAAGGTCTTGCCCGCCTTGATGCTCTTTGCGGCTTCGAGTACGGCGGGGAGGGTGAACCCCCAGCTCCTCGTCCATTTGGTGAGCATCTGTTTCTCTTCAAGCTCCGCTCCGCCCTTTCTGCCGAGTGCGGAAAGCACCGCGCGCATATCCTCGGACTGCGCCTCGTATTCGTTGAGTTTCCTCTCCACGTCGGCGACGGTGCGCACGCCTTCGTTTGCCCAATTCCTCGCCACGGTGAGGATGTAGGGGTATCTCACGTTCTCGCCCTTCAATTCGATGCAGTATCTCACGATCATCAGCATCGCGTCGCGGTCCAGCTTGACGGAGTCGAGGAAGGTGTAGTACTCGTTGTATTCGTTGGGTGTGAGCATGCGCTCGTGGAAGAGCTGCTGCAACTCGCGGTTAAAGTCGTTCCACTTCTCGGACTTGTATTTTCTGGGAGGCTGCATGGCGCGCTTCAAGGAGCAGTATGCCACTTCGAGCGGCTCTTTGGACACCACGCGGCACAGTCCCGCGTCCTCGAAATCGGTGTAGACGGAGAGAAGTTCCGCCTCGCTCACGCCCAGAGTGGCGCACATTTCGTCGAGGGAATTCATCTTTTCGGGCATGGAGCACATATACAGCCCGTAGAGGTAGATCTTGATCTGCTTCTCCGAGCAATGCGGAAGATGCTCGTTGATGAACAGATTGTCCACGAGCGTGAAACTCTCCATCAAAAAATCGCTTGAAAACTTTGCCAGGCTCACTTTTCCTCCGTTTTCGCCGCGGCAGGGCGGACACCTCCGTGTCCCGCGCCGCCCGTGGGCGAACGCTTATTAACATAGCACACAATTTGCAAAATGTGAACACCTTGGGGGAAGGAAAAAACAAAACCCCACATATAGTGTGGGGCGGAGGGTGAGGACAGTTTTTATAATTTTATTATAAAGAAGGGGATGGGCGGATCCTTCTTCCAGTTGTGGAAGGTGAGGCGCACCACCTCATATTTGGTGTCGTCCAGGGCGGCGAGGAAGGGGATGAGCGCGTCCCGCTCGGCGTATCCGTTCGCGCCGCCGCTGTATATCGTGACGCACATCAGTCCGCCGCTGCGGAGGATGTCCAGCCCCGCTTCTATCGCTTTCATCGTGCTCTCGGCGCGGGTGTAGACGGCGTGATCCCCGCCGGGCAGCCAGCCGAGATTGAAGAGTATGCAGTGCGCGCTCTCCTTTTCCGCATAGCGCGCCATATTTTCGTGCGAGTCCAGCACCACTTCGGCGGTCAGCCCTTCCGCGGCTAGGCGGGCGCGGGTGCTTTCCACCGCATCGGGCTGTATGTCAAAGGCAAGGACGCGTCCGCTTTCCCCCACTGTGCGGGCGAGAAAGACGGTGTCATGCCCCCGTCCCGCGGTGGCGTCTATGGCGAAACCGCCTTCGGGCAGCCGTTCTTTGACTGCACGTTTAACGAGTTCGACAGCATTCATAGTCGTCATACTCCTCCTTCTCCCGCTCTTGGGCGGGGATGCGGCGGTAGGGCGGTGCGGTGAGCGTCTTGCGGAAGGAGTAGAACTGTATCCCCGCGCGCGCCAGAGCCGCTTTCAGCGCGAGCGTGAGGGGAAGCCCTATCACGCACACCACGATGACCTCGGATGCGAGGATGAGTGCGAAATTGAGCATATACGCCGCGTCCGAGCCGTCCACCACCCAGATGAGCGGGACGAGGACGGCGTTGAGAAAGAGGGGAGGCAGGACGTAGAGGAACTTCGTGCGCCTGAGAAGGCAGGTCAGCACCGCCGCGAGCGCGGTGGCTATCGTGCCGAAGATCACGTCGTACATCGCCGAGGTCGAGTAGAAGAAGTTGGAGAGGAAGCACCCCAGTGTCACGCCGATGATCGCCTCCGGCATGAATATCGGCAGCAGTACGAGAGCCTCGGAAAGGCGGAACTGTACGGGACCGAAAGAGATGGGTTTGAGTGCGGTCGTCAGCGCAAAGTAGATCGCCGCCACCACCGCGGAACGCGTGATGAAGAAAACAGTCTTTTTCAAAACATACCTCGGTTTTTTTTATTGATGGGTGTTGCCGTGACCATCGCGGGTATGTTATCATACAATACATCCGAAAGCAACTTATTTCGAGGCGGCGGCGGAGATTTTCGGCATTCGCGCGCCTCAGGAGGAGATATGCACAGCTTTGAGAATATGGATTTTATGAACAGCGCGTTCAATACGGGCGCGTTCGTGACCTCGGGCGGCAACGTCATGGTGGCAAGCTGGGGGTTCGTGGGCGTTATGTGGGGCAAGAAGGTGTTTGTCGCGCCCATCCGCGACAGCCGCTACACCAAGGAAATGCTGGACAGGACGGGCGAGTTCACAGTCAGCGTTCCCGCCGCGGGCACCATGAAAAAGGAGCTTGCCTTCTGCGGCAGCAAGAGCGGACGCGACCACGACAAGTGGGCGGAGACGGGCATGAAAAAACTGCCCGCAAAAGAGATCGCCGGCGACGTCGTCGCGGGGTGCGAGAGATATTTCGAGTGCCGCGTGTTGGGCGTGCTGCCCATGGGGGACATGGACATAAGCAAGGTGGCGGGCTGGTACGCCAACGGCGACAAGCACAATTTCTATTTCGGCGAGATCGTCGCGGAGTATTGATGAAGATCTGGGCTAAGGTGATGCGCGGGGACAAGATCCTCAAAGACGTCCTTTACGAGGGGGAACACGTGTCCTCCTTTTCGGGATTCCGCGAAGCGGTGCAGAACGTGGCGTACAAGGCGGATGTCTCCACCCCCGTGCTGTTGCCCGCGCATTACGAGAGATTCGATAGGTTCAACAGAGTGAAATTCCTGCCCTCGGATTTCATCGAGGATGTGGATTTCACTGCCTTCGTTTTGGAGCGCGTCAAGGAGGACAAGCCGGAAAGGAAGGTCATCGGCAGGAGCAGAGTGTTCCCCACACGCATACATTAAGCGAGGTTTAACGCGCTATATAGCACGTTAAACCCGCGTTTTTGTCAATTAAAAGAGATTTTAACGGCGCATTGCCGCGGGGCTTCAGAGCCTCGGCATAAATTGCCTTCCGTTGCGGAAACTAACAGCCGAACGGGAGGTTTTTTATGGGCGGAACGGGCATCGTGCGCAGAATGGACGAGCTGGGGAGGATCGTCATCCCCAAGGAGATAAGGCGGGCGATGCGGCTCGCCGAGGGGGACGAGGTGGAGATCTTCCCCGACGGCGAAGGGTTTGCCGTGCGCAGACACTCCCGCTTTTCGGGGTTTTGCCGCGCCGCCGAAAGGGCGGTGAACATGCTCGCCGAGGAGTCCGGGTGCGAGGTCTTTCTCGTTGCCGCGGACAGGGTGGCGGCGGCGTCGGGTACGCTGTGTCGTTCCCTGCTTTCCCGTCCCGTCACTGAGGAACTGCGCGCGATGGCGCGGGAGCGTGCATCGGGCAGGCGGACGGTCGAGGGCGGCATAGTCCCCGTCGGCGGAGTGCGGCTTGCGGCAGAGGAACTGTTCTACGTCCCCGTCGCCTGCGGGGGAGATGTCGCGGGTTGTCTGTTTTTTGCGGGAAAGGGCGCGCGGGATGCCGAGCATCTCGCCCTTTTTGCCGCGGGGATGTTGGAGGCGGTATGCGGAGAGTGAAGGAGAGTTCCCCCACACGCCGCGGCAGGCTGATGAGCGGCGCGGCGGTGCTTGCGTTGGGCAGCATCGTCGCAAAGATCATAGGCGCGTTCCACCGCGTCCCCCTCACCAACATCCTTGGAGCGGAAGGTATGGGGATATATCAGCTGGTTTTCCCCGTCTACGCCCTTTTCATCACCCTCTCTACGGCGGGCATCCCCACCGCGCTTTCCCGGCTCGTCGCCGAGCACCGCGCGAGGGGAGAGGACGCGCGCAAATATCTTGCCGCAGCCCTTTTCACCCTTCTCGCCCTTTCGGTGTTCGCGGGCGCGCTCATCGTCGCGCTCTCCCACGTCCTCGCGGGCTGGCAGGGCAATCCTTCGGCGGCTCCCGGCTACGCCGTCATCGCTCCCGCCGTCGTCTTTTCGGGCATAGTGGCAGGTTTGAGAGGCTGGTTCCAGGGGGAGATGTACATGACTCCCACGGCGGTGTCGAGCGTGCTGGAACAGCTCGTCAAACTCGGCGCGGGGGTGGGCTTCGCCCTGCTTTTCCTCCCCGACGGAGGGAGTGCCGCGGTGTCTGGTGCGCTGCTCGGCGTGACTCTCTCGGAGTTCGTAGCCGCGTGCTATCTCATCATCACCTATGCCGTACGCAGACGTAGGAAGGGCGGCGCGCGAGAAGGTCTGAGGTTGGATGCGGAGGAGAGGAAGGCGATGTTCCGCACCGCCGCGCCCATAGCCCTTCTCGGCGTGATAGTTCCCCTCGGCGCGTTTTCGGACAGCCTCATCGTCGTCAACGCTCTGGGGTGGGGCGGTGCGGACACGGCGAGTGCCACCGCGATGTACGGGTTGTACTCCGGTCCCGTCACCTCTCTTGTCAATCTTCCCGTGGTCATCGCCATGTCCCTTGCCGTCGCCGTCGTCCCCTCCGTCTCCGTCTCGCGTGCGGAACGCGATCTCGGCGGCGTGCTGAGCAAGAGCAGGATGTCCGTCAAACTCATCTATCTCATAGGCGTGGCTTCCGCGCTCTTTCTCATCATATTCGGCAGGGACATCCTTTCCCTTCTCTATCCCGCTTTGAGCGCGCGCGAAGTGCTGACGGCGGCACGGCTGATGTCCGTGGCGGCGTTGGGGGTGGTGCTGACGGGGGCGACGCAGATCTATATCTCGCTCTTACAGGCACTTGACAAGACGAAAGCGGCGGTTAAAAGCCTTTTTTGTGCGGTATGTGTCAAAGTCATCCTTTCCCTCACTCTCGTGCCTTTCATAGGCGTGACGGGCGCGGCGGTGGCGGGAGTGGGCATGAGTGCGGTCTCCCTCGTTGCGGTGACGGCGGCTTTCAGGCGGTATACGGGGGAGAGAGCGGAAAAAAGTGTTGCCCAAACACTGGTGTGCGGTGTTATAATGTCGCTGGTGGCTTTGCCCGTCAGGGAGTATGTCCCCACCCACATCGGCGCGGTGCTTGCGGGGGCTGCGGTCTGCTTTGTCGTTTACGGCTGGCTCACCACTCTCGTCGGGGTGTTCACCGAGAGCGAGTGCTTGGCTCTGCCTTTCGGCAGCCGCCTCGTAAGATTGCGCAGGATAATACGTTTTTGGGAGAATGAGTATGAAAGATGATCTTGTGAAGGCGGAGACTTCCCGCCAGATCTACATAGCGGAGGACATCATGCCCGGGTATGTCGCCGTCAACAAGCGCGTGCCTCTCGCCGTCATCGGCGTCTCGCCCGAAAGGTGCGGCGCGGTGAAGGAGAGGCTCATCTCCCTCTACGGCGCGGAGACTCCCGCCAATGTCGCTTGCGGCGGGAAGTGTGTCTCCGTCACTTTGGCGGAGCTTCCCGCGCGTTTCGAGAGCGTGGAGTTGGACGCGCAGAAACTCACCGAGCGCAAAAGATTCGATTTTTCGGACCTCAACGAGATAATGGCGCGGCTGCGCGGCGAGGGCGGCTGCGAGTGGGACAGGGCGCAGGATCACAGGAGCATCCGCATCAACCTCATCGAGGAGGCGTATGAGTTGGTGGAGGCGATAGACCGCGCCGACGTCGCCGGTATGCTGGAAGAGAGCGGCGACATCCTCATGCAGGCTGTTTTTCATGCGCAGATCGCGGAGGAAGCGGGGGAGTTCGGCTACGGCGATATGCTCACGGGGCTGTGCCGCAAACTTCTCGACCGCCACACCCACATCTTCGGCGAGAATCACGCCGACAACGCGGAGCAGGCACTCGGATTTTGGAACGAAGCCAAGAAGAAAGAAAAGAAATATGCCTCGCACACGGACGCCATGGACAGAGTGCCCAAAAATCTTCCCGCGCTACTTTACGCCGAGAAGGTGCAGAAGGTGGCAAAACGCGCGGGGTTCGATTGGGCGGACTTCCGTCCTGCTGCCGAAAAGGTGAAAGAGGAGCTTGACGAGTTTCTCGCAGCGGACGGAGCGCACCTTGCGGAGGAAGGCGGCGATCTTCTCTTTGCCGCCGTCAATCTGATCAGACTGAAAAAGGTGGAAGCGGAGAACGCGCTGCGCGAAGCTAGCGCAAAATTTTTCCGCAGGTTTGCCGCCGTCGAGGACGCGGTGAAGGCGCAGGGCAAGGACATGAACGAGCTTCCGCTCGAAGTGCTTGACAAGATTTGGGAAGAGGTCAAAATCTCCGAAAAGGAAGTTTAATGAGCGTTTTCTGCGGTTTAAACATTACATCGCGCATTTTCCTCGCGCCCATGGCAGGTTTCAGTGACGCGGGTTTCCGCGCAGTCTGCGCGGCTCACGGCGCGGGGCTTACCTATACGGAGATGGTCAGCGCGAAAGGGATGTGCTACGGCAACCGCGGCACCGCGCCCCTTCTTTACACCGAGCCTGAGTGTTCTCCGCGTGCGGTGCAGGTCTTCGGCAGCGATCCGGAATTTATGTTCAAAGCCGCATCCGATGAGAGACTTAACGGTTTCGACATCGTGGACATCAACATGGGCTGTCCCGTGAAAAAGGTGTTTGCGGGCGGGGACGGCAGCGCGCTCATGGCGCATCCCGATCTCATCGGTGAGATAGTGCGTGCCACCGTCGAGGGCGCGCGGCGTCCCGTCACCGTCAAGTTGCGCGCGGGTATAACGCAGGGCGTACCGCTCGTCACGGAGTGCGCGCTCGCAGCCTGCCGCGCGGGGGCGTCCGCAGTCACCGTGCATCCGCGTTTCAGAGACCAGATGTATGCAGGCAAGGCGGATCACTCCGTCACCGCCGAGGTGAAAGAGGCGATCTCCGTCCCCGTAGTTGCCAGCGGCGACATCACGGACGCCGAGAGCTATTTCGAGGTGCGTCGCATCTCCCGTGCCGATGCCTATATGATCGGCAGAGGCGCGCTGGGACGCCCGTGGCTTTTTGAAGTGCTGGGCAAGCTGGACGCACTCTCGGAGGATGAGATCTACACGGCGGACGGCGGTGTGCGTGAGGACGCGCGCGCCTATGCCGCATCTCTCACCGCCGATGCAAAAGCCGCATTCGATGCGTCCGATGCCGTAAAAAGGCACGTGGACATCCTTTTGAAGATACTCCCGGAGCGCACCGTAGCAAATGTGATGAAGCTGCACCTCTGTCATTACGCCAAAAACACCCCGCACGCCAAAGCCGTCCGCCTCGCCGCCTCCCGCATAGGCGGCGTCTCGGACGTTTTCGCCGTCACAGACGAGTTTTTGTCTTGACTCGAAACACCCGCTTAGATCACGGAAAAACCACATTTGTTATGCCGCTTGGGCATCAAAGCAGCGATGCGCCGAGTGCGTGATGATTAACTTTCGTTGTGGCGCAGAGCGGTGGTGATATGCCTTAATGTCGGAAGGGACAGGTGGTTGTCGAAATGCGGGGATGTGGTATAATATGCAAAAAGAGGCATATGTGAGAAAGTTATGTTCAATATCGTTTTGGTGGAGCCTGAGATCCCGCAGAATACGGGCAACATAGTGCGGACGGCGGCGGCGACGGGATGTACGGTGCATCTCGTGAAGCCGCTCGGCTTTGACATCTCCGACCGCGCATTGAAGCGCGCGGGGCTTGACTATTGGCACCTTGCGGACTTCAAGGTGTATGAGAGCCTTGCTGACTTTTTCGGGAAGAATGCCGCGGGAAGATATGAGTGCGCGGGCGGCTCGGCGTATGCGGTGACGCAAGATGCGCGGCAGCCTGCCTTTTACTTCCTCTCCACAAAGGCTGCCAAGGCGCACACGGAGGCGACGTTCCGCCCCGGCGACTACCTCGTTTTCGGCAAAGAGACCAAAGGGCTGCCCGTGGATCTGCTCGCCGCCAACTATCAAAACACGATACGTATACCGATGCGGGCGGAGGCAAGATCGCTCAATCTTTCCAACTCCGTGGCGATAGCGGTCTACGAGGCACTCAGGCAAAACGGCTTCGGCACTCTTTCCGCGGAAGGACATCTGACAGGCACGGAAAAGTGAGCCGCCATTGCGTGATCGAGCGATCAAGAGCCGCCCGGACCGTCGCAGGCTCGCGGTAGGTTTCCCCGTGTTGTGTCATCTCTCCTGCGATGACAGGCTTTTAAGATGAACAAAGGGCGCGAATGGCGTCCTCTTTTTTTGCGGAAATCGGCTCGGAAAGGGCGGTACACGATACGTTTACCGCAAAATAACACGATTTGTGTTGTGAACATATGTGCATATGAGCAGGGGAGAAAACGAGGCGTCCTCGTGTGCGGTCGAGCGCATCCGAGAGTGCTCTTTGCGGATATGATTTTGCGAGCGCGATCGCACCGATGTCGGGATCACCGTCGAGGAGCGGGAGTTTTTGCGGGCGTAAACTTGCGGGTGCAAATGCGGGCGGATCGCGTTTGGACGTAGCGAGATATCCGCATATGTTCTCGGTCGGTCGCGGACGCAAATGCGTGCGGCGCGCTTTTATATTCAATATTCGAGTTTTGTTTGCGATATGCGCGGGCGTGTGGTATAATTTTTGGCGTCGGCGCGGGAGGCATCCTTTCCCCGCCGCATCATCCGAGAAAATAATTCATCATAAAGGAGATCCCCCATGAGCAAGATGACGATCAGAGACATCGACGTCAAAGGCAAGAAGTGCCTGACAAGAGTGGACTTCAACGTCCCCATGGTTGACGGCGTGATCACGGACGAGAACCGTATCAACGGCGCACTGCCCACCATCAAATATCTGATGGACCACGGTGCGAAGGTGATACTTTGCTCGCATCTGGGCAAGCCCCACAACATCTTCACCCCCGGTTTCGGACTCACCAAGAAGGAGAAAAAGGCGGTGGAAGCCCTCCCCGAAAGCGAGAGAGAGGCGGCAAAGGCGGAATATATCGCAAAAGCCCTCAAAAACGATCCCAAGAAGTTCTCTTTGAAGCCCGTCGCGGACAGGCTCGCCGAGATCTTCCCCGGCAAGGTGACCTTCGCCACCGACCTCGTGGGTGATGACGCTCATGCGAAGGTCGCAGCCCTCAAAGACGGAGAGTGTGTGCTGCTGGAAAACACCCGTTTCGACGCAGGCGAGGAGAAGAACAGCGAGGAACTGTGCAGGAAACTTGCGGATTTCTGTGACATCTACGTCAACGATGCATTCGGCACCGCGCATCGCGCGCACGCCACCACTGCGGGCATAGTGCAGTACGGTTTCGCACCCGTCGCGGTGAGCGGCTTCCTCATCGAGAAGGAACTGAAATTCCTGGGCGGAGCGGTGGAAAACCCCGTGCGTCCCTTCGTCGCCATCCTGGGCGGTGCTAAGGTCTCGGACAAGATCGGCGTCATCGAGAGCCTCATCGGCAAGTGCGACGCGCTCATCATCGGCGGCGGCATGGCATACACTTTCCGCGCGGCACTCGGCTACAAAGTGGGCAACAGCCTGCTCGAAGAGGACAAGATAGAGCTTGCAAAAGAGCTGATGAAGAAGGCGGAGGAGAAGGGCGTCAAGCTCATGCTCCCCGTTGACAACGTCATTGCGGACGCATTCTCCAACGACGCGAACATCAAAGTGGTGGAGGGTGACATCCCCGACGGTTGGATGGGGCTGGACATCGGTCCCAAGACCATCGACATCTTCTCCGAGGCGGTCAAGACGGCAAAGACCGTGGTGTGGAACGGACCTATGGGTGTGTTCGAGATGGAGAATTTCGCCAAGGGTACCAAGGCGGTCGCCAAGGCACTTGCGGAGACGGACGCCATCACCATCATCGGCGGCGGCGACAGCGCGGCGGCGGTGGCTCAGCTGGGGTATGCGGACAAGATGACGCACATCTCCACGGGCGGCGGCGCGTCCCTCGAATTCCTCGAAGGCAAGGTGCTTCCGGGCATCGCCTGCCTCAACGACAAGAAGTGACGGCTAGGGGCGCGGGATCGCGCCCTTTTGCAAAAAACGGCGTTAATGATGCAAAAACGACGGATAAAACCGCGTTTTGTGCATCATACGCGCCGTGAAAGACAACGAACGATAAGCGGGTGCGTCCCGCATTTGATAAGAAAGGAGATCATTATGCGCAAACCCATCATTGCAGGCAACTGGAAGATGAACAACACCATCGCTGAGACCAAGGCACTCGTCAAGGACCTCATCCCCCTCGTCAAAGACGCGAAGTGCGACGTGGTCATTTGCACCCCCTACACCGACCTTGCCGCGGCTGTGGAAGCCACTGCGGGCAGCAACATCAAAGTGGGCGCGGAGAACGTCCATTGGGCGGAGAAAGGTGCGTTCACGGGCGAGATCAGCGCGAAGATGCTGGTGGAACTCGGCGTGGAATATGTCATCATCGGACACAGCGAGAGAAGGCAGTATTTCGGCGAGACGGACGAGACCGTCAACGCCCGCATGAAAGCCGCGCTCGCCGCGGGACTCAAACCCATCGTATGCGTGGGCGAGACGCTCGAAGAGCGTGAGAGCGGCAAGACCGAGGAAGTGGTCACCCGTCAGACCGTCGCGGCGTTCAAGGACATCGATAAGGACGAGCTGGACAACATCGTCATCGCTTACGAACCCGTGTGGGCTATCGGCACCGGCAAGACCGCGACCGCGCAGGACGCCAACGACACCATCAAGGTCATCCGCGACACCATGGCGAAGCTCTATTGCCCCAAGTGCGCAGAGGACAGAGTGCGCATCCAATACGGCGGCAGCATGAACCCCAAGAACGCGAGCGAACTCATGGCGATGCCCGAGATCGACGGCGGGCTTATCGGCGGCGCGTCCCTCAAAGCGGAGGACTTCTCCAAAGTGGTCAACTACTGAGAGAGCCTACCTTCAACAAAAAGGTGCGGAGCATTTGCTCCGCATTTTTTTTTGCACGCGCGGGGCGGCGCGCGCGGACGTTTGACTATGGCGGCGAGGCGTGGTACAATGTCTCGGAAACGAAGTTTCGTCCTACGGACGCTAAATGAGGAATGATATGGAAAAGAAAGTCGTACTTGTCGTCATGGACGGCGTGGGCAAGTCCACCACCGGGCTTGGAGACGCCGTGACGCTCGCCAACACTCCCACTCTCGACAAACTGCTCGTCGAGTGTCCGCACACCTACATCAAGGCGCACGGCACTGCGGTGGGGCTGCCCTCCGATGAGGATATGGGCAACAGCGAAGTCGGGCACAACGCGCTCGGCTGCGGTCAGATCTACTCGCAGGGCGCGAAGCTGGTGGAAGAGGCGATAGAGAGCGGCGCGATCTTCGCCTCCGCGGCGTGGAAGGAGCTTGCCGCCAACTGCGTCAAAAACGCTTCCGCGATGCATTTCATCGGTCTGCTTTCGGACGGCAACGTCCACAGCAACATACACCATCTCATCGCACTCATCGCGGGTGCGAAGCGCGAGGGGATAAAGACGGTGCGCGTCCATGTCCTCCTCGACGGCAGGGATGTCCCCGCCACCAGCGCGCTTGTCTATGTGGACATGCTGGAAGAGGCGATGAAGGGGCTTAACGACGCCTCATTCGACGCGCGCATAGCCTCCGGCGGCGGCAGGATGAAGATCACAATGGACCGCTATTTCGCGGATTGGGACATGGTGAAGCGCGGCTTCGACACCCACGTCTACGGGCAGGGCAGACAGTTTGCGAGCGCGACGGAAGCCATCGGCACTTTCCGCACCGAGAACCCCGGCGTCATCGACCAGGATCTGCCCGCATTCGTCATCGCGGAGGACGGTGAACCCGTGGGAGCGATGCACGACGGCGACAGCGTGGTGCTGTTCAACTTCCGCGGCGACAGGGCGATCGAGCTGAGCATGGCTTTCGACGATGCGGATTTCGATGCGTTCGACCGCGGGGATATGCCCAAGGTGCTGTATGCCGGCATGCTGGAATATGACGGCGACCTGCATCTTCCCAAGCGTTTCCTCGTCGAGCCTCCCAAGATCGAGCATACTTTGACGGAATTCCTCGTGAAAAAGGGCGTCAACGAATACGCCGTCTCCGAGACGCAGAAGTTCGGTCACGTCACTTATTTCTGGAACGGCAACCGCAGCGAAAAGTTCAGCGATAAGCTGGAAACGTGGCAGGAGATCCCCAGTGACAAGGTCACCTTCGATCAGCGTCCATGGATGAAATCCGCTGAGGTCACCGATGCCGTCATCGCGGCGGTGAAGAGCGGGGAGTACGGCTTCATCCGCTGCAACTATCCCAACGGCGATATGGTGGGACACACCGGCAACCTCGATGCGACCATCATCGGCGTCGAAGCCGTTGACCTCGGTCTCGCACGTCTGTTGCCCGTTGTGAAAGAAGCGGGCTACGCCCTCGTCGTCACCGCCGACCACGGCAACGCCGACGAGATGTTGGAGAAGAACAAGAAAGGCGTCATCAGCGTCCGCACCGCCCACAGCCTCAACCCCGTCCCCTTCATCGTCTACAACGCGGACTGCGAGATAGCGGAAGGCGAATTCGGGCTGAGCAACGTGGCTGCAACGGTGGCGAAGTTGATGGGGTATGCGCCCGATCCCCATTGGAATGCAGCGATTATAAAATAAGCAAGACCTCTTTTTAAGTTTCCGAGGGTGCTATTTGGCGAATAGCTGTGTCAAAGCCCTCCCGCCCTGCGAGTTACGTACGACAAGTACGCGCCTCTTGTGCGGGAGGGCTTTTCCTTGCTCTTCATCCAAATATCACCCTCGGACTTCGAATAAGAATGACGCTTCGGACTTGAAAGATTTAACAATTGGGGACGGGGCAAAAATGTTAAAAAATTAAACAATTTTGCCCCGTCCCCAATTGTTAAATGCCCCGCCGAGGTTTCGGTGGGGAAAATAGTCCTCCGAAGTGTCGGTGGAAAGTGAAGTAATTAAGGCGCGGGGCAGGGAACAGCTCCGCGCGTGTTTTGATTTTAACTTGTCGTTGTTGTCAAGGGCGCAAAAAATTTTGCAGCCCTAAGCGGGCGGCTGACTATTGTTTTACATCCCGTGCAACAGCTTGTCTTTTACAGCTCGCAACAACTTGGGGGAGTGGGGGAATAATTCCCCCGCAAGCAAAATTTTTTGGCGCAATTCCTTGACAAAACAGGCACAGGGAAGCGCAATTGACTTTAACACACTCCGAGCGAGTGTTGTTTAATTCGCGTATAACTCCGAAATAAATGGGGACGGGGAGGGCTTTTGTCGCGCAGACGTACGTTCAGACATCCGACCGTCCGAGCAGGTAATCCACGCTGACGTCGAAAGCGTCCGCTATCTTGACAAGATTTTCCTGCGTGGGTTCGGAAGTGCCGTTTTCGTAGCGTATGTAAGAAGGCTGGCTGATACTCAAGATATCTGCCATTTGTCGCTGAGTGTATTTGTACTGTTTTCGCAGTTCGGTAAGCCGCTCGGCGAATACTTTCATCGTATTGACAAGTATAGCAATTTGCTATATAATTGGGTAAAATGATAGCCGTTTGCTATCTACCTACCAATGAGTTTCAGTGGGGGAAGATCATGCCGGAAAGCGAATGCGGCGCATCGGAAAGGACCGCGCATGACGATAAGAAAAGGGAAAAAACGATCGCAACGTGCATCGTTGTTGCGGTCGTATTGGTCGCCGCTCTCATCATAGGGCTTGTTCTGCATTTCGGGCGCATTGACGCGTTCACGTGGGAATTGTACGAGCAGGTGGAGAGGGGGATGACCTACGGCGAAGTTTGCGATGTGTTGGATTTTGAGGGTGAACTTGCCGATTTCGACTACATCACCGGCGCAGCCACTTTTGCGTGGAACCGCGGTGACAGGTGGATCTTTGTGACGTTTGTCTCAGGAAAAGCCTCGATGAAAGCTCAGATAAATATGGAACATACGGAAGGTTACGGCGAACGGTGATGACGGATGCACCGTTCGCTTCCGGTGACGCCGAGTTTTATCTTCTCCCGTCCCTGATGTTTAAAACACTCTCCGCCGAACGGCGTTCGGCGGAGAGTAGAGCAGTCAGGCGGCGGGTTTTTCTTCCCGCACGTAGGTCGGCGGGAGTGTGGGAGGAGGGAGTTCGCCGCGGTAGGAGAGCTTGAGCAGAAGGGGAGTGAGCAGGGTGGTGGCGATGATGAGGATGAGGACGAAGGGCATGATAGAGGCGTCCACCAGCCCGGAGTCCACTCCGCGCTGGGCGCACACCAGCACCACTTCCGCGCGCACCATCATGCCGATGCCCACGCGCAGACTGTCCTTGAAGCCGTAGCCGCAGAGGAGCGCGCCGCCCCCGCAGCCTATCACTTTGCCCGCCATGCCTGCCAGCACGAATACCACGCCGAATCCCACCATTTGGGCGTTTATCGAGTCAAAATTGGATGTTATCCCTATGTTTGCGAAAAATACGGGTGCAAAGATCATATAGTTGCTGATCTCTATCTTGCGGTCAACATACTCCGCTTCGTGCAGCCCGGAGAGCATGAGTCCCGCGACATACGCGCCCGTGATGTCCGCCACTCCGAACCATGTCTCGGCGGCGTAGGCATAGAAGAAGCACACCGCGAAACTGAGTATGGGGATGCGGCGGGTGTGGGGATAGCGTTTTGAAAGATATTTGACGGCAAGCCTTATCACGATGCCCACGGCGACAGCCGCGGCGAAGAAGGCTATCATCATGCCCACGGAGCGTCCGATGTCGCCCGCGCCGCCCGTTGCGTCAATGGAGATGAAGAGGGAGAGCAGCACTATGCCGATGACGTCGTCAATGATGGCGGCGGCGATGATGGACATGCCCACTTTGGTGTTGAGTTTGCCAAGCTCTTTCAGCGCAGCCACCGTTATACTGACGGAAGTAGCCGCAAGTATCGTGCCGTAAAAGAGACAGGAGATGAGGTCGCTTTGGGAGAGGGCGGAGAAATTGCCGCCGAAGAGCATGCCGCCCGCCGCGAGAAAGCCGAAGAGCAGCGGGCACGCCACGCCGAGCAGGGTGATGACCACGCTGGGCACGCCTATCTTTTTGAACTGTTTGAGGTCGGTGTCCAGCCCCGCCGAGAACATGATGAGGATGACGCCGATCTTGGCAAGGAAGGAAAGCCCGTCCATCGCCGAGGAGGTGAATACCTGTTGCCCCGGGATGTAGCGGACAAGTCCGAGCAGTATGCCCGCGACGATCATGCCCACCACCTGGGGCAGCCCCAGCTTTTTGCCCAATATGGAGAAGAGCTTTGCCACCACGAGTATGAGAGCGAGGGGCAGGAGCAGTTCGTCTACTTTCATTTTCATCCTCCCGTCCGGGCATTTTCCGGACGAATAAGTTATACGCCGCCCGCCCTTTCAAGTCAAGCGCGCGAGCCATCGCCGCGCGCACAAATTTGATTTTCGCGCTCCGCGCACCCGCTTTCGGTGGCGCGGGAAAAAGCGCACCCGTCCTTGCCCCGCCCTTATCCGTCCTTGCCCCTCTGTCCGCTGCGGCAGTCGGATTTTAATCTTTCTTCAATAATACAGGCGTTTTATAACGCATAAATATGATGATAAAGTGCGATTTTGCGCAAGAAGTGCCGCAAGTTACATATCCTGCAAAACGATTGACACCCGTCTTTGCGAAATGGTAAAATTTATATGACCGAAGAGGTTTGTTATGTTTGATCTTATGACGACCGTGATCGGCGTGTCCTTCACCGTCCTCGCGCTTGCGCTGGTGGTGGCGGCGGCGAGCATCATCGTGTGCATCGCCACGCTGATAAAAAACCTTCCGAAAGGGATAAGGGCGTTGCGGGCGGCGACGGAGTCCTCCGTCTACGCTCTTGCGCTGTGCGGGCAGAGCGTCGCCGAGGAGGCGAGGTTCGCGCGTCTGCAATTCATTTTCGGAAAGCGTTTCCTTTTCGGTGTCTGCGGCATTTACGTTTCCGTGGCGAAATTTTTTGCGGGAGGAGTGTCCCGTGCCTTTGTGGCGCGCCCCTCCTCGGCGAGGATCGCGGTGCGCCCGGAGAGGCGTGCGCATTTCAGCGTCGCGCACACTTCGGCGTCCGTCCCCGTCCTTTCGCATTTCAGTGTGGTCATGAAGCAATGAGAACGTGAAGGCGGGAGCCTTCCGACGCGTGCCGCGCGAGTGCGTCGTGCGTCTTTTTCCCGTTTGTAAGAATTTCGTAAGATTTGCGTCAAGCAAACGTAAGATATTCGGTTTAGAATGTAAAAGATCATTATAGTTTTCGTGTGTGCGGTCGTGCGCACGCGATGTCCCGCGACCGACAGAGTCCGGACGGGACGGCGGTCACCCCGAAGGGCGGGTGACGATCAGGATCAAAGAGAAACAGCAGGAGAAAAATATGCTTACAGTAACCAATCTCAGAAAAGTTTATCCCAAGAGCGACCGTGTGGCGGTGGACGACATTTCTTTTGAACTGCGTCCCGGCGAGATCTTCGGCTTCCTCGGTCAGAACGGCGCGGGAAAATCCACCACGATCAAGTGCCTCACCGGCATACTGCCTTTTGAGGGCGGCACGATCGAGGTGTGCGGCTACGACATCCAGAAGGAGCCGATCAAAGCCAAGATGAACATGGGCTATGTCCCCGACAACCACTCCGTCTATGAGAAACTGACGGGCAGGGAATATGTCAACTACGTCGCCGACCTCTACCGCGTGTCCAAGGCGGACAGGACGGAGAGGCTGGAGAGATATCTCGACCTTTTCAAACTGCGCTTTGCCATCGACAAGCAGATCAAGGCGTACTCCCACGGCATGAAGCAGAAGATCTGCATCATCGCCGCACTCATCCACGAGCCTAAGCTGTGGGTGCTGGACGAGCCTATGATGGGCTTGGACCCCCAGTCCACGGCGGAGATCATCGCGTACATGCGCGAGCATTGCGCCAAGGGCAACACGGTGTTCTTCTCCAGCCACAACCTCGACCTCGTGAAGAGGCTGTGCCACCGCGTGGCGATCATCAACGAGGGACACCTCATCGACTGCTTCGACCTTGCGGGCAACGAGGAGAACAAGGCGAATCTCGAAGAGAGGTTCTTCAAGATCACCGGCACTTACGAAAAGAGGCTGTTTGAGGATTACGTCGCGCAGGAGCAGGAGGAGATGCGTCCCGATATGCCCGCTCCCGAAAGCGACGGTGCCGAGGAAAAGGCTTCCGACGGCGTGACGACGGAGGAGTGAAGATGAAAGACAAGATATCCTGGCTCAGCGTTAGATCGCTCGTCAGGCTGGAAATGCGCGCGCGGTTCGGTTCGAGAGTGGACATGACCGCGAAGGCGAAGGCTAGCAAAGCCCTCAGCATCATTTTCACCCTGGCTATATACGCGGTTCTGGTGACGGGCATCTATTACCTCGCCGAAATGTTCGTGCGCAGGTCTCATATGCCTTTTGAGTTCCTCGTGGTGGCGATGACCTTCACGGTGTGCGTGACCACCATCGTTGCGATAGGCAACGTGGTCAAGAACCTCTACCTCAGCGGCGACAACGAATTGCTGCTGCGCTTCCCCGTGAACGGCAGGGAGATCCTCATCTCCAAGTCCATCTACTGCTTCCTGCACAATGTGGTGATCAATCTTCTCATCATGATCCCCTTGTGCGTGATATACGGTGTGGTGTCCTCCGCGCCCGTGGGCTACTATTTTGTCGCCATCGCGGTGACGCTGCTCGCCATACCTCTGCCTTACGCGATAGCGAACCTGCTCGCCATCCCCGTCATGATGATCATGAACCTGGTGAAGAATCAGTTCCTTCTGGTGCTCATCCTTCTCATCGCAGCCATCTGCGGCGTGTTCATCCTTTACATGACGGCACTCTCCGGCGTGCTGGAATATATGCGTGACGAGAGCGAGAGCATGTTCTCGCCCGCGGTGATGGACATCTTCCGCAATTTTGCGAATTCCGCCTATCCTTTCAGGTGGTACGCACTGTTGCTCGGCGGTTGGTTCTCGGGCTACGGCTCGCAGGCGGCGGGACTTTCCTTCCTCTATCTGTTCCTGATCACGGCGGCACTCTGCGTGGGAGCGTATTTCGTCACTTCGCGCACGTACTATCAGATCATCCTCAACGGCATCGAGACGGAGAAGGTCTCCTTCCAGAAGAAGATCCCCAACATCAAGCGCAGTGTGTTCGGCACCCTGCTGCACCGTGAGTTCTTCCTCATCCTGCGCTCCTTCAACTACTCCTTCCAATATCTTGCGATGGCTGTTGCCGCACCCGTCATGGTGTACTACTGCAACGACCTCGCGGCGACGATGGGCAAGAACACCGTGGGCGCGGCGATAGTGCCGGGACTCACGCTGCTTGTCATCATCATATTCAGTGCCATCATCGTGTCCTTCGCGTCCACATCCATTTCGCGTGAAGGCAATGCGTTCTACCACACCAAGATCGTGCCCGTGAGCTACACGACGCAGATCCTTGCCAAGCTCTTCCTCTACGGCGCGGTGGGTACGGCTTCCGTCGTGCTTTCCACCGTTGTGGTGGCGGCGGCGTTCGGCACGGACAAGGCGGGCAACCTGCTCACTTCGCTCGACATCGGCTGCATCTTCATCATTTCGCAGATGATCACCATGGCTCTCACCTGTCTTGCGATAGCCGCGGACGTGAAGTCGCCCACATTCAACGTGGTCGGAGACGGCGAAATGGTCTCCGCCAACAAGAATATGGTGGTGTCGCTGCTGGTCGGCATAGTGGTCGCCGCGCTCTTCGGCGTGTTCACGATGGTGTTCAGCTTCCTGCCTCTGCAAGTGGGTGACGTAGTCATCGTTCCCGCGGGCGAGATGAACAACATCTACGCCATCCTGGCGGGGATCTCGGTGGTCATACTTGCGGGCAGCATAGCGGCTCTCTTTGCAAATCTTGAGAGACGCTATCAGAAGATCGCTCCCTGACGGTGCGGATCTTCGGGAGAAGTTCAGTCTATGAAAAAAGTAATGATAGGCATACTCATCCTCATCCCCCTCGTGGTGCTCCTCGTGGTGGGATTGGTGACGACCTTCGTGTCCGTCAACGCCTACATCGGCGTGGAGAGCGTGCATCTTGATAAACACAATCTGACGATAAGTCCCACCGAGGTCTATGACCTTGACGGGGCGAACGGGCTTTTCGAGGTCACCGTCCTCCCCGAAATGGCTCAGGACAAGACATATGAGTGGACGATAAGCAACGTGCGCAGCCGCGACGCCGGCTACACCGACGAGGACAACGGCAAGGACGGCTTCTGGTTCGTCGAGCTGCTCGATAAGAACGGCAACCACGTCGACAGCATAACCGCGGGCGGCAAGCTCCGCGCGAACATCTATTGCAATTTCGATCTTACGGTGACGGCAGCCACCTATTCGGACACCTGTTCCGTGGTGGTCGGCGGCGACGTGACCGAAATCACTCTTCCCGACGAACTCACCGTGAAGGTGGGAGAGCAGAAGGTGGTCACTCCTCAGTTCACCCCCCTCGACGGCATAGTCGAGAACGGCAAATGGGAGATCGTGAGCGGCAACGGCGTGGTCTCGGTCGACTACAACGGCATTGTCACCGGCATCAAGGAAGGCACTGCCGTCGTCCGTTACGTGGCAGAGAACTCTCAGGGAGAGGAGATCAAGCACAACGCCATGACGGTCACCGTCTCCGCGGGGCTTAGCTCCTACGGCAACATCATAAGCTCACATCGCTCAAAATTCTCGCTCTCGGAGATAGGCGTGGACGCAAGCAAGGTGGACACCGAAAATAGTGTCGGATTCACGCTTTCGGATGCAGGGGAGCTGACCTTTGACGGGGGCGCGGAGAGAGCTGTCGTCGTCTTTGCGGGCGAGGAGGATGTCCTCATCATCAACCTTGTGAGCAAGAACGACATCGAGATTGTGGAGAGCGGAGTGCTTGACGACTACGTCCTCGAAGTGCGCGGCGAGCCTCTCTATCTCACCGCGAGATACGCATCCGTGTTCCGCCGCGGGGATCCCGTGGATGTGACGTGGAGCGTCTCGGACGAGGAAGTGGCGACAGTGGATGCGGACGGCGTGGTGAAAGGCATCACCAGCGGCAACATCACCGTGACCGCACAGGCGGCGGACGGCACCGACGCGACTCTCGAAGTCACCGTCCAGCGCAAAGTGGCGGTGCTGGTAGGCTCTGTCACTGAGCAGTCTCTGATGAAAGGGCTTGCGCGCGAGAGCGTGTTCCCCTCCATGAAGTATGAGAACGGCGCGGTGGTGGACAACACGTTTGCGGTGGGCGTAGCCTATCCCACTCCCTATGAGGGCGAGGATGAGGCGAGCTTCTACGAGGCGTTCAACTTCACTTCCGATCATCCGGAACTCGTGCAGTTCGGCGTGGGCGAGACCAACGCAAATATCATGACCTTCAACTCGGCGGCGATAGAGAGCGCGCTCGAAAGGGGAGAGAGGATAGACATCACCGTCACGGTCACCGCGAAGTATCCCAAATACCCCAATCTGCCCGCTTATACCACCGCTTCCTTCACCATTTCGGTGACGGATGCCATAGGTGTGACGTCCGATCCGGAACTGCGTGACGCGCAGCAGGAGCAGCGCAAGGCGACGGTGTTTTTGAACGATATCCGCATGGAGAACGACAGCAAACCCGACGCCTCCGGCAACTTCACCAAGACCAGCAACATCTACGTCTACAACAACGTTTACGGCAACGGCTATACCATCAGCGCGGAGATGGATCAGTTCCAGGGCAAGACGGAACCTTTCTTCCAGGTGTATGCGGACGATGTGACCATCTCCAATCTCACCATGCGGCCCAACACCTTCTCGGAGGAGGACATCGACGGCGGCGAACTGACCATCAAGGATGCGGAGACCTTCAAGACGGGCTATGCCGTCAAGTACAACGTCAGTCAGAGACGTAAGACGACGGGCGAGGATGTTACGCAGACCACGGGCGCGAGGCTGGAGTACTGCCTGATGGAGAATGCCACCACCCTCATCCAGCTCTGCGGTGTGGAATTGGAGATCGAAGGCTGCATCATGCGCAATACGAGCGGCGTGGCGATCCACGTCCGCAATGTGCGGGAGGACGTCCTGCATTACAACAATCTCACCATGACCAACTGCGTGATGTCCAACATGGTCGGCACCGCCATCAACTTCGACTACAACAACACCGACTACCATGAGGATATGTCCAAGCGTTCCACTTTCACGCAGAAAGGTTTTCTGGACATCTACAACTGGCAGCCCAGCGACAGCCTGACGCTCATCCCCGGTGATACCCTCGATGAAGTCGGCTTGAAGGGGAGTTTTGTTCAGGGACTGCTCTTCTCCTTCATCCAGACGGCATTCGAGACGGAGGCTTTCATCGAGCCGTACAGGCGGTCCTACGCGGGGCAGACCTATATGCACCTCGGCTTCATTTCCATGGGGCTTGTCTCTCCCAGCAACCTCGTCTACGGCTACATCGATGACGGCACCCCGGAAGGCAAGAGGGTGACCGCAGGCGAGACGATAGAGGACGGAGCGGAAGTGAGCTGGAACATCACAATGGAGGACAAACGCTACAAGCGTTTCACCAGCAACAATCTCGAGAGTGTGAAGGAGGACCTCATCCCCGATCTTAAAGCTTTAGGAGGAGAAATAGAAAGATTTGCAGACAACTTGATCGCAAATCCGCTCGTGGTGTGGGCGTATGACGACGACACCACGGACTTGGTCCCCGGCTCCGTCTATACGGTGAACGGCAGATTGATAGACCGCTTGCACGGCAAAGTGTGAGCGACGCCCCCGCACGGGGCGACAGGGTGCGCACGCAGTTCGGCGTGCGCCCCGCGTGCGGTAAGGAGCGATTTATGAAAAAGATCATGCTCGGAGTTTTGGTGATAATCCCGATCATCATCATGTTGATCGTGGGCCTTGTCACGTCCTTCGTTTCGACGCAGGCGTACATAGGCGTGGAAAGCGTCTCCATTGCGGAGGATGCGGTCACCATCCTTTTCTCCGAGATCACTCTCGATGCGAACGGTCGCCGCATCATAGACCTCGACGACTATATGACCGTGACGGTGCTCCCGGAGCGCGCGGCGGACAAGACCGTCGAATGGCGCATAGAGGGAGACGTGGACACCTACGGTGTGGACATCCCCGGTGCGGAGATAGTGCAGGAGACCGCGGACGGCTATGAGACGGTGACTTCCAACAACACCGGTCTTGTGGAACTCACGGGATATTGCAATTTCAGAGCTTCCGTCTCGGCGGAAGGTTTCCATGACGACGTCATCGTGGAAGTCACGGACGCCGACGTGCAGAGCATCACGCTCACGGGAAGGCAGGAGCTTGTCACGGGCGATCGTGCGGTGCTTTCCCCCGTCTACGCGCCTGCGGGCAGCATAGTGACGCAGGGCAGATGGACTTCAAGTGACGAGAGCGTCGCCGTCGTGGACGGCAACGGCATTGTCACCGCAGTGGGTAAGGGCAGCGCGGACATCGTGATGTACGCGGTCAAGGAGAGCACGGGCGAGGAAGTCGCAAGCGCGGCGTTCACCGTGACCGTCGGCGCGGGCGCGAGCCTTTTCGGCAAGGTGGTCTACACCTCCTCCCGCACCGTGGATCTTGCCGCGGCGGGCATTGAAAGCCCCTCCGCCCCCGAGGGCGGCATCATAGAGGGCGGCATCCTCAAAATAGATCCCGCCTCCGACACCGCCACCGTGGAGACTCCCCGCGGCAGGGTGACCTTCGAGGTGTGCGAGAAAAACGATTTCGTCATCGCCAACTCCGATCTCTTCGAATACGACGAGAACGATCCCGAGACTTTCGCGCTCGGCATAGGGGAGATCCCCCTCTCCCTCTCCGCGGTGAAGAAGGACTCCTTCGCGGGCGGCGAGAAAGTCGCGGCAGAGTGGTCGTCCTCCGTCCCCGAAGTCGCGGAAGTGGACGAAAACGGCGTTGTGCAAGCCATTTCGGACGGTGAAACCGTCATTAGTGCAACATACGACGGCATCACGCAGTCATTCACTTTGCGTGTCGTCACCAAAGTCTCCGTGTTCCGCCTCCTGCTCGACGACAGCTCGTTGAAGGTGGGACTTGCGCGCGAGACCGTCTTTGCGTCCTACCGTTTTGCGGACGGCGTGGAGTGGACGACGGACAAGTACAACTCCGGCAGAGACTATTTCGTCAACAACGGTTTTGAAGTGGCGGTCGCGCTTCCCGTGCCTCCCTCGGATGCGGAGGCTGCGGAAGTGTTTTACGAGAGTTTCGTCTTTGAGACGTCCGCTCCCGAGATCTCTCACTTCGAGGGCAACGTGCTGGTGTTCGATGCGGCAAAGATCACCGAGAGGACGGACATCACCGTCACCGTCTCCCCGCGCTATCCCCGCAGCTCCGCGGTCGTGGCGCAGGACATCACCCTCACCGTGCATCCCGCGGTCGAAGTCAATGACGTCAACGAGTTCTTTGTCGCGGCGCGCGCCACGCAGTATTACACCAAATACAGGGGAAACGTCGCCGATGGGAGCAACGTTATCCTTTATCAAGACCGCACTCCCGCATATGACGGCGACATCGTGCTCGGCTCCGACATCCCCTATTGCGACATGGAGACGGGTGAGTCCCTCGTCAGCGTTTTCGAGCAGGTGAGAGCAGAGCTCAAAGACCCGACCTATAAGGCGGAGCTTTGCTGCAGCCTCTACGGCAACGGGCACAACATCTACGCCTCCCGTACGTTCATCATCAACGGGTTCAAGAACGAGGGCGACGAAAACTACGATCATCCTCTCGTCGAGGTGCGCGAAGAGAACGGTGTGGTGAGCAACGTCACCATCACCCCCAACTACGATATCGGCGACGAGATCACTTCCGCGAAAGACGCGCAGGGGCTCAAAGGCTACGCGCTGCGCATGCGCACGCTGGGGCAGAAGACCAAGTACGCCACGCACGATCCCGCGCAGGAGTTCGTCAACGACTCGCCCACTGTCTGCCGTGTGGAGTATTCCATCCTGCAGAATGCGTCCAGCGGTCTCGGTCTCGACGGCGTGGACTGCACCCTGGACGGCATCATCGTCCGCAATACGGGCGGCACGGGTATCTATGTGCAGACCAGCATAGACACGGAGTGGGACCTCAACTTCGATGATACGAAGGGCGACGTCAAGTATAGCATCGTGCGCATGCACAACGTCACCATGTCCAACATGATAGGCACGGGCATGAGTTTTGAGTTCAAACGTTTCTCCTCCGACCTCGGCGCAGGACAAAACCCCGACGACCCCGCGGGCAGGACTTATTATCAGATCGCGCTCGACAACGGTTGGTACTCCAAGCTCTATCAGACGGGCTTCCTCGACATCTACAACTGGCAGTCCACCGACGCGCTCAGTCTGATAGATCCGACCTCCGTCGGCAACAACAAGGGTGCGCTCGATCTGCTCATGAACACCATATTGCCCACGGCATTCGCCAGTGACAAGTGGGACAGATTGGTCAAGGACTATGCGGGAATGAGCTTTGTGCATTTCGGCATGGTGTCCACGGGACTTTCGGAAAACACCTACTTCGAGCCTGAGTTCAGCGACGACCGTTTCATACAGGTGACCACGGGCGCGGGTGACGAGAGCGAGGGCATCCTCGGCTTCGATTTCGGCAGTGTCATCAAGTTCCCCGTCAACGTGTGGTGCTACACCGCGGCGGAGTCGGACATCCAGCCCGGCGCGACCTACACCGTCAACAGCCGCTTTATCGACAGGATGCATTCCGCGTGATCTCACGGCACACTTCGGCCGCCCCCCCTTAGCGGGGCGGCTTTTTGATTTTCCCCGCCCTATTTGCGTGTATGCGGCAGGGGAGGGGAGAAAAGCAGTGCTTGACATCGCGGACGGGATTATGTAAACTATATTATAGTTTGTTATGCGCGCGTGCGCAGTGAGGGGATAATGTCAAAAAGCGTCGGTTTGGTTCTCGAAGGCGGCGGCGTCAAAGGTGCTTATGAGCTTGGCGCGCTGATCGCACTCACGGAAAAAGGTTATACGTTTCATGCAGTCACGGGCACGTCGATAGGCGCGCTCAACGGTGCAGTCATCGCGTCGCAGGGCATCGAAAAGCTGGCGGGCTATTGGGAAGAAGCGAAATATTGCCCCGTTTTCGATTTCGACGACGACACGGTCGCGCGTTTCCGTCAGAAGGATTTCGATCTGGATCTCATCATCGCCACGGGCAAAAAACTGCTTTCCGCGAGAGAGATCATTCGCAATTCCTACGAGCACACACTCAATTTCGTTTGCAACAGACTGATCGAGGAGGAGATCCGCTCCAGCGACATCGACTTCGGCTGCGTCACCTACAACATCTCGGACATGGAGCCTTTCGAGGCGATGAAGAAGGACATCCCGGAGGGCAAACTCATCGACTACATCGTGGCGTCGGCGTGTTTCCCCATCTTCCCGCCCAAACAGATAGACGGCAAGAAGTTCATCGACGGCGGGGTGTACGACAATATGCCCGTCAATCTGCTTGCGCGCACGGGCTGCAAGAAGATGATCGTGGTGCGCACCAACCCCGAAAGCAAACAGCCCAAACGCAGAATAGAGTATGACGATCTGGACATACTTTACATAACTCCGTCCGCCAATCTCGGCAGAGCGATGGCGTTCTCGCCCGAACGCATCGAGAACCTCAAACAGCTCGGTTATGCCGATGCCATGCGCATCGTCACCGCGGCCGAGGAAGCGGCGGCGGGAGAGGGCTGATCATGTCGGGAAAGAACGTCCTGCTGCTCATAGACGCCAACAGCATCATACATCGCGCCTATCACGCTCTCCCCAATCTCAGGACATCCAAGGGGGCGTACACGGGCGCGATATACGGTTTTCTGACCATTTTTCTGCGCATAGTCAAGGAGCTTTCCCCCACGCACGTCGCGGCAGCATTCGACCTTAAAGCTCCCACCTTCCGTCACAAGCTCTATCCCCCTTACAAAGCGACGAGGAAGCCCATGGATGCGGAGCTTGCGGAGCAGTTCGAGCCTTTGAAGGAGCTGCTCGCTCTCATGAAAGTTCCCGTGGTCTCCAAGGAAGGCTATGAGGCGGACGACATCCTCGGCACCCTTTCGGCGCACGCCGAGGAGGAGACCGTCATACTCACGGGCGACCGCGACAGTTTCCAGCTGGTCAGCCCCACCACCCGCATCTATTGGACGAAAAAGGGAGTGAGTGATGTGGAGATCGTCGACCTCGACCGCCTCGCCGCGGACGGCTTCACCCCTCAAAGTTTCATAGACTTCAAGGCGTTGAGAGGGGATCCTTCCGACAACATCCCCGGTGTGCCGGGAGTGGGGGAGAAAACCGCAAGATCCTTGCTTGAACAGTACAAAACGTTGGATGAAGTGCTGGATCATGCAAATGAGGTCAAAGGCAAACTCGGCGAGTCCCTTGCGGCGGGGAGGGAGATAGCCCTGCTCAGCCGCACGCTTGCCACCATAGAAAAGAATGTTCCCCTCGACGTCACGGAGGAGGATCTGCGCTTTTCGGGAGAATATTCCCAAGAGGTGCAGAGGAGGCTTCAGGAGCTGGAGCTTAACTCCGTCGCCGCGCGCCTCAGGTTCTCGGACGCGGAGGGCGCGCCCGCGAGGAAGGTGGATAAGACGGTCGTAGAGGTGAAGAGCGCGGAGGAGATAGATGCGTTGAAAGGGGGCGATAAAATCGCCGTCCTCATCGCCGAGAAGGTGAGTTTCGCCTTCGATGCGGACACCGAATATGTCATCTCCTGTGCGGAGGATCTTTTCTCGGACGGCATACTTTTCGATGACGCGGTGGAAGAAGTGAAAAAGCTCGCCGCGAGCCGCACTCTCGTCTGCTACGACTTCAAGGCGTTGAAAAAGAGATACGGTTTCTCGCCGGAAGGGTATTTCGACGTCATGGTCGCGGCACATCTCACCCGTGGCAGCGCACCCATCAAATCCGTGGAAGCGGTGCTGGGTGCGGAGGGCTACGACATCGGTGCGGCGGAACTTTTCGCCTACGCCGATGACGCTGCGAAGGTGATCGAGGAACAGGGACTTTCCAAGCTCTTTTACGAGGTGGAGCAGCCCCTCATCCCCGTGCTTGCCGCCATGGAGGAGAGGGGAGTGGCGGTGGCTCAGGACAGGCTTGCCGATCTCAAAGTCAAGTATGAAGCAAAACTTGCCGAACTCACGGAGACCATCTACTCCGAGACGAACATCAAGTTCAACATCGCCTCCCCAAAACAGCTCGGCGACGTGCTTTTCGAGCGTCTCGGTCTCAAACACGGCAAAAAGACCAAGACGGGCTGGTCGGTCAGCGAGGAAGTGCTCAGCGGGCTTATTGACGCGCATCCCGTGATCGGTCACATCCTGGAATGGCGGCACTATGCCAAGCTGCTCGGCACTTATGTGGCGGGCATGCAGCCCCTCATCAACCGAGGCAGGATACACACGGAGTTCAATCAGTGCATCACCGCTACGGGCAGGCTGTCCTCCACCAATCCCAATTTGCAGAACATCCCCGCGCGAGGAGAGGAGGCAAGGGACATCAAAAGCGCGTTCGTCGCGTCCGAGGGGTGTGTGCTGGTCTCGGCGGACTATTCCCAGATAGAGCTGAGGATGCTCGCACATCTCAGCGGCGACGAGAAACTCATCGAGGCGTACAACAACGCGGAGGACATCCACGCGCTCACCGCGTCCAAGATCCTCGGCATCCCGCAGAGCGAGGTCACGTCCGCGCAGAGACGGGACGCCAAAGCGGTCAATTTCGGCATAATTTACGGCATGAGCGATTTCGGGCTTTCCGAGAACCTCTCCATCCCCGTCTACCGCGCCAAGGAGTTCATAGAACGCTATTTTGCCACATATCCGAAGGTCAAGGCGTACATGGACTCCAACGTCGCGTTCGCGCGCGATCACGGTTACAGTGAGACCATGCTGGGAAGGCGGAGGAATCTCAGGGAGATCACTTCCTCCAACCGCGTCCTTCGTCAGGCTGCGGAGAGGATGGCGATGAACACGCCCTTGCAAGGCTCCGCGGCGGAGATAGTCAAGCTCGCCATGCTCGCCGTGGAGAGGAGACTTGCGGGCATGAAGTCGAAGATGATCCTTCAGATCCATGACGAACTCGTGGTAGACGCCGCGGAAGAGGAGAAGGAGGAAGTGGTGCGCATCCTCAAAGAGGAGATGGAGTCGGCTGTGTCCCTGCGTGTCCCGCTCATCGTCGAAGTCGGCGCGGCGAAGAACCTGGGAGAACTGAAATAGCGAAGATATGAAGATAGCTGTGATAGGCGGCATAGGCGCGGGCAAATCCGAAGTGCTGGGTGCTGCGCGGGAACTTGGCATCACCTGCCTTTCGGCGGACGAGATAAATGCGGAACTTTTGAAGGATCCGGACTATATCGCCGCGCTGGAAAAGAGATTCCCTGATTGCGTGGTGTGCGGCGTGGTGGACAAGCCGCGGCTTTCCGCGCTCGTCTTTTCGGACAAAAAGAGCAGGCTGGATCTCAACGCGCTCGCGCATCCCCGCATCGCACGGCGGATAGAGGAGTGTACGGCCGATCCTTTGGTGGTGGAACTGCCTCTCGCATTGGAGAGCGGCATGACGGACATGTTTGACGAGATGATCCTCGTCACCGCTCCCCGCAGGGTGCGTCTGCGCAGGCTGTGCGCGAGAGGGCTGGCTCTCCCGCGCGCCAAAGCCGTAATGCGCGTGCAAGTGCCCGTGTTCATGTTGAGAAGGGTGGCGACGCGCACCATAGAAAACACGGGATCCAAAGAGGAACTGCACTCGGCGGCGACGGATCTGTTCCGTCTGCTCTGTGAGTGAACTGACAAAACGAATGTTTAAACTGTCAAATACGGGAGGTAAAATATGATTTCGGGCAAAAAGATAGTGCTCACGGGTGCAAACAGCGGTATAGGTCTTGAAGTGATGAAGTTGCTCGTCGAGGGGGACAACAAGATCCTCGCCGTCGATCTCAGGACGGACAGGTTGGCGGAGTTCGATCCCGCCAAGGTGTTCCCGATGGTGTGCGACGTCTCCTCCAAAGAGGGAGTGGACGACATCTTCGAGGAGGCGGAGAACAAGCTCGGCGGCATCGACATCTTCTATGCCAATGCGGGTTTCCCCTATTACGAGACCTTCGATTACGTGGATTGGGAGCGCATCGCGCACATCTTCGAGACCAACGTGTTCTCTCCCGTTTATTCCTATCAGAAGTACCGCGAGTATCTCGCCGGCAGGGAGGGGCAGTTCGCCATGACCGTCTCCGCCATAGGCAAGATGGGGATGCCCGGCTACGCGCTGTACAGTTCTTCCAAGTTCGCGGTGCAGGGTTTCCAGCAGGCACTCCGCCTCGAAATGCCCGACAACATCAGGATGACCTGCCTCTATCCCGTCGCCACGGACACCAATTTCTTCAAGGCGGCGGTGCAGGGACAGCCCGGCAAGGTCGTACGTCAGAAGCCCTTCCCCGTCCAGAAGCCCGCGCACGTCGCCAAGGCTATGGTCAAGGGGTTGGAGAGGAAGAAAAAGTATGTCAATCCCTGCAAACTCTTCTCCTTCGCGCTCGTGCTCTTTGCCGTGTTCCCGTTTGTGCGCAGCATCTATTGGGCACTTGAAAAGAAGAAGCTGGACAATTTCGCGGCGCAGAACGCGGGAGCGGAGAAATGATACATAGGCCAAAACGGGCGGGGAGGATATCTTCCGCCCGCTTTGCGCTAAAGCGTGAAAAAAATAAGTGAAAAGGAAAGGGGAAGTTCCATGTTAAAGAAAATAGTTTTGGTGGCTGCCGCAGTGTGCCTTGTCGTGATGTTGGCGTTGGGGGCGTCGGCTTGCGTGTTCGACTCCGACAACAACGTCATCCTCGCCAAACACCACTTTACGGTGGAGAAATACGACCTGCCCGAGGGAGTGGCGTCCCTGAAAGTGACTTCCGACTACGAGACGGACAGCAGGGGCAGCTATGTGACGGACGGGGAAATTGTGCGCTTCGAGATGTACCTCTTGCAAGGTTACGAGATCGGCACCCTCAAGCTGCACATCAGCGATGACAAGTACGGGGAGAGGACGTTGGAGTTCACCGCCTACGAAAGCCACATCCCCGGAACGCTCGTCTACCGCAAGTCATTCAACGTCTTCAACGACTTCACCGCCTACCTCGAAGGCACCCCCACCCCCGCCCCCGCCGCCTGACGCTGTGCGGCGCGCGCGAACAGCCGACATTTCATCGTACCATGTATATTTGCCGCAGCCTTGCCGCGGCAAATATTGCCTATTGCAAAAAGATTTCTCCATATTATAATTAAATCAAGGGTTACTTGAACGGTCGCACATACCGAAAACGAACCTTGTTTCGGGGAAAAAAAAAGTCGCCCTGCGGCGACAGCCCGTTAAGGCAATGAGTGTAGCATTTATTTTAACTCACAGTGTGATTTCAAACGGCTACAAAACGAGTCTCCCGCCCGAAATTCGTGACGCATTGTTTTAGAACAGTGTGATTAAAACGTCTATCTCTTCGTAGTGGATCATCGTGTGGTTTTAGAACAGTATGAGGGGAGTGTAATGTCGCTGTTCGGGTTGTATCGCGGTAGGGAAGGGGAAAAGCGCGCCCGCAGGGTAACGGCGGGTGCGCTTTTTCATTTAGAGGGATGGTGAGGCGGTGTTTTCGTGAAAGAGTGGCTCGTTGTCAGGACAGGGTGGAGCGTTGGGTGCGGTTGAGGGCGGTGAGGGTGGAGGAGGCACTCATTTTGGCGAGGACGGTGGCGACGAGGGATTCCAGCGCGGAGCCTTGGGTGTAGTCGGCGGGCATGAGGAAATCTATGCGCTCGTCGGTGAGCAATTTGCGTCCTTTTTCGGCGTCCGGGGAGGCGGGATCGTACACGCCGATGGCGGTGCCGCCGCCGTTTTTCACGACACGCATGGCGGGGATGTCCGTCTCGCTGTCCCCGATGTAGATCATGTTGGAGAAGGGGATGCGTCGATCCGCCTCAGCCATGAACTCGTTGACGGAGTCCTCGTCGCCGAGGTCGCAGCAGCCCTTGCTTATCCTGAAAAGGTATTGTGTTTTGGTGGTGTAATTGACCACCTGACAGGGCCAATAGGGTTTGCCCGTCTCGTCGTAGAGGAAGGATGAGGCATAGATCCCGTCAAAATTTCTCGCTATGGGTGTGCCTTCGATGATCTCCTTCAACCCTGCGGAGATGATGTAGTGCTCGACCTTCACACCCGCGGCGCGGGCGATGTCGGCGATGCGTCCGAACCAGCTTTCCACCCCGGGGAAGAGATCTATCCGCGCGCCGAGTGCCTTGAAATCCTTTTTGGTGATGCCGATGTCATTTCCCGCTTTTTTCAGGATGAGCAGCATATAGGCGAGAATGTGATCCATGCCCTCGCGCTCGGCGAGTTCCCCCGCCTCCTGCCAGAAATCCCGGGCAGAGCAGCGCAGCTTCTCGATCAGCCCGAACTCCTGCATATCCTTTGGGGAGAGCGTCTTGTCGAAGTCGTAACATATCGCCACCACGGGGGAGCGTCCGTTGCATGCCGTATTCTTATCCATGATCCACCCCGCCGCATCTTGCGGCGAACTCATTATACACCCAAAATCCACCGCCTTCAAGCCCGTACCTTGCGGGCGCGGCTTTAACAAATGTGCCGTTATGATGCGACATATTGATCGTTTGCGGCGGCTATGATATGTTTTAACCATCGGTGAAGGAATGGATCCGCTGCAATTCAAGAGGTTGACCGACTTTTATTCCTTTGCGTCGTTATTGTCGGTGGAAATCTCTGTGTTTTTGCGTATGTCACCGACAGCCCATTTAAGAGCGGCTGCCGCCGAACAACTCGCGTCAGCCAAGGGTGAGACTCCCCGCTCTCGGACAAGAAAAGCACCTGCAACATCCCACAAAATGGCGGCGGGAGTCGCCAGTCCCGCAAAAGAAAAATGAGTGAGTGAGACAGCATATCAAAATATAATGTCCAAACGCAATGAGGGGATGCAGATTGTGTTCTTTTAAGTGCGAGAATGAGGGAGCGTACTTTTGCGTACGTGACCGAAATTTGAGACACGCAAAAAGGGCGCAAGATGCGCCCCTCATTGCGTTTGGTGGTGGAGGTGAGGGGAATTGTAAGGAGCGCAGCGACGGAATAGCGAGGATGAGAGGTGAAATGAGAGGAGTGCGTGGGAATTTGATGTCGAGCCGTGGATCAACGAGAGAAGTGCGGAGAGAGGAGCTGCCGCCGAACAACTCGCGTCAGCCAAGGGTGAGACTCCCCGCTCTCGGACAAGAAAAGCACCTGCCGTGCAGGTGCTTTTTGTGGTGGAGGTGAGGGGAATTGAACCCCTGTCCAACCGGCCGTTAACGGTGCTTTCTACATGCTTAGCCGGCGTTTGGTGGTCTCTTGCTTCGGTACGGCGGCGAACCTTAGCGCGACAAGCCCGTGATGACAGCGGTCTTACCGGGCGATGGGACCGCGTTGTCTGTTTTTATGATGCCGCTTGCTCGGGGAACAGAAAACCCGAGGGCGACACGCTGCCTAAATTAGGCGGCGAGGGCGAACTCCATGGTGGAGTTCTTTTGCGTATTTTTCGCGTTTATTTTTTATTTCCGTTATTACGCAGACGAGCCTGCGGCATGCTTACCCCGCCTCAAACCGACTGTCGAAGCCGGTACACCCCCACGCCGTAGGGTAACGCGACGCAGGTAAAGAGATTATAGCATATTATTCCCGAAATGCAAGGATTTGCGCACTTCGATAAAAAAATCCTGCGGACGCGTGATGAAGGGATGTTTTGACTGCGGCATGGACGCGGGCTTGGCGGGGAGAGAAGGGGAGCGCGAGGGGGCGGATAACGGTGCGGGCTTGACGGGGAAGAGGGAGCGGGTATAATGGAAGTGCGGGGTCTCCCGCGCGAGGTGACTATGGAAAAAGAAAGACCGGAAGTGCCCACCTATTGTTATTTTCAGGGGTGTTACAATCCCGCCTACGAGAGGGAGATCGAGAGAGGAAAGGACTTGTGTTTCAGGTTCAACGCGCTGCACCCCTGCGACAAGGAGGGACAGACCGCGATCCTTCGTGAACTCCTCGGCAGGATGGGGGAGGGTGCGATCTTCACGCCGCCTTTTTGGTGCGACTACGGCTACAACATCGAGGTGGGGGAGAGCTTTTACGCCAACCACAACCTCGTCATCACGGACGGCGCGAATGTGACCTTCGGCGACAACGTGTTCATCGCGCCCAACTGCTGTTTCACCACGGCGGAGCATCCCACCGATCCCGACCTCAGACGCGACGGTGTGGAGATGGCAAAGCCCATAACGGTGGGCAACAATGTCTGGATCGGAGCGGGGAGCATAGTGCTTGCGGGCGTGACCATAGGCGACGACACGGTCATCGGCGCGGGGAGCGTGGTGACAAGAGACATCCCTCCGAGGGTGGTGGCGTGCGGCGTCCCCTGCCGCGTGATGAGAGCGATCACCCCCGCCGACAGAGACCGCTATCCTTTCCATGAGAGCATAGCCGCAAAATACGGAAAGTGACGAAAACAGCGTTTTATCCGCGCATTTCTGCGCATTGAAACGGCTTTAATGTAAATTTATGGCAATATCGTCTCTCGGCGCGCATGCGCCCCGCACCTGTGTGATGCGGGGCGGGAGACGGCACAAAATGGACAACGAAAAGCCCGCGAGATCGCGGGCTTTTGTCATGCTGACACAAGTTAGCATTATTCCGATCCGACATGTCGGGGCATTATTTCGCGCCGGTGTGTGTTCGCCTCGGAGAGTGCGTCACAGCATCTTTTCGATGTCGGCGAGGGTGAAGGTGCGGGAGATGATGTAGCTTGTGGTACCCACCTTGTCGAAGGAGCCGTAGCCCACCACGTTGTAGGTGCCACCCACGCACACCACGCCGCTGTAACCGTTGTCGATGACGGCGTTGTAGGGCTTGGCGAAGTAGTCCGTCTTGCCAAGCTCGATGAGGTAATCACCTTTGCTGTCGTTGGAGGGATCGTCGTCGGCGTAGGTCATGAGGTCGGCGAAGGTGCCCACCCAGGCGTACCAGCCGCCGCTGATACGGTTGTAGATGCTCACCGCACTGCGCTTGACGGGGATCATCTGTCTGAAAGAGATGAGCAGTTTCCCGGTGGTCTCGTCATACTCCGCCTTGTGGCGGTCGCCGCTGAGTTCGTAGGGGAGTTCTTTCAGCCCTTCCCAGGTCTCGCCCTCGTCGTAGGAGAAGGCGATGAGAGAGCGGGACACCCTCTTTTCCGCGCGGGAGAGGAGGATGAGCGTGTCATCGTCCGGGTTGCGGACGATCTCCACCTCGCACATGCCGTACTTTTGTGTCTCTTCGGAGTAGTCGGGCATGAGCAGTTCGGGCGCGGACCAATCGGCGTTCCCGTCCTCATCGAAGGTGAGATAGGTCTTGTAGACGTTGAACTCGTGGTCGTGGAAAAGCCCCATCCACTTGTCGATGTACTGTCCGCCCTCCTTGATCTGCGTGAGAGAGGACATGGCGACGATGGCGTCCGCGGGGGAGTGGAATTTCTCGAACTCGCTCCACGTCTCGCCGCAGTCGTCGGAGAAGGAAAAGTTGAAGCCGTCCGCCTTATACTTCGTCGCCACCCAATAGGGGCAGCCGGAGATCATCACCAGCTTTTCGCTGCCGTCCATGAAGTGCAGGTTGTAGAGGGTGGGCGTCTCCTGCGAGTCGGCGTAACTCGCGGGCAATCCCGTCACTCTGTCCGACCAGGTGAGTCCCATATCATAGCTCACGCGCATTGCGATCTGTCCCTTGCCATGACCGAGGGGGTACATGACGATGATCTTGCCCTGTTCGGAGCCGTCGTCCACCCATACGGAATCGGGATGCGCGATGTAGCTCCCGGATTTTTCCACCGTGACGGCGGAATCGAGGGAGAGGCTCACCACGGGGAGATCAATGAAATCCGCGGGTTCGTTCAAAGTGGAAAAATGCGTGGGGACGAGGATGACCGCAAGCACCGCGCCGAGGGCGAGTATAGCTGTGAGAGAGATGAGTATCTTCTTGCGGTTGCGTCTGAGACGCACGGAGAACTTCTCCTTCGGTCTCTTATGCTTTTTGCCTTTCGGAGTTTTCTCGGACTGCGCAGCCGAAGCTTCGGCGGCGGTGTTTTCCGCTATATTTTCCGCATCGGGGGTGAGAGGTGCGTCGGACATAAATTACCCTCCTTTTTTATGATTTTATCCTATCGCACGCGGGCGTGTCAAGCGCGCGCGTCTTGACTAAGGACGCGTGGAAGATTATAATCATAAAGGACATTTTGTCCGAAGGATGCGCGCCGAGAAGGCGCGGGAGGGGATATGAGAACAGCGACAAAACGTATCGCGCAACGCACCTATATGCTCACCGACCGTCTCACGGGCGTCAACCAATTCCTGTTGGAAGGGGAGGAGCGCGCACTTCTCATAGACACGGGCTACGGCACAAAGTCGCTGCCCCGTGCGGTGGAGAGGCTGACCTCGCTGCCCGTCGTTGCGGTCAACACCCACCTGCATCCCGACCACAGCAACGGCAATGGCTTTTTCGGGAAAGTGATGGTGGGGGAGCGCGACCTGCCCGCACACGGAGTGCCGTCCAACGAGCTTTTCGAGGGCGTTGCCGCGGCGTACGGCAAGAGCCCTTTGCGCCCATTTATGAGCTTTGCCCGCAAGCTCGCTTTGATCGACTCCTCGGCGGCGGATTATTCCCCGCTGCCCGACGCGATAGACCTCGGCGGCAGAAGGGTGGAAGTCATCCCCTGTCCCGGACATACGGCGGGGAGCGTGCTGTTTTGCGACTCGGAGACGGGGACGGTGTTCGCGGGGGACGCCATCAACCGCGAGCAATGGATGTTCACGTGTCCCGCCTCCGCGACAAAGAGCTATGCGGAGCTTTGGAGAGGGCTGGAAGCAAGGCTCGCGGGCTACTCCGAGCTTGTCATCTCGCACAGCAGGAAACCGCTGGACTTCGGCTTTATCGGGGAGTTCATCCGCGCATTTGAGACGATAAAACCCGAAAACGGGCGTCCTTCCAGGATCAAAGGCACGCCGGAACCCGTGACTTTTTATGAATACGAGAGCGAGAGATACGGCAGGATACGCGTGTGGGCGTACCCCTCGCAGGTGAGGTGAAATATGTTGCTTTCCAAGCTGACTGCGGAGATCATCCGCCGCAATACGAAAAAGTACGACGATATGAGGATCGCCAAGCAGACTCCGCCCGCGGGCGTCTCCGTCGAGGTGTATGACTATCTCCCGGACGGCGACTCCATGCACAAACTCAACGTCTACCGCCCGAAGGAAGTGAGCGGCAAACTTCCCGTCATCGTCAACATCCACGGCGGCGCGTGGGTGTACGGCGACAAGGATCTGAACAAATATTATTGTATGTATCTCGCGTCCAAGGGCTTCCTCGTGATGGGCATGAGCTATCGCCTGATGACCGCGGTCACCCTTAAAGAGCAGGTGCAGGACGTCTTTGCGTCCATGTGTTTCCTTGCGGACAACGCGGAGAGGCTGGGCGCGGACACGGAGAACGTGATGCTCTCCGGGGACAGTGCGGGAGGGCATCTGGCGTCCCTTGCGGCGTGCATTATGCGTTCGCCCGAACTTGCCGCCGTGTACGGCGTGAAAGTCCCCGCCCTCTCGGTGAAGTGCCTTGTCATGAGCCACCCGGTGGGGCAGGTGCATTCCGTCATGCTGGACAAGCATCTCCGTCCCTCCCGCGCGGGCGGGGCGGTGCAGCGCATCTTCGACGGCATCCTCTTCGGCAAGGAGCGGAAAAAGCACGAAGTTTACGCTCATGCGGCGTTCACGGAGTATTCCGCAGAGCTGACTCTCCCGCCCACGTTGCTCATAGGCTGCGAACGCGACGTCTACGTCCGTCACAGTCAGCTGCTTTCGCGGCTGTTCGAGGATATGGTCGGGGAGGGGAGATGCCCGCGTTTCGTCTTTGACTACGTCCCCGCCGCCGAGGAGACGAGAAAACTCCGCCACGTCTACAACATCGTGCATTACGAGTGGCGGGAGTCCATGCGCGTCAACGACCTTTCGCTGGAATTTTTCCGAGAAAGCATGAAATGGGACGGCGCGGAGTGAGCTTGCGCATCCCGTTGCGAGTTGTGACGGGTGAGGCTTGCGTTTTTCCGTCCGCTTCGGCGGATGGTTTTCCGCGACATCTGTATGCGGAAAAATATTTTTGTCGAAAATCTAAGGTTATTTTAATGCTTGCGTAATAGTATTAAAAAGCCGCAGGCGGGACTGTCCCGCAGTTTCGGTATTTAGAAAAGCCGCGCCCGCAGTGTCGGCTTATAGTGTGGAAAGCCGTAGGCGGGAGATCCCGCAGTGTCGGATTCCGGAGAGGACGATGAGGAACTTTGCATTAAAACTCAAAGAGGCGGCGGTCGCCGTCATCCCCATCACGGCGTTGGTGCTCATCCTCAACTTTGCGTTGGGGGGTATGCCCACGCTCAATCTCGCGTCCTTTCTGGTGGGGGCGGTGTTCCTCATCATCGGCATGGCACTCTACACCTTGGGCAGCAGCATATTCATGGAACCCGCGGGCGAGCATATCGGCGCGAAAGTGACAGCCACCCGCAAGGTGTGGTTCATCCTGCTGGTCGCCCTCGTCGTCGGAGTGGTGGTGACCGTTGCCGAACCCGACCTCACCGTGCTTGCCACGCAGATAGGCAGCATCCCCAACATCGTCCTCATCTCCGCCGTGGGCGCGGGAGTGGGAGTGTTTATGGTGATAGCGGTGCTGCGCGTGCTGTTGAAGATCAGGCTCAACGCCCTTCTCATCGCGCTTTATGCGGTGGTGTTCGTGCTGGCGGCGTTCGTCTCCGAGGGCTATGTGCCTCTCTCCTTCGATTCGGGCGGGGTGACCACAGGTCCCATCACCGTCCCCTTCATACTCGCGCTCGGCGTGGGCATTTCGGGCGCGGTGGGCGGTTCTCACTCGCAGGAGGACAGCTTCGGCATGGTGGGCATATGTTCGGTAGGTCCCATCCTCGCCGTGCTCATTTTGGGGCTGGTCTACAAGACGGACGCGCAGGCGGAAGTGAACGCGCTCACGGCGTTTGCGGACTTCGGCGACGTCATGATCGCCTATCTCAAAGCCATTCCCGTCTATCTCGAAGAGGTGGGCATCGCGCTCGCGCCCATCTTCGGAGTGTTCCTCATCTTCCAATTCACCCTGCTGCGCCTGCCCGCAAAGAGCGTGCTGAGGATGGTCGTCGGCGCGGTGTACACCTACATCGGTCTCACCCTTTTCCTCGCGGGAGTGAATGTCGGCTTCATGCCCGCAGGCTCTTTCATCGGCGGGGAAGTCGCGGGAGTGAGCAGGTGGCTGGTCATCCCGATCGGCGCGCTGATAGGCTCTCTCATCGTACTTGCGGAACCCGCAGTCCACGTCCTCAACAGACAGGTGGAGCAGATCACGGGCGGCGCGATCAGCCGCAAGAATATGCTGGTGGTCTTTGTCATTTCCATGGCGGTGGCGGTGGCACTCAGCATGGTGCGCGTGGCGACGGGGCTTTCCATATGGTGGATCATCGTCCCCGTCTATGTCATCTCCCTCGCGCTCTCCTTCTTCGTGCCCAAGATATTCACGGCGATAGCCTTCGACTCCGGCGGAGTGGCGTCCGGTCCCATGACCGCTACATTCCTGCTCCCGTTTGCCATGGGAGCGACGGCGGAGATCGGCGGCTCCATCATCAAAGACGCTTTCGGGACGGTGGCGTTCGTCGCCATGACGCCCCTTGCGGCGATACAGATCATGGGCTTGGTCTACAAGGTGAAAAAGACGGTCGCGGCGCGCGTCGCGGCAGAGCAGTACAGAGCGTTGCTCGCCCGCGAAGGCGACATCGTGGAACTTTGACGGGAGGACGGTATGCAACTCAAACTCGTCTTTGTGATAGTGGACAAGGTCAAGGCGGAAAAGGTGCTGCGCGCCCTGGAAGAGAAGGGGCTGCGGCATCTCCATGCCATGCCGGGGACGGGCACCGCGCCCTCCGCGCTTTCCGAGCTTTTCGGCACGGGCGAGACGGAAAAGGCGGTGGTGTGGGGCACGGCGCGAGAGGAGGAGATAGCGGGACTTTACGCCATGTTGGACGAGAAGTTCGGCTTTAAGGAGAAAAACACGGGCATAGCGTTCACGCTGCCCGTCAAGAGCGTGGGCGGACCTGCCACGCTGGCATTGCTCGCGGGGCTTGACGCCGTGAGCGGGGAGGTGAAGAAATGAGCTACAGATTGATCGTAGGCATAGTCAACAGAGGTTTCGAGACCGCAGCAATGGATGCGGCAAGGAGCGCGGGAGCTACGGGCGGCACTCTCATCAACGCGCGCGGCGCGGGAGCGAGAGAGGCGGAAAAGGCTTTCGGCATAGCGGTGCAGCCCGAGAAGGAGATCCTGCTCATCCTCTCCCCGGAGGAGAAGTGCGCCGACATCATGCGCGCCGTCGTGGAGAAAGCGGGGCTTAACACCGCGGGTGCGGGGATATGTTTCACCCTGCCCGTGGACAGCGTCCTCGGCGTGACCATGGGCATAGACGAACGCGAAGGATAAACGCGCCCTCTCCGCACATCGGGAAGAAAAGTAGTGACACGCCCGCCACATGGAAGGGGCGGAGACGCGCGGAGATGCCGCGCGTTTTAATTTTAGCTTTCGACATTTAAAACAGCGATTTTTGCATTATAAACCCCGTATTCGGGCGATAATGCGCGATCTCTTTGCGGGCGGAACTGCGGTGCGGAGCAAGGACGGAAGGGGAGAGAGGAGAGGGAAAGTCATCTCCGCGGGCGAGCGGACGTTGCCCGCGTCTGCGGGGAGCGGGGGACTCCGCCCACGAAATGTCGGACGGGTGTCCATTATTTTGCTCTCCGCTCTTGATTATATATCATAAAAGTTATATACTGAACGTATGGCGATCCGAACCCTGCTTTTTTCAAGATCCGCATCCGACAACGTACTTGTCAATCAAGCCATCGAAGCCGCGCTTTTCGAGAGCGTCGGCGAGGGCGAAGCCGCCCTTTACATATGGCGCAATGCGGACGCGGTGGTGATAGGACGCAATCAGGACGCTTTCGCCGAGTGCCGCGTGGACACGCTGGAAGGCGCGGGCGGCGTGCTGGCGAGGAGGCTCTCCGGGGGCGGCGCGGTGTGGCACGACCTCGGCAACCTCAATTTCACATTCATAGCGCGGGAAGGGGAGTTCGTGAAGGAAAGGAATTTCCGCATACTGCTTTCCGCGCTCGCATCCCTGGGTGTACAAGCCGAGCTTTCGGGCAGGAACGACATCATGTGCGGCGGCGGGAAGTGCGGCGGCAATGCCTACTACAAAAAGGGCGGCACCGAGCTGCATCACGGCACTCTGCTCATCTCCACTTCGCCGGAGAGCGTGGGGAGATACCTCACTCCTCCCGACGCGAAGTTTGAGGGCAAGGGGGTGCGCAGTGTGGAGTCGCGCGTGGTCGCTCTCGACACCGTCGCGCCCGGTCTGACCGCGGAGGCGGCGGCGGACGCCATCGAAAGGGCTTTTGCGGCGGAGTATCCCGATGCGGGCAGGAGAGACGTCCTTCCCCTCGCGCTGGGCGCGGACAAAGTGATGAAGTGGACGGGGTTTTTCTCCGCGGACGATTGGCGTTACGGCAAAAGGACGCGCCGCGTCGCGCGCGCCGAGACGGAGCTTTTCGGCGGCAGAGCGGTGGTGACTAAGGACGCGGACGGGAAATTGAGCGTGACTTCCGACAGCTTGGATGCGGATGCGGTGGACGCCGTCAACGCGCTCCTTGCGGGAGAGTCGATCCCCGACACGTTGAACGAAAATGAAAGCAATGCGATCCGCGCGGAGGCAGAAAGGCTGCGCGCGCTGATCGGGGAGGATGAAAGTGTTTGATCTCATCGTACTCGGCGGAGGACCTGCGGGATATGCGGGGGCTATCCGTGCCGCAAAGCTGGGCATGAGCGTCGCGCTCGTCGAGAGCGGCGATGTGGGCGGCACCTGTCTCAACCGCGGTTGCATACCCACCAAATGCCTTCTGCATTCTTCCGGGCTTTACGCCTCCCGCACCTCGTGGGCGGAGAGCGGCGTGATGACGGGGGAGGTGTCCTTTGACGAAGGCGCGGTGTATGCGCGCAAGGACGGAGTGGTCGCGGCACTGCGCGGCGGCGTGGAAAAGCTGCTCGCGGCGGCGGGAGTGAGGACGGTGAGAGCGCGGGGCAGACTGCTCGATGCCCGCACCGTGGAAGCGGAGGGCGAAAGACTGCAAGCGCGCAACATACTCATAGCGACGGGTTCGCGTCCCGCGAGGCTGCCCGTGAAGGGCGGCGAGAGTCTGCTCACCTCGGATGACGTGCTTTCCGCACCCCTTCCCTCCGGGGACGTGGTCATAGTGGGCGGAGGAGTGATAGGCACGGAGCTTGCCTGCTATTTCGCGGACAGCGGCAGGGGAGTGACGGTGCTGGAATACGCCGACCGCATACTTCCCTTCTTCGGCAGAGAGGTGTCGGTGCAGCTCGCATCCGCGCTCAAACGCAAGGGGGTGAAAATCGTCACTTCCGCACGCGTCACCGAGACGGGCGAGGGATATGCGGTATACGAATGCGGCGGCAAGGAAGGACGCGCCGAAGGAGGGGCGGTGATCGCCGCGACGGGGAGACGCGCCAATACGGAAGGGATAGGTCTTGGGGCGGCGGGACTGCCGGAGGCTCCGATAGCCACGGACGGGAACATGATGACCGCGACCGCGGGAGTGTATGCGGCGGGCGACGTGACGGGCGGGATACAGCTTGCGCATTACGCGTCCGCATGCGCGTTGAAAGCAGTCGCACACATGGCGGGACAGCCCTGCGGAACGGATCTTTCCACCGTGCCGTCTCTTGTCTACACGCAGCCGGAGATAGTCTCCGTAGGCGTGACCGAAGGGGGCGCAAAGACGGGGAAATTCCTCTTGGGAGCGAACGGCAAAAATCTTGTCAATGGCTCGAACAGAGGTTTTATAAAGATAAATTGCGACGATAAAGGTGTGATTTTGGGCGCGGAGGCGTTCGGCGACGGAGTGACGGAGCTTGCGGGCGAACTCACTCTCGCCGTGAGCGGGAAGCTCACCGCCGAGCAGGTGGCGGACGTGATCCATGCCCATCCCACCCTTTACGAGAGCATAGCCGAGGCGTGCGAGGACACGCGCGGGCTTGCGACGCACAAGCGTTGAGGAGGAGTTATGACCGAAAGGACAGCATTGTATGAAAGACACGTCGCCCTGGGCGGCAGGATGGTGGAATTTGCGGGGTACGAACTGCCCGTGCAATACTCCGGCATACTCGAAGAACACCGTGCCGTGAGAGAGGCGGCGGGAGTGTTCGACGTCTCGCATATGGGCGAGTTCCTCTTTACGGGGGCGGGGGCGGAGCAGGCTCTTAATGCCCTTCTCACCAACGACATCCGCGGCATGGCGGACGGGCGGGTGAGATATTCCCTCCTTCCCAACGAGAAGGGAGGGGCGGTGGATGACGTCCTCGTCTACCGCATCAATGCGGAGAAATTCCTTGTCGTGGTCAACGGCGCGAATGTGGCAAAGGACGCGGCGCACGTGAGGGAGCATCTTTCGGGGTGCGGGTTTGAGGACATCTCCCGACAGGTCTCGCAGATCGCGGTGCAAGGTCCGCGTTCGGAGGAGATCCTTAGCACGCTCGTCACGGGCGTGCTGCCCGCAAAGTATTACACCTTCACCGAGAGGGTGTCCGTTGCGGGGGCGGAGGCTCTCGTCTCGCGCACGGGATATACGGGAGAGGACGGCTTCGAGATCTATTGCGCGAACGAGGACATCGTGAAAGTGTACGACGCGCTCCTCGAAACGGGCGGCGGACGGGGGCTTGTGCCCTGCGGTCTCGGCGCACGCGACACCTTGCGTCTGGAAGCGGGCATGCCGCTTTACGGTCACGAACTCGGCGAGGACATCCCCGTGAACGAGGTGGGGCTGGACTTTGCCGTCAAGCTCGGCAAGGAGGACTTCCTCGGACGCGCGGCGATCGCGGCGCACGCTCCCGCTTACGAGCGCGTGGGAGTGAGAGTGGCGGGGCGCGGGATAGTGCGCGAACACTGCGACATCTATGCGGACGGAGAGAAGGTGGGGGTGTCCACATCCGGCACGCATTCCCCGACGCTGGGCTGCGGCATCGCCATGCTCCGCGTGAAGAGGGGAGTGGCGGGCGCACTTTTCGCCGACGTGAGAGGCAGGATGCTCCCCTTGGAGAGAGTCCCGCTGCCCTTTGTCGGGCGCAAATGAGCGCGACGGCGTTCAAACGGAAAAACAATGCGGCTCAGCCGCCTCAATAAGGAGATATAGGTTATGAAACAGTACACACGCACACACGAATGGGTGGAGATCCGCGACGGGAAAGCGTATGTCGGCATCAGCGGTCATGCCGCCGAGGAGCTCGGCGAAGTGGTGTATGTCGATCTTCCCGAAACGGGAGCGGCAGTCACGGCGGGGGAACCGGGCTGCGAGCTTGAATCCGTCAAAGCGGTCGCGGAGGTCAATTCTCCCGCGAGCGGCACGGTGGCGGAAGTGAATGAGGAACTCGCCGACGCTCCCGAAAAAGCGGGGGAGACGTGGATCTTTGCCGTCGCTCCCTACGTCCTGCAAGAGGACCTGATGAGCGAAGCGGAATATACTCTGTTTGTGGGGTGAGCCATGGCGGACTATCTTTCCGTTTCCGATGCGGAGCGCGCGGCGATGCTCGGTCTCATCGGCGTGAGTTCGGTGTCCGAACTCTATTCCGATCTGCCGAAGGAACTTCGCAGAAAGAAATTCGCGCTCTCCGAAGGCAGATCGCAGCAGGAGACGTATGCCGCTCTTGCGGAACTCGCGGGCAGGAACGCGACCTACCGCAGCGTGTTCCGCGGCGCGGGCAGCTATGTCCACTACATACCTTCGGCGGTGAAGAGCCTGACTTCGCGTGAGGAGTTCCTCACCGCGTATACGCCCTATCAGCCGGAGATCTCGCAGGGCATCCTGCAAGCGACTTTCGAGTTCCAGACCATGATGTGCAACCTCACGGGCATGGACGTTGCCACCGCGTCCCACTATTCGGGCGCGACGGCGGCGGCTGAGGCTTGCGTGATGTGCGCGGACAAGTCCAAGAAAGTGGTCACCTTCTCCAACGTCAACCCGGATACGGCGGAGACCATGCGCACCTATCTCGGCGCGAGGGGGATAGAGCTTGAAGTCCTCCCCGCCTATGAAGGCACGGCGGATCTCGCCGGTGCGGAAGGGTACGGCGCGGTGTATGTGGAGTCCCCCAACTACTACGGCATAGTCGAGGACGTCGCGGCGATCGCAGCGGCGGCGAAAGCCAAGGGCGGGAAGGTGATCGTGGGGTGCAACCCTCTTGCTCTCGCTCTGTTCAAAGCCCCCGGCGAACTCGGCGCGGATGTCGTGGTCGGCGACGCGCAGCCCTTCGGGCTTCCCGTGAGTTTCGGCGGACCGTACCTCGGATATATGGCGGCGAAGAAGGAGTTTATGCGCAAGCTGCCGGGCAGGATCGTCGGCGAGACGACGGATGCGGACGGCAGGCGCGCTTTCGTGCTCACCTTGCAGACGCGCGAACAGCACATCAGACGCGAGAAGGCGACCTCCAACATCTGTTCCAATCAGGCGCACTGCGCGCTGACCGCGGCGGTCTATCTCTCCCTTGCAGGTCCTCGCGGACTCAAAGAGATCGCGGTGAAATGCGCCTCCAACGCGCACTATCTCGCAAAAGGGCTTGCCCACGCGGGCGCAAAGCTGTTCTACGAAAAGGAATTCTTCCACGAGTTCGTCACCATCACTCCCGGCAAAGCCTCGGCACTCGCGGCGGCGTTGGAGAGGAAGGGGATACTCGGCGGACTCCCCATCGACAAACACCGCACCCTCTGGTGCTGCACCGAGCTTAACGGCAAGGCGGATATGGACGAAGTGATCAGGATCGCGGAGGAGACGCTATGAAAACGGTTTTTGAGAAGTCGGTGAAGGGGAGGACGGGCGTGCAGCCCTCCGCCCTCGACGTGGAAAGATACGATTATGCATCCTCGCTCCTGCGCGACGCCGTCGTGTTGCCGGAGCTTTCCGAGGCGGAGGTGGCGGCGCATTACACCGCGCTCTCCAAGCGCACGTTCGGTGTGGACGACGGCTTTTATCCTCTCGGTTCCTGCACCATGAAATACAATCCCAAACTGCACGAGGAGATAGCGGCACTGCCGGGGTTCAGAGACGCGCATCCTTTGGCGCGTGCCGACAAAATGCAGGGTTCACTTGCCGTCATCGACACTTTAAGTGCCTATCTTGCGGGAATAACGGGGATGGACGCCGTGACATTGCAGCCCGCGGCGGGCGCGCACGGCGAGTTCACCGCCATGCTCATGGTCAAGAAATACCACCTCTCCCGCGGGGACAAGGCGCGCACCAAGGTGCTCATCCCGGACAGCGCGCACGGCACAAATCCCGCGTCGGCGGCGATGGCGGGATTCGAGGTGGTGACGGTGCGTTCCGGCGCGGACGGGTGTGTGGATCTTGCCGACCTCAGCCTCAAAGCGGGGGAGGATACGGCGGCACTCATGCTCACCAATCCCAACACGCTGGGCAAGTTTGAGAAGAAGGTGACGGACATCGCGCGCATAGTGCATGACGCGGGCGCGTTAATGTATTACGACGGAGCCAACCTCAACGCCATCATGGGCGTGGTGCGCCCCGGAGACATGGGCTTCGACCTCGTGCATCTCAATCTGCACAAGACCTTCTCCGCACCTCACGGCGGCGGCGGTCCCGGCTCCGGTCCCGTGTGCTGCAAGGCGGCTCTCGCGGCTTATCTTCCCGATCCGCAGGTGATGCGCACCGAAAAGGGCTTCCGCTTCCGCAGGAGCGACTGGTCGGCGGGCAGAGTGGGGGCGTTCTACGGCAATTTCGGCGTGTACGTCAAGGCTCTCGCCTACATCGTCTCCCTCGGCGGCAAAGGGCTGAGAGCGGCGGCGGAGACCGCGGTGCTCAATGCCAATTATCTGCGGGAGAAGATCAGCTATTTCTATCCCGTAGGCGAGGGCAGGTGCATGCACGAGTTCGTGCTGTCCATGCGCAAGCTGCGCGACGAGACGGGGGTGACGGCGGCGGATGTCGCCAAAGCACTCATAGACCGCGGCATACATCCCCCCACCATGTATTTCCCGCTCATCGTCGAGGATGCGCTCATGTTCGAGCCTACCGAGACGGTGAACAAGGAGACGCTGGACAGGACGGCGGAGGCGTTGAAGGAGATCATCGACCTTGCGTACACCCGTCCCGAGGAACTGCATTCCGCCCCGCACACCACACCCGTGCGCCGTCCCGACGAGGCTGCGGCGGCACGCAATCCCGTGGTGAAGGGCTGAGGGCGGGAAAACATCTGTCGGACGGCGGATATTTCTCCCCGCCGCCGAATATGATGTGACCGTAAGCGCGCAAAGCGCGAAGAAACGGGAGGTATCTATGGCAAAAGGCAAAAGCGATTATTTCGGTCTGTCATACATCGTCAGTCTCATTCTGGCGATCATTCCCTTCACGGCGTGGATCCTCGGCATCGTCGTCAGGATGTCGGAAGGAAAGTTCGTGGCGGGCATAATAAGGATATTCCTGGGCTGGTTGATCTGGATCGTGGACCTTATCATGATGGCGACCAAGAAGTCCATTTGGAGGCTGCTTGATGCCTGAGCGCACTCTGACGATCGCTCTCAACGGCAGGCTCGTCTCCGGCACCCCGAAAGAGGTGCTGGACGAGCTTGCTTTCGAGCATTATCCCGTCGCGGTGGATGCGGGAGAGGGGGCAAAGGAATTCCCCTCATTCGACACGGCACGGGAGTATGTCCGCGCCCTCTTTTCCGCTCCCGCGGACTGCGAGTAGCACGGCAAACGGCATGCCGGACCGGAATAATACGAACCGGGTTCGGCGCCGCCGATTTCCGCCTGAACCGCGTCATTCGCCTTGCTAATACGGGTCAAGTATTAGCTGCGGCGACTTCCTTGCTCAGCCAAAAATCGGCAGGCGCGGAACTGCTCGCACCTCAGAGCAAGAGATTTTCGGATGATGTTGCACGGGCGGAACGCAGGCAATAGTATTCATATTGGCAAGTTTCGGCTGTGCAAAAGCGCCGAAAAGAATTGCTCTGAGGCCGGTTCGTATTATTCCGGTCCGGCATAGCGCAACGCATCCCCGCGGGACGCCGTTTTTCTTTTTTTGCGCGCGGCTATTTGTTGACTTTAATATAACCTTAACATATAATCTTAATATTGAATACGACACCTGTCGGGTTTTGCGACGCGTGCGTTTTCGGAGAGAGATATGTCTAAGACCGCTGCTAAAAAGGGCAAAGGCGTCCTCGGCTTGCTGGCGGAGTGCGTGGGCGAGTATAAACTCGCGTCCGTGCTCACGTCCGTTTTCGTCGTGTTCGAGGTGGTGCTGGAGGTGTTCATCCCCATCATCATGTCGCAGATCATCGACGTAGGTCTTGCCGAAGGACTCGGTGAGTACACTTTCGTCTTGCAGCTCGGAGCGTCCGACACCGAGCTTTTCACCGTGGATTCGAGCGTGAAATTCATCGTGATATGCGGCGCGATGATGGTGGTGATGGCTCTGCTGTCCCTCACCTTCGGGGTGCTTTCGGGCAAATACGCCGCCTACGCCGCGACGGGGTTCGGCTCCAACGTCAGGCAGAAGATCTACTACAAAGTGCAGGATTTCAGTTTCGCCAATCTCGACCGTTTCAGCACGGCGGGGCTGGTGACCAGGCTCACCACCGACATCACCAACGTGCAGATGTCCTATATGATGGTGATAAGGGTGCTGGTGCGCGCTCCCGTCATGCTCGCCATGGCACTCGGCATGGCGATCTCCATCAACGCCGACCTCGCGGTGGTCTTTGCAGTCGCGCTCCCCGTCATAGTGGTGGGGCTTATCGTGGGCATCATCGTCGTATTCCCGCGCTTCACCAAGATGCTCAAAAAGTACGACGACATGAACGAGATCACGCAGGAGAACCTCACCGCCATCCGCACCGTCAAGACCTTCGTCAGAGAGGATCACGAGACGGACAAGTTCATGAAGATAAGTTCCCTCGTGCAGAAGTTGCAATTCTCCGCCGAGAAGATGCTGGTCATCGCCATGCCGCTCATGCAGCTGGTGGCGTTCGGGTGCATCATCGCGGTGGTGTGGTTCGGCGGCAACAACATCATAGCGGGCAGCATGCATTACGGCTCTTTCGCCGCCTTCCTCAACTATATTATGCAGATCCTGATGTCCCTCGGCATGGTGGCGATGGTGTTCGTCATGCTCGTGCTTTCCCGCGCGTCGGCGGGGCGCATCGCCGAGGTATTCCGCGAAGTCCCCGACATCGCGGACAATCCCTCTCCCTCCGCCGAGGAAGTCGCGGAAGGCAGCGTGGATTTCGACAACGTGGACTTTTCCTACTCCAAGACGGGTGATGTGCTCAACCTCGAACACATCGACCTTCACGTAAAGCCCGGCGAAGTGGTGGGCGTCATAGGCGGCACCGGCTCGGCAAAAAGCACACTCGTGCAGCTCATTCCCCGTCTTTACGACGTCAGGAGCGGCTCGGTGAAGGTGGGCGGAGTGGACGTGAGAGACTACAAGCTGGGCACCCTCCGCGACGCCGTTGCGATGGTGTTGCAGAAGAACGTGCTCTTCTCCGGCACGATAAAAGAGAATCTCAAATGGGGCAACCCCGACGCCACGGACGAGCAGATCGAGCACGCCGCGCGGGCGGCGCAGGCGCACGATTTCGTCATGTCCTTCCCGGACGGCTATGAGACGGAGCTGGGGCAGGGCGGCGTCAACGTCTCCGGCGGTCAGAAGCAGAGGCTGTGCATCGCGCGCGCTCTTCTGAAACATCCCAAGGTCATGATCCTGGACGACTCCACTTCCGCGGTGGACACCGCGACGGACGCGGCGATCCGCAAGGGACTCAAAGAGGAGTTCGGCTCCACCACCGTGTTCATCATCGCACAGCGCATAGGCTCGGTGCAGGACGCGGACAAGATCGTCGTCATGGACGAGGGCAGGATAGACGCCGTAGGCACGCATGAGGAGCTGCTCGCGTCCAACAAGATATATCAGGACGTCTACTATTCCCAGCAGCGCGGTTCGGACGAAGCCGCCGCGATATACGCCGAGGCGGAGGAGGCGGAGAGCGGGGCTGCCCGCACTTCCGATGCCGCGGGCGAGGGAGAGGAGGTGGAAAAATGAGCCGTAAAAAGCAAGATCACGCGCCTGCCGCGGGACATCAGCTCATAGGTGGGAAGAAGTATACCGCGGGACACCCCATGGAGACTTTCCTGCGCATCCTCTCCTACTTTAAGCCTTACAAGGGGAGGGTGATCCTCGCAGCCATCTCTCTCATACTCAACGTCGGCGCGACGGTGGGCGGCACGTTCATGCTCTCCATGGTCATCGACGACTTCATCATCCCGCTTGCGAAGGGCGAGGCGGGGGTGACCATGACGGATTTCGCCGTGATGGTCGGCGTCATGGCGGCGATGTACCTCACGGGCGCGCTGTTGCACTATGTCTACAACTGGATCATAGTCAACATGACCACGCAGATCCAGCGCACCATCCGCGACCAGATGTTCGAGAAGATGCAGAAACTCCCCATCCGCTTCTTCGACACCCACGCCAACGGCGACATCATGAGCTGCTACACCAACGATACGGACACCCTGCGCGAGCTTATGGCGAACGGCGTGCCCTATCTCATCTCCAACGGGCTGACGGTGCTGGGCATCTTCATCGCAATGATGATCATAAATTGGCTGCTCACCTTCTTCATCGTCATCATGCTCGTCATCATGTTCTTCATCGTGAAGTACGTGGGCGGCAAATCGGGCAAACACTTCGTGAGACAGCAGAAGGCGATCGGCGTGCTGGACGGCTATGTGGAGGAACACATCGAGGGCATGCGCGTCGTCAAGGTGTTCTGCCACGAGGATGCGGAGAAGGAGTCTTTTGACGGCATCAACGGCACTCTGCGCGGCGCGTCCCGCAAGGCGCACACTTACGCCAACGTCCTCATGCCCATACTCGGCAACATCGGCTATGTCAACTACGCCATCACCGCCATCGTCGGCTCCCTCTTCATCGCCGCGGATGTCAGGATAGGCGGCATAATGGAGCTTGGCAGCCTCATCGCCTTCCTGCAATTTTCCAGACAGTTCAGCGCGCCCATAGGGCAGATGTCTCAGCAGATGAACAGCATCCTCATGGCACTCGCGGGTGCGGAGCGCATCTTCGCGCTCATAGACGCAGAGCCTGAGACGGACGAGGGCTATGTCACCCTCGTCAATGCCAACGTCGCCGAGGACGGCACCATCACCGAGAGCGAAACCCGCACGGGCAAATGGGCGTGGAAACACTATCACAAGGCGACGGATACCACCACCTACGTCAGATGGAAGGGAGAGGTGGAGTTCGAACACGTCACATTCTCCTATGTCCCCGAAAAGACGGTGCTGCGCGATGTCAGCCTGGTCGCCAAACCGGGGCAGAAAATAGCTCTCGTCGGCTCGACGGGCGCGGGCAAGACCACCATCACCAATCTCATCAACCGCTTCTACGACATCGAGGAGGGCAAGATCCGCTACGACAACATCAACATCCGCAAGATCAAGAAGCCCGATCTTCGCCGCTCTCTCGGCATGGTGTTGCAGGACACCCACCTCTTCACGGGGACGGTGCGCGAGAACATCCGTTACGGCAACCTCGACGCTACTGACGAGGAAGTGGAGAATGCCGCCCGCCTTGCCAATGCGGACTCTTTCATCCGCCATCTCCCCGACGGCTACGAGACCATGCTTTCGGGCGACGGTGCAAACCTCTCGCAAGGGCAGAGGCAGCTCCTTTCCATCGCGCGTGCCGCCGTTGCGGATCCCCCCGTCCTCATCCTCGACGAGGCAACATCCTCCATCGACACCCGCACCGAGAAACTCATCGAGAAGGGCATGGACAGCCTCATGAAGGGCAGGACGGTGTTCATCATCGCCCACCGCCTCTCCACCGTCCGCAACGCCGACATCATCCTCGTCCTTGAACACGGCGAGATCATCGAGCGCGGCAATCACGATCAGCTCCTCGCCCAGAGGGGGAGGTATTATCAGCTTTACACCGGCGCCTTCGAACTGGAGTGACGGCGGCATTTGGCGACCTGCTTTGTCAAAGCCCCTCCCGCAATGCGGTCACGTACGCAATAGTACGCTCCCTTTTGCGGAAGGGGCTTTTTCGCGCATCTCATCCAAATGACGCCGTCACTCTATACGTAAAAACACAAGCGGCACCCCGCCGAAGTGTCGGCGGGGAAAATAGTCCGCCGAAGTTTCGGCGGGGAGTGAAGTAATTAAGGCGCGGGGCGGGAAACCGCTCCGCGCGTGTTTTGATTTTAACTTGACGTCGTTGTCAATGGCGCGAAAATTTTTGCAGCCCTAAGCGGGCGGCTGACTATTGTTTTACATCCCGTGCAACAGCTTGTCTTTTACGGCTCGCAACAACTTGGGGGTGTGGGGGAATAATTCCCCCGCGAGCAAAATTTTCGGCGCAATTCCTTGACAAAACAAGCGCAGGGAAGCGTTATTAACTTTACGCACACTCCGAGAGAGCGTTGTTTGAACACGACGCACACTCTTTCGGAGACGTTCTAACGCGCACTTTGAGCGTGCGCGCCTGAACCCGACGAGTACTTTTTCGTAGACGGAACTACGCGCCGCAAAGCCAAACTTTCACCGCGGGCGTCTTGCGCCCGCGCTTGAAAGTCGCGGCGCGAATCTGCGACCTCGCAAGCTAGACGAGAAACTAAGCAGAGACGTCGCTCGTGCGCGTCGAGTCGCCCTCCTCGCCCCACGAGCGACGCTCAATAAGTACCGGCATCCGCTTAG
>CALVQW010000003.1 GCA_944358385.1 uncultured Clostridia bacterium
AGTTATTGTCCCCCTCCTCCCCTACGGGACTCCTCCCCCACTCGGAATAGAGTTCCCTCCTCCTAAAATGCGGTACTCACTTTTTCATAAAGGCGCAAACCGCGTCTTTATGAAAACACCTCTTGAAAATAGTTTGAGTCTCGCACTCACTTATTCAAGCGGCGAACAGTACTCACTGAGCGTCGCTCGTGGGGCGAGGAGGGCGACTCGACGCGCACGAGCGACGTCTCTACTTAATTTCTCGTCTAGCTTGCGAGGTCGCAGATTCGCGCCGCGACTTTCAAGCGCGGGCGCAAGACGCCCGCGGTGAAAGTTTGGCTTTGCGGCGCGTAGTTCCGTCTCCGAAAAAGAGACGTCGGGTTACGGGAGGCTCTATCAAAGTTCACGTCGTGCTCGGAGAATATAAAATGGGCTGACGTCCTCTGACAGGGGAGTTAGATACCCCCTCCTTCCCTTCGGGCTTTCCTCCCCCGTGCCGATTAGAGTCCACTCCTCGCATCTTGCGGGACTGACTGTACATCTCTACAAGATTTTATTTTTCGCACTCACATAACTAAGCGGATGACTGCACTCACTGAATACCCGGCACGGGAGGAGGAATTCGGCACTCGCGCACGGGTGCTACCCCTACTTAGGTGTACATCTGCGCTCGGCACTCAGATAGTCGCCGCCCTGCGGCTCCGGTTCCGTCTCCGAAAGAGAGACGTATAGTTCAAACGCGCCCGCGCAAAGTGTACGTTAGACCGTCTCCGAAAAAGTGTTCGTCGTGCTCAAAGACGCTCCGAACAAGTGTACGTTGCAAGCGTTCCCCGCCCACCCGCCCCGTGGCGGCACCGCTTGAAACAAGCCGGAGTTGTGCCTTGCATTTCTTTTGTCAAGGAATTGCGTCGAAAAATTTTGCTTGCAAAGCAGGCAAAAATTTTCGCGCCCTTGACAACGACGTCAAGTTAAAATCAAAACACGTGCGGAGCGGTCTCCCGCCCCGCGCCTTAATTACTTTATAACCCGCCGAACACCGTTCGGAGGACTATTTCCCCGCCGACACTTCGGCGGGACACCGCTCTTTTGTTCAAGTGCGCCCGCTCTAAACTTATTTCCTGAACGCCGCCATTTGGATGAAGAACAAGGAAAAGCCCCTGCCGAGAGGCGGAGCGTACATTGACGTACGTGAGCATCTACGGCAGGGGCTTTGACGCAGTTATTCGCCAAATGGCGGCGTTCAGGCGTAGACTGCCCACACAAGACCGTATCCTACTAACACCGCAATCAATGTGAAGGGGACGCTGATCTTCATATATTGGAGAGTGCCGACTTCGTGACCGGCTTTGCGGAGGATGCCGGTGGCGGTGATGTTGGCGGAGGCTCCGATGGGGGTGAGGTTGCCGCCGAGGGTGGCACCGGAGAGGAGACCGAGATAGAGCACCATGGTCTGTTCAGGCGGGATGCCCATGCTGCCGGCGATGCCCGTGATGACGGGGAGCATGGTGGCGACATAGGGGATGTTGTCGATGAAGGCGGAGACGAGCACGGACGCCCACACGAGGAGGGAGTAGAGCGCGAAGAGGTTGCCGCCGCTGGCTTTGACGAGGAGATCCGCGATGTCGTCGATGAGACCGACGGAGTCCAGCCCGCCGATGATGAGGAAGATGCCTGCGAGCAGAAGCAACGTCTTGAAGTCTATCTCTTTCAGCGTATTTTTCACTCCGGAGAAGTCTTTGCGGCGGATGACGGTGTAGATCATGCCCACGACCATGAGACCGACGCAGATGATGCCGGGGGTGACATCGGGTTTTTCGGGGATGAAGGAGACGCCGATGAGCAGCGCGAGCATGGCGACGAGCAGGAAGGTGGGGAAGAAATCCTTGACCTCGGTGCGCTCGGAGTACTCTATCTTCTGCTTGTCCTTGCGGAACACGATGAGAAGGTAGGCGGTGGCGGCGATGGCGGCTATCTGGACGATCCAGAACATGCCCATCTTGCCGTCCATCACGAAGAAGTCGATGAAGGACATGCCCACCTCGCTGCCGAGCATGATGGAAGTGGTGTCCCCGACGAGCGTCGCCGCGCCTTGGAGATTGGAAGACACAGCGATGGCGATGATGCCGGGGACGGGAGAGATGTCCAGCTTCTTTGAGAGGGAGAGCGCGATGGGCGCGACCATGAGCACGGTGGCGACGTTGTCCACGAACGCGCTCACCAGCCCCGCGAACAGGGAGAGCGCGATGATCGCCCATTTGACATTCGGCATGCGCGCGATGAGAAGGTCGGCAAGGAGCGCGGGCATTTTGGACTCGATGAAGAGCGCGACGATGCCCATCGTCCCCGCGATGATCATGAGGACGTTCCAATCTATCGCCGAGGCGAACTCGCCCCACGGAAGGATGCCTATGCACATAAAGAGGAAACCCACCCCCGCAGCGATGTAGGCGCGGAACTTGGGCAGCGCGAGCAAAAGCACATAAGTGACCAAAAACAACACTAATGCCGCGATTTTCACAGATGATACCCCCCTTTTGAGCGAAACTCCCCTTCTTTCCCCTCCTCGGCACACCGCGGACGGAAGGGACTCGGAGAAAGAGTCCACCCTTTGATTTTGAATCACGGAGCGGCATTTGTCAACCCCCGTTTGACTGCGTGATGCCGCGAGTTTTTCCTATGCCGTACCGGAATAATACGAACCGGGTTCGGCGCCGCTTTCCTCCTCTTGCCCGGAGGGCGCGAGCGGAAAAATTTTTTACAAAATTTTTGCGATTTTTCCGCAAGAGGTTGATTTCGGGACGATTTCAGTATATTATGTATCCTCTCAAATTATAAAGGAGTGGGGTAAGTCGATATGGCTCTTTCCGTTGCGATGCTTTGTCTTTCCTGCCTGAGCGTGGTGGTCGCCACCGCGTTTGGTGCTAAGGCGCGCATCGGAAAGGTGCGGGTGCGCCTCTATTGGGTGCTGCCCTTCATATGCGCCGTCGTCCTCGTCGCCACGGGAGAAGTGCCTCTCGAACAGCTTGAGGAACAGTTCTTCGGCGACTCGGACATGAACCCCTTAAAGACTCTCGCCATCTTCCTCTCCATGAGCGCGATGAGCGTTTATCTCGACAAGGTGGGCTTTTTCAAGCTGCTCGCCACCAAGGTGATGAAACACGCGGGGACGAGCCAGATCAAGCTGTTCATCCTGCTCTACCTCATAATCTCGCTGGTGACGGTGTTCACGTCCAACAGCACCATCGTGCTCACCTTCACCCCCTTCATCTGCTATTTTGCCAAAAACAGCAACATAGATCCCATCCCCTTCGTATTCATGACGTACGTGGCGGCTAACACGTGGAGCATGTTTCTCATCATCGGCAACACCACCAACGTCTACATAGCCACCTATTTCGGCGTGGGATTTATGGATTACGTCCGCATGATGGCACTGCCCACGGTGTTTGCCGCGGTGACGTCCTTCTCCCTGCTCTTCCTCATCTTCCGCAAAAAGCTGAAAGAACCTTTGCAGGCGAGCGAGCTGGAAGTCACCATAAGGAACGTCCCCGCCCTCGCAGTGGGCGTCGCGGGGCTTGGTGTGTGTACGGTGCTGCTCATACTCTCTTCCTACATCGGGCTGGATATGTGGATCGTCTGTCTGTGTTCGGCGGGCGCGGTGATGGTGGGAGCGGTCATCTGCCTGCTCGCCAAAGGGCAATCCCTCCACCCCCTCAAAAAGACGGCGAAACGTATGCCCTGGCATCTCGTCCCCTTTCTCATCTCCATGTTCGTGGTGGTGCTCGCCCTAATGAACAACGGCGTCACCGAGAAGATAGCCTCCGCATTCGACAGCGAACTCTCTCTCCTCTCCTTCGGCGCGCTGTCGGCGGGCGCGAGCAACCTGATGAACAATCTGCCCATGAGCATGTTCTTCGTGGGCATACTCTCCTCCGTCTCGGAGGCAAACCTCATGCCCGCGGTGTTCGCCACGGTGATAGGCTCGAATATGGGTTCGCTGCTCACCCCCGTAGCGTCCATGTCCGCGATGATGTGGCTGTCCATAGTCAAGCACAAACACGTGGACTTCAAATTTTTCGACTTCGTGAAAAAGGGCGCGGTGATCACGCTGCCGACGTTGGCAGCCGCGCTGGGCGGACTTGCGTTGATGTTCGCCTGACGGCGTCAGGCGAACTTGCGGAACTTTGTCAGCACCCTGTCGTGAAACGGGGTTTTTTGTTTTTAATACGCTCGCCCAATGTGTACGGTGAGTTCGGGGTGCGCGATCTTGTTCCTCATATGGCAAATGCGCCTCATCATGCGGTTGCGGAAACGGAGGAGGTTTGGTATAATCTTCGTATATGGAAAGGGCATACGAAGGCATCACTCTCAGCAATTTCAGAGATCTGGGCGGACTGCCCGTCGGGGACGGGAAGATGATCGCGCGCGGAAAGATATTCCGTGCGGGGAAACTGCGCCCGAAAACGGACGCGGACAGAGAGTTTCTGGCGGGACTCGCGCTGGACACGGTGGTGGATCTGCGCATCCCCCGCGAGATCAAAGAGAAACCCGACTCTCTCCCCGACGGAGTGGAGTATGTCAATGCGTCCGTGTTCGGCGACACCAAATTTCAGGTGCTTGCGCCCACTCTGCGCTCCAAGCTGATGATGCTCTTCTGCACTGACGAACAATTTGATGAGATCCTGGAAGGCATCAAGGACTCCTACGCCTATATGCCCTACGCCAAGCACGCCTATTCCCTGCTCTTTGACAGGCTGACTGCGGGCAGGACGGTGGCGTTCCACTGCACGGCGGGCAAGGACAGGACGGGCGTGGCTGCAATGATGATAGAGCTTGCTCTGGGCAGGACAAAAGAACAGGCGAAGGAGCAATATATGCTCTCCAACACCTATCGCGCAGGCTCCAACTCCAAGATCATGAAGATCATCAATGCCGTGCCTCTCCGCCCCGGTTTCTACGCCGTGGTGGACTACTCCTCGCAGGTGCATGAGGAACTCTTCGACAACGCATACAACGCCATATTCTCCCGCTATGACAGCATAGAGGACTTCCTTGCCGCCGAATACGGCGTGACGGCGGAGACTCTCGCTCTCTGGAGAAAACATTACCTCATCGACGCGGAGTGACGATGAAAAAGCCCAAATTCTCCCTCGACGACATGAAGGAGTTTCAGGAGAAGCTCCTCTATGACATCAAGTTCGCCTATGTGCGCACGGGACACGCTAAAAACGAGCTGCTCGGCTTCCTCACCGTGTTCAACGCCCGCCGCTCCCTGAATGTCAAGGTCAAGCGGCAGGTGCATTACGACATGGACGGCGACAGAAAGCTCTACCTCAACATCTACGAGCGCAAGGACCGCGATCCGGAACTGAAAGCCCCCGTCTTTGTCTACATCCACGGCGGCGGCTGGATAGGCGGGCTGCCCGAGACGAGAGAGGCGTTCAACACCCGCATCGCGGAGGCGGGATATTTCGTCGTCAGCCTCTATTACGGACACTCTCCCTTCTACCCTCACCCCGAACCCATCCGCAACATCTACAAGGCGTTCGCGTGGCTCAAAGCACACGCCGACGAGTACAACATAGACACCGACGCGATATTTGTGGGCGGGGAATCCGCGGGAGCGCACCTCTCGGCGATGGCGGGAGCGATCTCCTCCGATCCCGAATACAACGCCCGCTTTGACCTGCACCCTGCAAGCCGTCACCAGAAAATAGCGGGATTGGTGCTCAACTGCGGCGTGTTCGACCTGGAAAAAGCCATAGGTCTCCCCTTCAAGAACATCGAACTCTACGTGCAGTCCTACTGCGGCGGCAAACCTTTCGGCGAACTCTCGGAGGAGGAAAAGCGGGAGATCTCCCCCATCTACCACATCACCAAGGATTTTCCGCCCACCTTCGCCATCTCGGCACAGTACGATGCCCTCGCCATACTCACCTTCGACCTCGTGGAAAAGCTCCGCTCCCTCGGCGTCGAGGTGGAACACTACCACGGCACGGGCAAACTCGCAGTGCACGCTTTCGCCGTCGTGCAAGCCCTGCGCATCTCAAGAGAGGCGATGTTCGGCATCCGCTCCTTCCTGCGCGCCCACACCAAGCGATCCCTCCTCCTGCGCATGAAACCCAAACGCAGAAAACAAATGTGAGGTTTTCCTTCCCTTCGTGGTGTGTTGAAGCAACACTCGCTCGGAGTGCGCGTGAGACGCATATCACTTTCCCTGCGCCTGTTTTGTCAAGGAAACGCGCCGAAAAAATTTGCGCGGCTACGCCCGCAAAATTTTTCGCGCCCTTGACAACGACGTCAAGTTAAAATCAAAACACGCGCGGAGCGGTTTCCCGCCCCGCGCCTTAATTACAAAACACTCGCTCAAAACATACGTCGTGTTCGGAGACGCTCTATCAAAGTTCACGTCGTGCTCGGAGAGTATAAAACTAGCCGACGTCCTCTGACAGGGGAGTTATTGTCCCCCTCCTCCCCTACGGGACTCCTCCCCCACTCGGAATAGAGTTCCCTCCTCCTAAAATGCGGTACTTACTTTCCGCCTCTTGAAAAAAGCTTGAGTCTCGCACTCACTTATTCAAGCGGCGAACAGTACTTACTGAGCGTCGCTCGTGGGGCGAGGAGGGCGACTCGACGCGCACGAGCGACGTCTCTACTTAATTTTCGTCTAGCTTGCGAGGTCGCAGATTCGCGCCGCGACTTTCAAGCGCGGGCGCAAGACGCCCGCGGTGAAAGTTTGGCTTTGCGGCGCGTAGTTCCGTCTCCGAATGAAAAACGTCGTGCTCAAAGACGCCCTATCAAAGTGTGCGTTAGACCGTCTCCGAAAGAGTGTACGGTATGTTCAAACAACACACTCTCAGAGTGCGCGTGAGACACATATCACTTTCCCTGCGCCTGTTTTGTCAAGGAATCGCGCCGAAAAAATTTGCGCGGCTACGCCCGCAAAATTTTTCGCGCCCTTGACAACGATGTTTCGTTAAAATCAAAACACGCGCGGAGCGGTTTCCCGCCCTGCGCCTTAACTACCATGTTTCACACCAAAACGCGGCGTCTGACGCAGTATCACGCAACGTCATTTTGTAACTAAACCGCGCCATTTGGATGCAGAACGCGAAAGCACCCCTTTTTCGGTGAGGCGCGTACTAAACCGTACGTAACGAGCCGAAAAAGGGGTGCTGACAAAGTTATGCGCCTAATGGGTACGTCGGCATGAAACTAAAGCGCGATATTTTGCGTCAGACAAGGAAGATGCCCTGCCGCGGGTGCGTAGCGTACTCCTTGTACATAAGCGGTCGGGGACGCGGCTCTGACGCAGTATCACGCAACGTCATTTTGTAACTAAACCGCGCCATTTGGATGCAGAACGCGAAAGCACCCCTTTTTCGGTGAGGCGCGTACTAAACCGTACGTAACGAGCCGAAAAAGGGGTGCTGACAAAGTTATGCGCCTAATGGCGCGGTTTAGTCGAGGTCTTTCCAGAGAGACTCATACGCCTTCCTATTATAACTTATCGTCTGATAGTATTCCACACCGAAGGCGTTGACTTCCTCCTCGTAGAGGGCGGATTGTTTGCCGGAGAGGAGGGTGTCCTCGAGCTGCTGACGGATGGTGACGCAGTCCTCGAGGGTGGGACCGTACTCGACGACGTAATCGAGGGGCAGGATGCCGTCCTCGAAGGTGAGCGCGGTCTCAGTGAGGTTGCCGTCTGCGCCCTCGGTGATGCCGGGAAGCTCGGTGTCATAGGGGACGGAAGTGGCAACGAGGATGAAGATGCCGGCATAGGCGTTGCTCGTGGAGCCGGACTCGATGAAGCTGTCGCCGAATACGTAGAAGTTGTCTTTCTCCGCGGCGGTGGCATCGGTGCGCTCATAAGCACCCGTACCCTTTTGGATGAGGGCGCGCGCCTGCTTGGTGAAGGACTCGATGTAGCCGGACTCTTCTCCTTCGGGAGTGACGAGATAGCCGAGACCGCCGTTGTTGGAGTCGGAGGAAGTGCCGCCCTCGTCATCGCCGACGAGATAGAGCCAGGTGGTGGCAAGCTCACGCATCCAATAGACGCCGAGCACACGGGGCATGCCCGCTTCCACCGCCGCATCGACGGCTTTGAAACTCGCGTAGATCTGATCCACTATGCCCGTGACTTCACCGGTGGAGAATGCGGGCACGGTCTCGGGGAGATATGCCATGGAGGGGCAGGCGGTGGCGTTACGCTTGATCTCCGCCTTGCCGGTCGCCTCGTCGTAGACGAATTCTACTATTTTGTTGAGATCCGCTCCCTCATTCATGGTGCCTGCGCACTCGTGCTCGGGGCAGGTCATGGGATCGCAGTCCGAACCCGCGCCGCAGGAGTGCTTGTCGCAGGTGTAGTCCGGATCGTAATCGGGATTGCTGACATTGATCTGCATCGCGCTGAGCAGCTCGTCGCGCCTCTGAGTGATGACGTTCTTGTTGCCGTGATAGCTGCCGTCGTTCACCAGCTCGGTGAGCTTGGTAAGGTCGTCCTCCGGCAGACGGAGCAGGATGTTGAGGACGAAACCGTAACGCTCCTCTTTGGAAGTGTACTCGTGATAGTAAGAGGACGCGAGCGCGCTCGTCAGAGCGGACTCATAGGAAGTGCGGTTGCCTGCATACGTCTCCTTGTTGGCGGCGACCATCTTGTCAAAGCGCGCCTGCACTTCCTCCGCGGTGACCGCGGACGCCTCTCCCATCCTGCGCTCCAAACGGGTGATGAGCAAGCTGTCCATCTCGTTGTCGAGATAGTATTGATAGCTCGTGCGCAGGGAGGCGAAATCGTCCGCGACATCCGCCACGGCGTCGTCGAGATATTCGTTGAGATACTCCGTCTTTTTCGCTTCGGAGTAGGTGGAGAGGCACTCAAGCTCTTCCTCGAAGCTCATGATGAGCGCGCGGTAATCCTCCGTGAGCTTGCCTTCCGCATCGAGAGCGCGGGGAGAAAGCTGCACGGTGTTGTCGTCGGGATCGTAGTCCGCATCGGCGTCCTCTTCCGCGGTCTCACGCACGGGACGGGGTTCGAGATAAGCAGCCCACTTGGCGTAAAGGGTGATGCTCTTCTTGCCTTCTTCGAGGGTGACGGGAGAGGAGAAGTCGAACTTGTTGCCGTCCGTGCAATCCTCATCGATGTACCAGCCGTAGAAGGTGTAGCCTTCGCGGGTGGGATCGTCCGGCTCATACGCCACGGTGCCGTTCTTGATGCGCTGACGCTCCACCGCACTGCCCTCCTGAGAATCGAAGCGGACGGTGATGGCGTCCTCGCCGTTGTATTCCTCATATTCGCCGATGTCCGCGCCGCCGTCGGAGCCGGAGTCGCTGTTCGCGCTGATGAGGGTGGAGAGTGCGCTGTTGATGGCGGAAAGCACGTCCTCATTGACGTTCCTTATCGCGCGGTCCTTCTCGGCTGCGGAGAGCAGATCCTCCGCCTTCTTGCCCACCGCGGACGCAGCGGGATCGTCCATCTTGACGAGGGTGTCCTTCGCAAAGAGGACGAGCAGCTCCCTCTGCGCGAGGGATTGCAGCAAATAGTCCGCCGCCTGCTGATAGGTCATGCCGTAGTAGGCATTGTAGATGTAGGCGTAGGAATTGAAGCTCATCTCAAGCTCGTACTTGTAGACATTGGCGGTCTGTCCGGCGTAGCTCACGGATGCGACCACCTGGTTGGCGTCTCTGTCCTCGTTGCGGGTGATGATGGCGTCGCAGCCGACCAATGCGCCGACGCACACGGACAGCACGAGAACTAAGATGAGCAATATGGCTATTCTTTTTTTCATACACACTCCGATTTATTTCACGGGTAGATTGCAATAGTATGACTATTATACACACACGCGGACGCGCCCGCAAGCATTTTGAACACAAATGGAAGTCTTTATGCCGCGCGGCACGCCCGAAAACGGTGCTTAGGACAAAAAAAGTCCCCTTCCCGCCCCGTCGAGGACGAATGCGCGCAGCCGCGCCGCCCTCCACTCTTGCGGGAAAGGGTTGAAAAAACATTAAACCTCCGCCTTCGGACTACCCTTCCGCACGCTCTCCCGACGAGACCGCCTCCTCGAAAAAGGCTATGAGTTTGGCGAGCTTCTCGGTGTTGGACAGCCCTTTGACGTCAAAGACGAGGGAGGGAGGCACGGTGCTGGTGAGCACCGCATCCGACCTGTGTGCCGCCACCGTCTGCATCAGAGACTCGTCGCCGAACACCCCCGCATCCGCAAAGAACACTCCCGCGCCGTTACGGTTGACGACTATGCGCGCCGCTCCGAAACCTCGGGCGAGGTTTTTCAGGAGTGCGACGTCGATGAGATTGACGAGTGCCTCGTCCGGCGCGCCGTACACCTCGGTGAGTTCCCCGATGACGGCATTGCGCTCCGCCGCGGTGGACACGCCCGCTATGCGCTTGTAGATGCGCAGTTTGTCCCTGCCGCTGACATAGCCGTCGCGGATGTAGGCGGTGACATCCACTTTCATCTCCACTTCCCGCATTTCCTCGGCTTTTCTGCCCGTGCGCATCTCCTCCACCGCTTCGTTGAGGAGTTCGATGTACATCTCGTAGCCCACGCGTTCGATGTGACCGTGCTGTTCTGCGCCGAGCAGGGTGCCCGCGCCCCTTATGGAAAGATCGGAGAGCGCGACTCTGAACCCGCTGCCTATCTCGGTGTTTTCCATTAGCGCGCGCAACCTCTTGTCCGCATCGGGAGTGAGCGCGCCGTTGTCCGGGACGGTGAAATAGGCGTGGGCAAGCACCCCTCTGCGCCCCACCCTGCCGCGGAGCTGATAGAGCTGCGACAGCCCGAATCTGCCCGAGTCCACGACGATGAGGGTGTTGGCGTCGGGGAGATCTATGCCGTTCTCTATGATGGTGGTGGCGACAAGCACGTCATACTTTTTCTCATAGAAGGCGGCGATGCGCTTTTCCAGCTCCCCTCCCGCCATCTGTCCGTGTGCGGTGATGATGCCCGTCTCCGCAGGGAGCATGGAACCGAGCTTTGTGGCAAAACCTTCCAGCGCGTCCACGTCGTTGAGCAGCACCAAAGTCTGCCCGCCCCTTGCGCATTCGCGGTTGATGGCGTCCGCGACCAGTGCGTCCGAGTAGGGAGTGACATAGGTCTGCACGGGCAGCCTGCCGCGGGGCGCGGTCTCCAACAGCGAGATGTCCCTCACCCCCGAAAGAGCCATGTTGAGGGTGCGAGGGATGGGCGTCGCGGAGAGGGTGAGGACGTTGACGAGAGGATTGCGCGCTTTCAGCGTCTCCTTGTGTTCCACCCCGAACCTCTGCTCCTCGTCCAGGACGAGCAGACCGAGATTTTTGAATTCTATGCCTTTGGACAGCACCTTGTGGGTGGCGATCGCCATATAAAGCGTCCCGTCCGCGAGACGGCGCACGGTCTCCGCGTTCTCGGATGCGGTCTGCAACCTGGTGAGCAGCGCGCACTCTATGCCGAAAGGTTCAAGCCTCTTCACGAGGTTCTCGTGGTGCTGGCGGGCGAGTATGGTGGTGGGCGCGACAAGCACGGCTTGCCTGCCGTCCATCACCGTCTTGAACATGGCGCGGAAGGCGACTTCCGTCTTGCCGAAGCCGACGTCTCCCACCAGCAGCCTGTCCATGATCTTGCCCTCTTCCATATCCTTCTTCACGGCTTCGATGGCTTTGAGCTGATCGGCGGTCTCCTCATACTCGAAGGAATCCTCGAACTCCTGCTGCCACACCGTGTCCGGGGAGTAGACGTGTCCCTTCCTCTTCTCGCGTTCGGCGTAAAGTTTCAGAAGATCGACGGCGAGTTTGCGGACGGACTTTCGCACCTTGTCCTTCTCTCTTGCGAACTCCTTGCCGCCTATCTTGTTGAGTTTGGGATGCTCCTCGCCCACGAACTTCTGCAGATTGTCCATCTGGTCCGTGGCGACGTAAAGCACGTCCCCGTCGCGGTAGCGCAACACGACGTATTCCTTCTCGAACTCCCCCGCCCGCATGATGGTCGTGCCTTCGCAAAGACCTATGCCATGCACACGATGCACTACATAATCACCCGCTTTCGGTGCGGTAAACTGCGTTTTCGGCAAAGTTATCGAAGCACCGCGGTGTTTGCCCACACACTCCGACACGCCGATGACAGCCACCTTTTCGGCGGGATAGATGAAGCCCGTCTCTATGCCGAGAGGAGTGACGCGCACCTGCGCGCGCCCCTCGCCGTCCGCGGAATATTCCGAGCCTGCGTCCTGCTCTGCAAGACTGTCGCGGACGCTCTTTGCCCTCTCCGGGCTGCCCGCACACACCAGCACCGTGAAACCGCTCAGCACGAAATTCCTCACATCCTGTCCCACGGTGGCGGGCGCGAGGTAATACTTGGTGACGGGGCGCGTCTTGGGAGTGAGGAGTTTGGTGGGAGAAAAGAGGGGGTTGCCCAGCTCCAGCGCGGTGAGGGAGACCTTGCGCGCGAGCATTATCCTGCGCCTCACCTCGTTCGGCGTAAAGAGGGCGTCCGCGTGTTCGGGGAGGATCTCCCCCGCCGAAGAGAGCGGCTCTATCCTGCCCCTGAACTCCTTGGTGAGGACGTCGATCTTGTCCGAGATCACCTTGGGTTCGTCAAAGATGACGACGGGCGGGACTCCTCCCGACGAGTCGCCGAAACAATCGAACAAAAATGCGGAAAGATCCGTCGAGAACACCTGCGCCCAATAAAGTTCCGCAGGAGACGCCCCCGCATGCACCCTGTCCGCGAGAGAGGAGGCGACGGCGTTCCCCGCGTGGGCGGAAAGCGCGGACGCGACTCGCTCGGCGTCCGCCGCCGAGAACACAACGTCCGTCGCGGGATAGACGGCTATCTCGTCCAGATCGTCCACCGAGAGCATGCTGGAAAGGTCTATGCTCCTGATGCTCTCGATGAGGTCGTCAAAGAAGTTCACTCTGTACGCGCCGCTCGCCGTGCAGATGTCGAGGATGTCGCCGCGCAATGCGAACTCGCCGGGTTCTGCCGCCATGTCCCTGCGCGAATAGCCCGCCGCGGCGAGCCTGTCCGCCGCCTCCTGCGGGGAGAGGATGCCCTCTCTTGCGAACCTGACGGTAAAGCTTTTCATCACCTCCGCGGAGGGGAACTTCTGCAACAGTGCATCCGCGCACGCGACCACGATGTCCGCATCCCCGCACGCCAGCCTGCCCAACGCCTCCGCGCGCTGCATGGAACCGCGCAGGGAGTAGGAACTGCGGCACATCAACACGTCATCGCGGTGGGAAAGAAAAACCGCCCGCACGCCGGGAAAGGAAGCTATCTTGGAAAACATGCTCCTTGCCGCGGGCGGATCGGGCGCGACGTATATCTTTTTGGCGGGGATGGCGGCGGCAAGATGTGCTTTCGCACCGTCCGTGATGCGCACCACGGACACGGCGGAAAGCTCGCCTGGGATGCGCGCTTCCCCCAGCCGGGCGAGGCTGCCAAGCCCCTCGCCCATATTGGCGATGTCGAGGATGGTCGGTCTCATTTTCTGCGGTTGAGCCTCTCTTCCACGCGTTGCACGTCCTCTCCCGCGATGAGGGAAAGTATGGCTTCCGCCGCCTCGTCAACGCATCTCTCGATGGCGGCTTTGTCGGCAAAATCGACCTTTGACAGCACCAGATCGACTATCTGAACCTCTTTTGCTGCGAGTTCCTCCGTTTTAATGCCTATGCGCACTCTCTTGAAAGAGGTGGTGTTAAGCTCGGCTACGATGCTGCGCATGCCGTTGTGCGTACCCGCGCTCCCCTCCTCTCTCAGGCGCATCCTGCCCACGGGGAGATCGGCATCGTCGTACACCACGATGAGTTCCTCCTCCGAGTCGCAGTACTTCCTGAAAAGCTGTTTGACGCTCTCGCCGGAAAGGTTCATAAAAGTCTGGGGTTTTGCCACGACAAAAGGCACTCCCCCCGTCCTGCCTTTGGCGGTGAGTGCTGCGCATTCCTTGCCCGAAAAGCGCAGACGGCATTTCTTTGCCAGCGCGTCCGCGACCATGAAACCGATGTTGTGATAGGTGTTGCGATAGCGGGTGCCGGGGTTGCCCAGCCCTACCACTACGTACATATGCCCTCCCGCGACGGAAGGGCTTGCCTCCCGTCTAACGATCCTTATTTTTATCCTTGCGGCATTTCTCCTGCTGTCTGCACCGCCCTATGACGAAGGCGTCCGCCTCCACGTCCTCGGTGACCGTAGTTCCCGCCGCGACGAAAGCCCCGTCCCCCACCTTCACGGGAGCGACGAGATTGACATTCGCGCCTATGAAACACTCCTCGCCAACCTCGGTGCGGTGCTTGCGCTTGCCGTCATAGTTGCAGAACACCGTCCCGCACCCTATATTGGTGCGCGCGCCCACCGTCGCATCGCCGATGTAGGCAAGATGCGCACTCTTCGCGCCGTCGAGGAAGAGAGAGTTCTTTATCTCCACAAAGTCCCCCACACGGCAGCCTTCGCCCACATCCGCGCCTCTCAGACGTGCGAACGGTCCCACCTCGCTCCCCGCGCCCACGCGGGTGTCCGCAAGATGCGACATGACGATATGCGCGCCTCTTTCCACGGTGCAATCACGAAGATAAGCCCCCTCGATGCGCGCTCCCGCTCTCACCGTCGTCCGCCCTTCCAGCCTGCTGAACGGGAGGATGACCGCGCCCGCCTCCACCTCAACGGTGTCGTCGATGACGGTATTCCGAGAGTCCGCGATCTCCGCGCCCGCGTCCAGCAGACGGGAGATGACTCTCTCCTGCATTCGATTATACACCAAAGAGAGAGCTTTTGCACCATCAACTTTGACAAAGTGCGGCGAGGTGAGAAAATAGCCCTTGCGCCCGCCCCCGCCTTTCAACAGTCGCGCGCCCGTCTCCTTCTCTCCCAGCACGAGTTCGCCGAGCTTGTGCTTCTTCATGCACTCCTCCGCCCTCTCGATGTCGCGGACGGTGACGAGAGGCATATCGAGAGGGATGACGGCAACGGTCTCCCCCTCCCCCGCCTCCACGCACTCCCCTTCGCGTACGCGCACGCACTCGAACGCCGCGAATTCCCTTTCCAAATGCTCCTTCGCACTCCTGCCGAGGATAACTCTCCCCGCATTTTCGCTCTCGACAAACACGATTTTCACTTCCATATCCTCTCTCCTCAAACGGTGTACCCGACATTATATGCTCCCGCGCGCGCGGACATCACAACATTCTCCCGCTCGCCGCCCGCACATCCCGCACACGCCGCCCGCACGTAGTTCACACACCGACGCTCTCTCAACACGGAGCGCGGCGCATCCGCCCTCCCTCCGGCGCCTGCCCGCTCTCCCTTCCTCTCACTCCACCGATCTACTCCCCCTCTCAAAAAAACGCGGGGCGCGGGGTTTCCCCCGCGCCCGTGCCGGTCCGCGGCTCAGTCCGTCCCCGTACCGTAGGGGGCGCACAGCCCGAAGCCCGCGTCGGACGACGCCGCTCCCGCGACGCACGCCGCGTCCTCCCCCTGCGGGAGAGACGCATCCGAGACATAGTCGTAGTCTATGTCCGCGGGGGTGTACGGCAGTCCGAGCGCGCACGCCGCCAGCGATGCGACGACGGACAGTACGGTGATGACAATGAAAGCGATCTTCTTCTTGTCCATTGCTGCAGCCTCCTTTGCGTTTTTCGCGCGGACGGACGGCAGACGGACCGACACGGACACACTACCCTTTCCGCCCGCCCGAACGCAAGTTTTTATGTCGCGCCCGCAGCAAACGCGGCAAAGCGGCATGACGGCAGCGGAACGGAGCAACAAGTAAAACCGCAACACGATAAGCGGCGCGGCTGTAAGATGATAAGGCGGCACGGCGGCGGCGCGATGAACCGTCACCCGCCGCGGCGGACGGCGGCGAGGGAAGGGAAAAGCGGCATGTATCCGCCGCGTCCCCCGACAATAAAAACGCCCCTCTGCGAGGGGCGAGTTTTTGCAAAATGCGGTATTTAACGCATTATATCTTCAAATAAACTGCGTTTTCTGTCAAATTATGCGCATGCGCCGAGGGTGTTGCGCTCAGTCGACGGCGGGAGGATCGGTCTGCTTTTTGCCGCGTTTGGCGCGGAAGAAAGAGGTGAGTAAAGCCCCGCACTCCTCTCCAAGGACGCCGCCCGTGACCTCGACATCGTGGTTGAAAAGCCCCTTGGCGAAAAGGTCCACCCTGCTGCCCGCCGCGCCCGTCTTTTCGTCGTACGCGCCGAACACCAGCCTGCGCACGCGGGCGTTGATCATTGCTCCCGCACACATGGGGCAAGGCTCCAAAGTGACATAGACGTCGCAGTCTTCAAGCCACCAATTCCCGAGGGCTTTTGCCGCGTTCTCCAATGCTACGATCTCGGCATGGCGCACCGCGTTGAGTTCCCTCTCCTTGAAGTTGCACCCCTCAGCGATGATGTTGCCGTCCTTGACGACGACCGCGCCCACCGGCACTTCGTCGTGTGCGGCGCACTCCGCGGCAAGCTCCATGGCGCGTCTCATAAATCTTTCGTCTGCTGCGGTGTCACACATTTCTCCGCCCTCCCTGCCGCGCATTGCGGCGTCACTTGTGATAGGGTGTGCCGCCGTTGATGGTGACGGCACGGTAAAGCTGCTCCGCGAGCATGACTCTGAACAGCTGGTGGGGGAAGGTCATCGCGCCGAAGGAGATCACCTCGTCCGCATCCTTCAACGCCGCACCGTCCAGCCCGTGGCTCCCGCCGATGAGGAAACTGAACTCCGAAACCCCCGCCGCGCACTTCCCCGCGATGAATGCGGCAAGCTCCTCGCTGGACATCCTTTTCCCTCTGCCGTCCAACGCCACCACACAGCCCTTCGCTCTCTCCGACAGCGCGCGAGTCTCCGCGGCACTCTGCTCGGCGGGAGACTTGCCCGCGGGCGCGGGCGGGACTTCCGTCACCGAGAAAGCGCAATAAGCCGAGAGCCGCTTGGCGTACTCCGCGACGGCGTCCGCGAAATATTTTTCTTTCAGCCTACCTACGGCTATGATGTTGAGCCTGAGCATATCTCAGATGTACCCCCATACAAGAGTGAAGAGAGTGGCGGCGATGCCTACGGCGAGGATGCACCACAACAATATGTCCTTGGAGAGCGCGGCAGTTCCCCTCTCCGCGGCGAAGAAGGGGGCGTATCTCAACCTGCCCTCTCTCACCGCGTCCCAGCGCATGCGCCTCAGCACCACTGCGATGAGGACGACGGAAAGCGCGGCGAGCAGGATGAGGGTGAACATCCCCGCCACGCTGCCGTAGAGCCAGCTGCGCGCGCCGCTTATGACGCCGAACGCGGGCGCAAGCTCGTCATAGCCCGAGACGACGCTGATGAAGTTGTTGAAGAAGTGCAGGAACACCGCGGGGAGCAGCGACCGCGTGCAGTAGACGATGTAGGCAAGTACGAAGCCCAGGAACAGGGTGTGTGCGAACTGCACCACATTCTGATGCACCAGCGCGAAAAGCAGCGCGGACATCACCACGGCTTTGCCGCCGTTGGTGCGGAAGGTGGCGAGAAGCTCCCCTCTGTGAGTCAGCTCCTCGAACACACCGGGCAGCACCGCAGAGAGGATGATGTCCGTGACGAGGGCTTGCACCGTCTGCTCCTCCCCTGCGGAAGAACCGCTCTCGAACCCCGTGAAAGTGAGGATGGCATACCAGCCGTTGGCGATGACGCCCGTGATGAGCAGGAGGGGGACGGTGATGATGAGGACTCTGAGAAAATCGCGCTTCGGGCACTTTACAATGCCGAAAGTGCGCGGTAATGTGCACAATTCGTCTTTTCGGCATCCGCCGACGATGATCCACCAGCCCAGCACGGGCAGCAGACCGAAGCAGCATAGCTGTACGACCAGGGTGAAATGGACGCCGAGATCAACGCCGAGTGTCGCGTCCACCCCCAAGTACTGCGAAATGCGCAGGAGGAGCGTCATGGCGACGACGAGGAAGTAGACGAACTCTCCCCCGAAGCGCGGTTTCACAGCGTAAGCCCCATGATGAGGGCGATGAGCCAATATGCCGCCGCAAGCCCCACGGCGAGCCATACGCCGAACATGGGCTGCCGCTTGCCGACGTATTGCAGATCGCTCGAAAGGAAGAGTTCCCTCTCCGTACGCTGCCAGCCTTTAGCGGTGAACAGAGAGCCGACATAACGGAAGGCGTCTTTGACGGGAGCGAGGCGGTCGGGCTTGGAAGTGCCGCCGTCGTCGGAGTAGGCGCGGATGGTGTATTCGTCAAACACCACTCCCCCGCCGACCACTTTGTAGCCGCCGTTGTCCTCCTTGGGAGAGCCGAGGCGGTGGTAGGCGTAGAGCAACAGCACGAGGACGAGAGTGCCGATGACGAAACTCAACGTCCCCGTCAGCCAGTTGAACGCGCCGAGGCTCGCTATCGCGCCGTCTATCTCCGGGATGTACGCCGTGATGAGCAGGGAGAAGAAATTGTTGAGGAAATGCACCGCCACGCAGGGGACGAGGGAACGCGAGGAAAGGAAAAGCACCGCCAGCACCACGCCAAGACAGAACTGATAGCCCGTCTGCAAGGGGTTGTTGTGCAGGAGTGCAAAGAGCAGCGCGGAAATGAACACTCCGAACAGCGCGCCCCGCGACGCCAGCCCGGACAGCACGTTGCCCCGCATGAACAGCTCCTCACACACGGCGGGAAGCAGCCCAAGCACGAACACGGAGAGGAAGAACACTCCCACGTTGTCGTAGGAGATCTGCCCCGCGGAGATGCCGCCGACATACCCTATCGCGTTGAAGAACGCCTGAAAGAGCATTGAGACGGGAAGGAAGGCGACGATGGAGAATATCGCTATCGGGAGCAGGAGGAGGTAACGCCGCGCGTCCTTCATGGGGCGCAGCTTTGCCACGGCGGGCAGGTCGTAACGCCGCCACATCGAGAACCCCCACACCACGAGGAGGATCGCCGCCTGCGTCACGGCGTAGTTCACCCACGTGGAGACGGGTACGCCCGCAAAGCTGCCGCCCACGCTGCCCATGACGTAATAGAAGATGTTGGAGAGTATGGAAATGCCGCACAGCACAAAGAGATAGAGGCTGCCGCTTTCACTCGCAAGAAGATTTTTTCTCATTTCACCTCATACACCTCGCTTGCCGAATGTTGACTTGCCACGGCGACGGAAATGTCGGCGCAGCCCCTCCCCTGCAGTCTCCCGCACACCGCGCCCAGCGCGAGTTCCGGGAGATTATTGTTCTCGCTCAGGTGGCCGAGGAGCATGTTCCTCACCGCCGAACCCATGAGCCTTTCCGCAAAGAGCGCGGTCATATCGTTGCTGAGGTGACCGAGATCGCCGAGTATCCTGCGTTTCAAAGGCTCGGGATAGCTCCCGTGTCGCAACATCTCGACATCGTGATTCGCCTCTATCAGCACCGCTTCGCTCTCGCGTATATTGTTGTAGACGCCGACGGTCGGTCTGCCCATATCCGTCGCCACACTCACCTGCGCACCCGTAGAGAGGCGGAAGGAATATCCCAACGGATAGACCGCGTCGTGAGGGATGCGGAAGGGGATGACCTCGATGTCCCCTATCGTGAACCCTCCCTCATAAAAGTCCACTTCGGTGTAGCCGTTGAGTTCCCCCTGACGGCGCAGGATCTCTGCCGCGGTCTTGGGGTGGGCGTACACCTTGGTCTCTTTGCCTACCCTGGGCAGCGCGGCGATGTGATCGGCGTGTTCGTGCGTGATCACCACCGCATCCAGACGGGAGACGGACAGCCCGAAGGCGCGCAGTTCGGCATTGATGCGGGAATAGGACACCCCGGCGTCCACTAAGACGGCGGTGGTGTCCGAAAACACCAGAGTGCAGTTTCCCTTGCTGCCGCTTGCCAGCGACACTATGCTGACGGACATAGCGAACCGTTGATACCTTCCCTTAATAATCGTATCCCCGCGGGGATCGCCCGTGGGGGTATGTCGTGCCGGCAGACCGCAAGTCTTAGACGCGCCGCGGCTGCCGCAAATGCGGATCCCGCGCCTTTTCGGGCGCGGGGATAAGATCAGATCTCGCCGTTCATGCGAAGCGTCATCTCCGCTCTGTCCTCACGCCGCACGCACATGGCGAGGAACACGGCGGAGAGGATGAAGATGACTCCGAAGAGAGCGAGCATTGTGAGAACCGCATAGTCGGCTTCGGGCACGAAGTGTCCCGCTATCTTCTGATGCACTATCTCGGCTGCATACGCCGCAGCCCCGATGAGGGAGAACGCGACGAAAGTCTTTCTGGGGTATCTGCCCGCGACGAGGGCTATGAGCGCGAAGAGGAAAAGCACCGCCGCACACACCGCGCCCACCGCGTTGACGAGGGTGAGGGAGAGATCGAAAAGATCCCCCTGCGCCCATCTCACTATGCCGCCGATGGCGTCCACGCCCGCGAGAGAATACGCCGCGTGGATGTCGGGCTTGAAGTAGGCAAGAAGATATGCCGCCACCGCAAGGGCAGCGAACACGAAAACTATGGCGGAAAGCACGCGGTTGAAGGTGTGCGCGCGGGTGCGGGTGCGGGCTTTCTTTTCCGCACGGTCGAATTCCACCGCGCCGCCGCGGGCGTAGTCCTGCCCTTCCGCAGCGACCGCCGCTCCGCCGTCCGTGCGCAGCACGTCGCTGTCCTGCGTCATATACGGCACCACCGCGAGAGGCACGACGATGGGCTGGAGCTGGATGGTGTTGTGCTTGGGAGCGACGATGGGGACGGGACCGCCTATGCCGACGGGCTTGGTGACCGTGGTGGTGGAGCCTGCATCGGGCTGAGGATCGCCGTAGGCGTCACTCTCGTAAAGCACGGGTTCCTGCGCGGGATAGAGGGGCGCGGGAGGTGCTTCCTGCACTGTTGTCGAAACGTGATTGTCTTTCTTTGCCATATCTCCTCCGTGCGCCTTGCGGCGCAGAGCTGTCGTTTAATGCACGCGGGTGTAGCCCGTGCGCTGAGGTGTGATGAAGGTGCATATCACGGCGAGAACGAGATGCAGCGCGCCCACCGCGAACAGCGTGAAGAACTCGCTCGTGTTCCAGCCGCGGATGAAGTCCTCCATGAAATCTATCTGCACGATGCCGACGTTCTCCGCGCCCACGAGGGAGGCGATGAACACTGCCGCCACCGCGAGCAGATAGACGACGGCGCATGCGGTGTAGCGGCGGGGCTTGATCGCGCCGAACAACCCCGTCACCGCTTTGAGCAGGTTGATGAGGATGGCGAGAAGCCCCACGGTGAGGATCATCTCCGGCACCATATGCACCCAGAGAGAGTTGACTTCCGCGCCCTTCCAGCCCAGCTGCACCGTGGTGCGGAAGGCGTCGATCCACGCCGTGACGACATCGAACCTTTCGAGGATGAACTTGAAGGGGATGACATCCGTCTTTACGTCCGCAGCGGCGAGCGCGAAGGGAAGCAGCACCGCCGCGCAGGCGATGAGCATGATGAGGGATGAGACAAGGTTGCGCGTGCGCACCGTCCTCTTCCAGCGTCTGCCCGCATCCCTTTCCGTGGGCTGATAGTCGGAAGCGGTGGTCGCCTCCGCGGCGCTCTCCTGCGCCGTAGCCGTCGCCTCATATTCCAGCCGCGGCGTGATGACGAACTCCTGCTTCACCGCAGGCATCCGCTTGTCCGCCGCACCCGCGAGAGGCTTGGGTGCCAGCCTTATCCCGGCGTCGTCCACCTTCCGCCGATCGTTCATAACATCCTTCTCGTTCATATCAGTTTCCGTTGCCCGCGGGACGGCTGCCGCCTGCGGGATAGTCCTCCTCGGGCATGTACTGCATGAGGGGCTGATCCTGAGTCACATAAGGCACGAATGCCACGGGCTGTACGATGGGGGGCATCTGATAAGGCTCTCCCGTCTCGCGGTTGTAGAGGACGGGCGCGCCGTAGGGATAGCCGTAAGGATAGCCCGCGGGCATGCCGTAATGGTGCGCTCCCGCGAAATTGGGGGCATCCTTCTCCTCGGCGGGCTTCTCTATGGGCTTGGTCTGCGCCTCGTTGAACGCCTCTCCCGCGAACTCCTCGAAGGTGGGAGTCTTTCTCGCCGAAAGATCCTCTTCCGGCGCGGCTATGACCTTGGTCTTTTTCCTGATGGGGGGAGACTGCTTGATGAGTCCCTTGTCCAGCAGCTCGACGGAACGCGCGCGCGACCTGCCGCAGCGTGTACATCTCACCGCATCCGCAGCGTTGATGCCTCCGCAGACGGGGCAGATGAAGGGATTTTCCAGCTCGTCCATATTTTCCGCGGCGGAATAGGGATCGGCATAAAATGCGGAATAGTTCCTCACCGCGGACGCGAGCTTTTTGAGCTTGGCGACGTCCTCGGAGCCGAGTTCGTTGACCTTGTCGCGGTAGGCGTCCAGCATGACCGCCTGCTTTTTCAGCTCGTCATTGGTCTTACGGCGATAGTCCTCCACGTCCTGCATCGCCTTGGCTTTTTCCTTCTCCACGCCGCGCTTCATCCTTGCGATCTCGCGCTCCGCACCGTCCATGCGCTGCTTGACCATGAGGTCGGCATTCATCTTGTTGCGGCGCATCTCCATGACATCCTCTTCGGTGAAAGGATCGTCGGGATCCTCGACGGGCGCGCCGCAGCGGGAACAGAACTTGGAACCGGGCAGATTCTCCTCTCCGCAGATGGGACACACGGGACGGCGAAGCACTCCGAGCAGCTCGCCGCAATGCGCGCAGAAACGGCTGCCCGCGTTGTTGCGGGTGCCGCAGGAAGGACATTTCACTTCGTAATTGCCGGTCACTTCGGCTCCGCAGGTGGCGCAATATGCCTGACCGCGCTCCACTTCGCTGCCGCAAACCTTACAAGTGAACATATATCACCTCACGAATACTTTTATTCATCTTCGATATTATATTGCCGTCAACTCCGATTGACAAGTATCAAAGGAACTTTTTATGCCTTGAAATTGTCTTTCAGCCCGACAATGCCGTTGAACTCCCCGCCGCCTTTGGCTATGAAATAGCCCTGCCGGAGGAATTGGAATCTCGTCCCCCTCTCCGCCGCCGCCGCGAATCTCTCCGCCTTGCCGTGCAGCACCTTGACGGAATCACGGTTGAGCCGCTCCATATAGTCCCCGTCGCCGTCCTCGATGAGGTAGTCGTACATATTGACGGTTATGTCCTCGCAGTCGCGCGCGTTCACCCAATGGATGGTGCCTTTCACCTTGACCGCCGCGCCCTCTTCGCCGGACTTCGTGCCGGGGATGTACTCGACGTGGATGACGGTGGGGACGCCGTTCTTGTCCGTCTCGCAGCCCGCATACTTCACCACATACGCGCCCTTCAGCCTCACCGTGCCGTCGGGTTTGAGACGGAAATATTTGGGAGGAGGATCGAGGGAGAAGTCCTCACGCTCGATGAAAAGCTCGCGGGAGAAGGTGACGGTGTGCGTCCCCGCCTCGGGATCGCGGGGGTTGTTCTCCAAGGAAAGGTTTTCCGTCACGTTCTCGGGATAGTTGTCCACGATGACTTTGACGGGGTCCAGCACCGCCATGGTGCGGGTGGCGTGATCGTTGAGATACTCCCTCACACAGTGTTCCAGCATGGCGATGTCCACCACGCTGTCCGCCTTGGCGACGCCTATCCTGCCGCAGAAATCCCTCACCGCTTCCGGGGGATAGCCCCTCTCGCGTATGCCCGAAAGGGTGGAAAGACGGGGATCGTTCCAGCCGCAGACCACCTTCTCGTCTACCAGCTTTTTGAGGAAACGCTTGCTCATCACGGTGTGCGTGAGATTGAGCCGCGCGAACTCTATCTGCCTGGGACGGGGATCGAACCCGCAGTTGACCGTCACCCAATCGTAAAGGGGACGGTGGTTCTCGAATTCCAGCGAACAGAGGGAGTGCGTCACCCCTTCGATGGCGTCCTCCAAGGGGTGCGCGAAATCGTACATGGGATAGATCACCCACTCGGTGCCCGTGTGCGGATGCTCCGCGTGGCAGATGCGGTAGATGACGGGATCGCGCATATTGATATTGGGCGACGCCATGTCTATCTTGGCGCGCAGCACCTTCTCGCCGTCGGCGAACTCCCCATCCTTCATCCTGCGGAAGAGGTCGAGATTCTCCTCCACGCTGCGGGAGCGGTAAGGACTTTCCGTCCCCGGCTCCGTGAGAGTGCCTCTGGTCGCCCTGATCTGATCCGCGCTTAGGTCACACACATACGCCTTGCCCGCCTTGATCAGCTCCACCGCGCACTCGTACATCCTGCCGAAATAGTCGGAAGCATGCAGCTCACGGTCCCACTCGAAGCCCAGCCAACGGATGTCCTCCTTGATGCTCTCCATATACTCCACGTCCTCTTTGACGGGATTGGTGTCATCGAAGCGGAGGTTGCACTCCCCGCCGAACTTCTCCTTTATGCCGAAATTGATGCAAATGGCTTTGGCGTGGCCTATGTGCAGATAGCCGTTGGGTTCGGGAGGGAAACGGGTGATTATCTTGTCGTGTTTGCCCGTCTCAAGATCCTCGACGATGATGTCCTCGATGAAATTGGAGGGGGAAGGGATTTCTTTTTTCATAGCCGTCCTGCGGGCGGACCGCCCGTTAATGAGAGTTATTGTCGTATATAATAGGATACACTTTGAAAGAAGATTTGACAAGTGCGCGCGCGCAATATCACGCGTTAAATGTAAAAAATATTTCGAAAGAAGTCTATTTTGCCCCCGTGTGAGAGCGGTGGCTGCGGGCGGGGATCACTTCCCATCCCCGTGGCAGTCTCCCGAAAGATCCACATCTGCGGAACAGAGCATCATCCTGCCCTCCTCATAGCGAAAGCCGAAACGCTCAAGCTCCGGGTGGCGTCCGGGGACGGCGAGAGGGACGGGATTGAGAGAAAATTTGAAGAGCATCGCCCGCAGGAAAAATTGCTTATCTCCGGGGTTTATCTCCTCATTTTTGACTTTAAAGTGCGTTATTGTGACGACATCGCCCACTTGCGTGCGCATCAGCCCCACGGGTTCGCCGTTCTCGCGCATGACGAAATTCGCCCCGCCGACGGGGATGTCCATGCCGAGGTCGCGGTAGAGCGCGGCGAGCATTTCTCTGTCCGTCTCGAAACCTACCGTCAGCATTTTTCCTCTCCGTATTCCACGCTCATGAGCGTAAGCCCCTCCGGAGGCAGCGTCTTGCCCGCGAGAGTCCTGTCCCCCGTGGCAAGCACCCTCTCCACGTCCGCGGCGGTGAGCTTGCCCTGCCCCGCGTAAACAAGGGTGCCTGCGATGATGCGCACCATGTTGTATAAAAATCCGTTGCCCGTGACGTAGATGTCCAGCGTCCCTTCCGTGAGAATGCCGTCCTTCACCTCGCCCGCGCTCTCCAACACCACGGAATAGACAGTGCGCACCGTGCTTTTCACTGCGGAACCGCTCGCCTCGAAGCCCTTGAAATCATGCTCTCCCTCTATGACGTCGGCGGCGGCGCGCATGGCGAGAAGATCCAACGGCAGGACGATGTGGGCGTGCGTCCCGCCCAGCATGGGACGGCGGTGACGGGAGACGTAAAGGGAGTAGCGGTAGGTCTTGCGTTTCGCGCTGAAACGCGCGTTGAAGGTCTCCGGCGCGGGCGCGCACGAGAGCATGCTCACGTCGTCGGGGAGAAAGGTGTTGACGGCAAAGGGGATCTTCTCCGCGGGGATGGCGGTCTCGGAGTCGAAATGCACCACCTGTCCTTCGGCGTGTACGCCCGCGTCCGTCCTGCCGCTCGCGGTAGCCTGCGTGGGTGCGCCGAAAGCCTCGGTGAGAGCCTTTTCCAGCACTTCCTGCACGCCCAGCCCGTTGAGCTGACGCTGCCAGCCGACATAGCGGCTGCCGAAATAGGAGATGACCGCGCGGTATCTCACACCAAACCTCCGAAGATGAGGGAGTCCATCGTTCCGCCGAAATAGTATCTGTCCAACAGCACCGCGACGAAATAAGCCGCGATGATGAAGAATGCCACAAAGTCCGCGACGCCGAAACGCATCACCTTCATCTTGGTGCGCTTCTCGGTGGCGTTGTAGCACCTCGCGTCCATGGCGAACGCCAGCTCGTCCGCGCGGCGGAAGGAATTGACAAAGAGGGGGATGAGCACGGGGAGCAGCGATTTCGCGCGGGCGATGAGACCGCCCGTATCAAAGCTCGCTCCCCTCGCCTTCTGCGCCGCGATGATCTTCTGCGTCTCCTCGAAAAGGGTGGGGATGAAGCGGAGCGCGATGCTCATGATCATGGCGATGTCATGCACCGGCACCTTGATGAGAGCGAGAGGTTTCATCAGACTTTCCGTGCCGTCCGCCACCTCCACGGGGGTGGTGGTGAGGGTGAGCAGAGATGCGCCGCTGATGAGCAAAACCAGCCTTAAAGTCATTTTTATGGTGGTATGAACCCCTTGATCGGTGATTTGCAGCACTTTCCAGCTCCACAGCACTTCGCCGTCTCTGATCATAAAAAGATTGATGATCGCGGCGAATATCACGATGAAGATGATCGCCCTCACCGACTTCAGCACGGAGAGCATGGGGAGCTTGGCGATGAGGATGATGAAAAGAAGCACCGCCGCCGTCAGCATGAAACCGAAGTAGGTGTTGACAAAGAAGATCGCCACCACGAACATTATCGTGAGCAGCAGTTTCATGCGCGGATCCATGCGATGCACCACGGAGCCGGTGGGATAATATTGTCCGAAAGCTATGTCTCTGAACATTTCTCAGTCCTCCCCCTCTCCGTCCGCATCCGCGGGTGTCGCCGTCCGACGTGCGGTGCGGTATGCCGCGAGCGCGTCCGCAAGCTCCCTCGCCGTGACTATGGTGCGGGGAAGCTCTATGCCGCGCGCGGCGAGAGCATCCGTTATGCGTGCCGCCGTGGGCAGCGCGAGTCCCGCCGCCGCGAGCTTTTCCCTCGCGCCGAACACCTCCGCGGGAGTGCCGTCGGCGACTATCTTCCCCTCTTTGAGAGCGACGATCCTGTCCGCCATCTCCGCGATGTCGTCCATATAGTGCGAGACCATGATGACGGTGGGGCTGACTTCCTCGTGCAGTTTGCGCACGAGGGAGAGGATCTCCCTCCTCCCCACGGGATCCAGCCCCGCCACGGGTTCGTCCAGGACGAGGATCTCAGGCTCCATGGCGATGACGCCCGCGATGGCGGCGCGGCGTTTCTCGCCGCCGGAAAGCTCGAAGGGGCTGCGCTCGGCGAATTCCTCGTAAGGAAGTCCCACCACTTCCATGGCGCGGCGCACCCTGCGCTCCACCTCCTCCTTGTCCAGCTTCATATTCTTGGGACCGAAGGCGACATCCTTCGCCACGGAATCTTCAAAGAGCTGATATTCGGGATATTGAAAGACCATGCCCACGGCAAAGCGCAGCTTTTTGAGGGACTTCTTGTCCGACGCGTTCATGCCGCGGACGATCACTTCCCCCTGCTGCACCTTGACAAGCCCGTTGAGATGTTGTATGAGAGTGGATTTGCCGGAACCCGTCGCACCGATGAGACCGACGAATTCCCCCTCTTCCACCGCGAGATCCACGTTGTCCAGCGCGCGTTTCTCGAAGGGCGTCTTGGCGGAATAAGTGTATGTGAGACCTTTCAGTTCAACTGCGCGCATATCCCCTCCACCAATGTGTCCTCGTCCGTGACCGTGCCTTCGAAGGAGAATCCCCTTTGCGTGAGCATCGCCGCAAGCTCGGTCGCGGGAGGGAGCGCAAGCCCGCACGCCTCCACTTCGGGAGAGGCGAAAACTTCGCCGGGAGTGCCGTCCAGCACCAGCCTGCCCTTTTTGAGCACTATCACTCTGTCCGCCTGCGCCGCCTCGTCCATATTGTGGGTGATGGTGATGACGGTGATGCCTTCGGCGTTGAGCTTTTTGGCAACGCCCATGATCTCCGCCCTGCCCTCGGGATCGAGCATGGAAGTGGACTCGTCGAATATGATGATGTCGGGCTTCATCGCAAGCACGCCCGCAATGGCTACGCGCTGTTTCTGCCCGCCCGAAAGTTTGCTCGCGCTGCGGGTGCGGAACTCGGACATCCCCACCGCTTCGAGTGCCCAATCCACGCGCTCTATTATCTCCTCGCGCGGGATGCCCACGTTCTCGGGACCGAACGCGACGTCATCCTCTATGATGGTGGCGACCATCTGGTTGTCCGGGTTCTGGAACACCATGCCCGCCTTGCGCCTGACGTCGAACGTCCTCTCCTCGTCGCGGGTGTTGATGCCGTCCACTATCACGTCGCCGGCGGAGGGGATGAAAAGCCCGTTGAGCAGCTTGGCGAGAGTGCTTTTGCCGCTGCCGTTCATGCCCGTGAGCGCGACGAACTCCCCCCTTTCCACCGAAAAGGAGAGGTTGCGCAGGGCGCGGACGGTCTGTCCCTCGCCCACCCTGTAAGAATAGCTGACGTTGATTAGCTCGATCTGCGGCATAATGTGGAATTATAACACGCCGCAAGAAAAATGAAAAGCGATTGCCGCCCGCGCGGTAAATTTCACCCGTCCCGCAGCCGACAAAGCCTGCGGGACGGGACTTTCTCTTTCAAAAAGACAACGCAAAGATCGTCAGACGATCGCTCCGCTCACGCCTGCGACGCCCACCATGCGTAATAGACGGTGTCCTTCCACACTCTGCTGCCGAAGGATGTCACGGGTTCGGCATCGTCCGAGCCGTAGGGCGCGGTGTACCAGCCGAGGAACACGTCGCCGTCCGCCACGGGATCCCCCGGAGCTTCCACATACCCGCCGATGGGGATGGAGCTTGCGTTGGGGTTCTCGAACTCGCTCGGTTTCACGCCGCCCATATCGAAGCGGATGTTCACCTTGGACACATTGTCCTGCAACTTGATGAGGGACACCCTCTCGAACACCTTGCCGCCGATGGAGATCCTGTCATAGCCGTCCAGCTTTTCGAAAAGATCTCTCGCCTTATAAACATTCCTCTCGGCAGACTCCCCGACCACGGTGTCACCCGTGAGTCCGGAAGGAAGTTCCGTATTGGTCTCGATGATGCGCCCGTTGAGCTTGTACTCGCCGTGGAGCATGGTCTCGCCCGCGATGACGTCATACTCGCCCACACCGAAGCTGATGACTATGCTCGGATCGTCCACGCAGACATAGATGCCGCGCAGCCCGCAGAAACACACCAAAAGCACGATGAGCGCGATGAGCGCGAGTGCGCAGGGCAGGATGACTTTCAGCCCCCACTTTTTCAGAAATGCCATAACTCTCCTCCTTTGAGCGGCAGTGCCGTCTTTGATAGTATAACATCTATCGGCGGTTTGCGCAATAGTCTGAGCGCACTTCCGCCGCAGGGCATTTAGGTCTTGAATATTTTATTATAATAGTTGATTGACTAAAACATTTCGGGATAGTATAATCCACTTTGCACAGCCGAAAGGCGACAAAGTCACGATCATAAAGTTTATACACACTATGGAGGTCTCTATGAAAAAGATGACAATCGACGGTAACACCGCGGCGGCGCACATTGCGTATGCGTTCTCCGACGTCGCGGCGATCTACCCCATCACGCCCTCCTCTCCCATGGCGGAAAACTGCGACGAATGGGCGGGGCAAGGCAGGAAAAACATCCTGGGCAACGTGTTGAAGATCGTCGAGATGCAGTCCGAAGCGGGCGCGGCGGGTGCCGTGCACGGCTCTCTTGCCGCGGGCGCGATGACCACTACGTTCACCGCGAGCCAGGGCTTGCTGCTCATGATCCCGAACATGTACAAGATCGCGGGTGAGCTGCTCCCCTGCGTTTTCCACGTTTCGGCGCGCGCTCTCGCCGCCCACGCACTCAGCATTTTCGGCGACCACGCCGACGTCATGGCGTGCCGTCAGACGGGCTTTGCGATGCTGGCGTCCAACTCCGTGCAGGAGGTCATGGACCTGAGCCTGGTCGCACACCTCTCCACGCTGAAAGCGTCCGTCCCCTTCATCAACTTCTTTGACGGATTCAGGACCTCTCACGAAGTGAGCAAGATCGACGTCATCGACTATGACGAGATCAAGAGTCTGGTGGACTTCGACGACATCGAGCGTTTCCGCGCCCGTTCCCTCAACCCCGAACATCCTCATCAGGCGGGCACGGCGCAAAACCCCGACATCTATTTCCAGAACAGAGAAGCCGCCAACAAATATTACCTCGCCGTCCCCGGCATCGTGCAGGCGATGATGGACAAGGTGGCGACCATCACCGGCAGACAGTATCACCTCGTTGACTACTACGGCGCGAAGGACGCCGACCGCGTCATCATCCTGATGGGCAGTGGTGCGGAAGCCGTCGAAGAGACCGTGGATTACCTCTGCGCCAAGGGCGAGAAGGTGGGCGTGCTCAAAGTCAGGCTCTACCGTCCCTTCCCCGCCGAACAGCTGGTCGCCGCGCTCCCCAAGACCGCCAAGAAGATCACCGTCCTCGACCGCACCAAGGAGGCAGGCTCTCTCGGCGAACCTCTCTATCTCGACGTGGTCACCGCCCTCGAGGAGCAGAAAGTCAAGGCGGAAGTGCTGTGCGGCAGATACGGCCTGGGCAGCAAGGAGTTCAACCCCTCCATGGCGGCGGCGGTGTACGAGAACATGTCCGAAGGCAAGAAGAACCACTTCACCGTGGGCATCATCGACGACGTGACCGGCACTTCTCTCGAGATCAAGGAGAAGATCGACGTCGCGGATCCTTCCACCATCTCCTGCAAGTTCTACGGACTCGGCTCCGACGGCACCGTGGGCGCGAACAAGAACAGCATCAAGATCATCGGCGACCACACCGACAAGTACGCGCAGGGCTACTTCTCCTACGACTCCAAGAAATCCGGCGGACTCACCGTGTCCCACCTGCGTTTCTCGGACAAGCCCATCCGCGCGACCTACCTCATCGACCAGGCGGACTTCGTGGCATGCCACAACGAGTCTTACGTGCTGCGTTACGACATGCTCTCCGACCTCAAAGAGGGCGGCACCTTCCTGCTCAACAGCATCTGGTCTCCCGACGAGATGGACAAGCAGCTCCCCGCCAAGATGAAGAACCAGATCGCAAGAAAGCACATCAAGTTCTACACTCTGGACGGTCTCGACGTCATCACCAAGCTGGGCGCGAGCAAGGGCGTGAACACCGTCATGCAGGCGGCATTCTTCAAGCTCGCCAACGTCATTCCCTATGCCGACGCCGAGAAGTATATGAAGGAAGCCATCAAAAAGACCTATGGCAGAAAGGGTGACGCCGTCGTCAAGATGAACTGCGACTGCATCGACAACGCCATCGCGTCTCTGAAAGAGGTCAACTACCCCGAGAGCTGGGCGACCACCACGACGGGTGCGGATCCTCTGCCCGTCCCCGACGACGAATATTACAAGACCTTCATCGCGCCCATCATCGCGCAGGAAGGCGACAAACTCCCCGTCAGCGCGTTCTCTCCCGACGGCATCGTCCCCACCGGCACGACAAAGTTCGAGAAACGCGGCATCGCGGTGAGCGTCCCCGAATGGGATGTGACCAAGTGCATCCAGTGCAACCGCTGCTCTCTCGTCTGCCCGCACGCGGCGATCCGTCCCGTGCTCGCCACCCCGGAAGAGCTTGCCGACAAGCCCGAGAGCTTCGTCACCAAGGCGGCGATCGGCTTCAAGGGATATGAGTTCAGGATGCAGGTCAGCCCCTACGACTGCTCCGGCTGCAACAACTGCGTCAATGTCTGCCCCGCCAAGGAAAAGGCTCTCAGGATGATCCCCATTGCGGAATCCATCGAGAAGGACGCGGCGAATTGGGACTATGCGGCTTCCCTCAAAGAGACCTCCGCTCCCATCCCCGCCGACAAGATGGCAACGGTCAAGAACAGCCAGTTCAAGAAGCCTCTCTTCGAGTTCTCCGGCGCGTGCGCGGGTTGCGGTGAGACTCCTTACGTCAAGCTCATCACCCAGCTCTTCGGCGACAGGATGATCATCGCCAACGCCACCGGCTGCTCTTCCATCTACGGCGGAAGCGCGCCCACCTGCCCCTATGCCAAGAACGACAAGGGACAAGGTCCCGCATGGGCAAACTCCCTCTTCGAGGACAATGCGGAGTTCGGCTTCGGTATGCACCTGGCTTATCAGGCGCGCAGGAACGTGCTGAACAACATCATGACCAACATCATCGGGCTGGACACCATCTCCCCCGCCATGAAGGAAGCAATGACCGAGTGGATGGACGGCAAGGACGACGGCGAACTCTCCAAAGCAGCCGCGGCGAAAGTCCTCGCTCTCCTGCCCGAAGAGAAAGCCAACGCCAACGGCATCACCCTCGACCTCCTCAACAAAGTGGAAGCCCGCAAGGACTGCCTCATCAAGAAGTCTGTGTGGATCGTCGGCGGCGACGGCTGGGCGTATGACATCGGCTACAACGGCGTGGACCACGTGCTCGCCAGCGGTGAGGACGTCAACATCCTCGTCCTCGACACCGAGGTGTACTCCAACACCGGCGGTCAGGCGTCCAAGTCCACCCCCACCGGCGCGATAGCGAAATTCGCCGCCACCGGCAAGCGCACCAAGAAAAAGGACCTCGCTCTGCTCGCCATGGACTACGGCTATGTCTACGTCGCGCAGGTCTCCATGGGCGCGGATATGAACCAGGTGGTCAAGGCGTTCGCCGAGGCGGAAGCCTATCACGGCCCCTCCATCATCATCGCCTACGCACCCTGCATCAACCACGGCATCAATATGACCAAGTCCCAGCTGGAGATGAAGAAAGCGGTGGACACGGGCTATTGGCAGCTCTTCCGCTACAACCCCGCCCTCGTCGACACCGACGCCAACCCCTTCACGCTGGACAGCAAGGAACCCACCGAGGATTACCAGTCCTTCCTCATGGGCGAGGTGCGTTACGCCTCCCTCGTCAAACAGAACCCCGACGCGGCAAAGATCCTCTTCGCCAAGAACGAACAGGACGCCGCCGCCAAGCGCGCCTTCTACGCACGCAAAGCGGAGTCCAACTGGAAACCCGGCAAAAAATAATGCCGAATGACGCAAACGCCGCCCACTCGGGCGGCGTTTTTTTTGCCACTTCACGAGAAATCAAAGCTTTCTCCCGCGGGATCCCGCTGTACCGCATCATTTTTTGCCATTCGCGCCGTGAAAATGCAGGGGCACTCATTCGCTCAAACCTTGCTCAAAGTGTGCGTCGTGATCGGGAACGCTCGCTCAAAGTTTGCATCGTTCTCGGAGACGCTTGCTCGGAGTTCGCGTCGTACTCGGAGAGTGTAAAACGGGTGACATCCTCTGACATGGGAGTTATTGTCCCCCACCTCCCCTACGGGACTCCTCCCCCACTCGGAATAGAGTTCCCTCCTCCCAAAATGCGGGACTGACTTTTAAATTTTACCAAAATTTTTGGTAATCGCACTCACATAACTAAGCGGATACCGGTACCGGTTGAGCATCGCTCGTGGGGCGAGGAGGGCGACTCGACGCGCACGAGCGACATCTCTACTTAATTTCTCGTCTAGCTTGCGAGATCGCAGATCCGCGCCGCGACTTTCAAGCGCGGGCGCAAGACGCCCGCGGTGAAAGTTTGGCTTTGCGGCGCGTAGTTCCGTCTCCGAAAGAGTGTTCGTCGTGCTCAAAAACGCTTCGAATAAGTGTACGTCACAAGTGTACCCCACCCGCCCGCCCTATAAGTAGACATCTTTACACCGGCAGGAGTTGCGCTATTACACTCTTTTTGTCAAGGAGTTGCGCCGAAAAATTTTGCAGGCAAAGCCGGCAAAAATTTTCGCGCCCTTGACAACGCCGTCAAGTTAAAATTAAAAACTGCGGACGGCACTTCTTGCCGTCCGCCTTAATTACAAATATACTCTCTCCAACACTCTCTCTTTCGCACGCTTACACGCTTTGCCTAATTTTTTGTAAATACTTGCTCCGCCCTTTCGTATGTTTTTCTCCTCTAACTCATTTATCCGCTTGTTGAAGTTTCCCTTTTGCCCCCTTTGACAAGGGGGCGAATGGCTCTCTTAGTTTCATATCTTGCTTATGGGGGTATGAGGAGTTTTGGGATTCCCGGGGGGATACTCGGAAAATTCCCCCTGGGCGTTTTTGCTTCCTTTTGCGTCCAAAAGGAAGGCTACATTCCTCGCCGCTTGAATATTTAAAGCCGGTGCTTTTGTCGTAAATGCGTATTCGCGCGGAAGCGGAGGACGGACGCGGAGCGGGAATATTATCGAAAATGAATGGAAGGGTGTGTGCGTTTTGTTTGACATCTGTCTCCCGTTTGCGCTATCCTCTTGTAGATCCGCGTGGACAGAATGCGGAAAACTCTGATTTTCGGTGAACATATGTCTGAAGAGATGTACACTCAAGGTCTGCAACAAAAGCTCGATGTCGAGAAGTGGCTCGGCTCGGAGGATGCCGGCAGGGATCTGTGCGGCAGCTATATCTACTGCGCCTACTGCAACAAGGCGGAGGACGCGCCCTGCGCCAACGCGTACATAAGGATGGTGGAGGCGGAAAAAGCCGCCGAACAGAGTGCCGCTCTCGCCGAGGCGGACGCCGCCGTCGCGGATGCCGCAGAGGACGCGGCGGAGAACGCCACGGAAGCGGACACCCTCATCGCACTCGGCAAGACCGTGGACGTCGAGGACGTGATGAAGAGAAAGGCGGCGAGAAAGAGCCTGAGCTTTGCGGAGAAATATGCCCTCTCGGATGAGATCGTGAAGGAGCGTTACGCCGTGCTGAAAGAGGCTCTCACCACCACTCCCAAAGGCACGCCCAAGATCAAGAGCCGCATCTCCCGCCAATGCGACACCTACCGCAGGAACGGAGACATCGTTGCGAAGATCACCATCATCGGCGGCTCACTGAGGATCAACCTTCCCCTCGATCCCGACGCCCCCGAGTTCAACGACGGCAAGATGCCCCACACCGCGACGGGACACAAGAAGGTGTACGCCGAAGTGCCCTTCCAATTCAAAGTGAACAGCAAGCTCGCCTTAAAACGCGCCCTGCGCCTCATCGAAATGGTGAAATAGCCCGTCGGAACGCGGAAAACGGCGCATAATCAAACCAAACACACCAAAAGCGCGGAGCAAAAGCTCCGCGCTTTTTCTACATCCCCTCTCACGTTCAGGAACGCGTTGGGACACATGGTGACGGGATAAAATCGGGGTCCCCGGGCGAAAATCCCTGATTTTCGCCCGGGGTTGAGTTCCGCCTCTTTGCTCTTAGCCGTCAGACGAGCACATTGCCGTCCGTACACTTCACCACGTCAAACGGGCAACCGTCATTCCAGGAAGAGGACTTGATGTTCACTTTTGCCCAGTTTGCTTTGGTTGAGAGATAGGTGACCGACCCGAGCGAAGTGCACCCGTTAAAAGCGGACGAACCTATTTGAGTCACTCCTCTGCCTATCGTGACGGAGGTTATGCGGTCGCACCCGTAAAAGGCGCCGTCACCTATCCGCGTAATGCCGCTGAGGGTTATATCTCCCTGCACCGCCTTGCCGTTGCAATAAAGCGTGGCGTCCTTATAAAGCGGATTTGCTCCGCCGTATTCAAAGTCTATCGCCGCCCATTTGCTTATGTCCGTGATGTGCACGGCGGTCAACGAGGGGCAGACGTAAAACGCGTCGCTCTCTATGTTGGTCACGCTGTCGGGGATGGTAACGGACTCAAGCGCCATGCACCCGTCAAAGGAACACGCGCCTATCGTTTTCACGCTGTCGGGGATAACGACCGACTTGATCCTTTCATTCCCTTCAAAAGCCCTCTTTCCTATCTCCGTCACGGGTTCGCCCTCGTAGCTTTCGGGGATAACGATGTCGCTTGCGAACCCGTTATAGCCGGTCACGGCATAACCGTCGTCCACTTTCTCGAACACCAACCCTTGCGTGGCGCCGCCCACGTTTCCGCCGCTCTTCCCGTCATTATCGTTACAGGCGGCAAACACTCCGGCAAACACGGCGGCGAGACACACTACCGCAAGCACCAAAAACAATTTCTTCCTCATCCGTTTCCTCCTTTTTAGCGGCTGACAGCCGCCAATTTATATTTACGATTATAAGTTACCCCCCCCCCTACTATGTCAAGTGTTTTCTATGTTTTTCAAGACACACTCAAATTTTTTAAGGTTTTATGCGTGTGTGGGGCAAAATACGCCCGCTCGGAGTGTGCGGCGGGTTCGGGTGCGCTTGCTCAAAGTGTGCGTCGTACTCAGAGAGTGTAAAATAAGCTGACGTCCTCTGACATGGGAGTTATTGTCCCCCTCCTTCCCTTCGGGCTTTCCTCCCCCGTGGCGTCGCAGCACGCACTCGGCTTGCGCGGCGGCGTTACCTTCGCCGCTTATCTGTCGCACGGCTGCTCCTTTTCCCCTTCCGAATATTCATTCGGCGGGGACCCCGTGAGAGTCCACTCCTCGCATCATGCGGGACTTACTGTACATCTCTACAAAAGTTTATTTCTCGCACTCACATAACTAAGCGGAGGAATGACGCGATCGGCACAGGGCGCAACGATCGCTAGACCTTCGGTGCGGCACGACGCGATCGGCGCGGAGCGCAGCGATCGCTGGACCTCACGGTTCGGCACTCAAATAGTCGCCGCCCTGCGGCTCCGATTCCGTCTCCGAATAAGAAACGTCGTACTCAAATACGCCCGCTCAAAGTGCACGTTAAATTTCTCCGAATAAGTGTGCGTCGTGTTTAAAGACGCCCGCTCAAGCTGTTCAAAGCCCGACGGTGTCTTTTGGCGGTCTCTTTCAAAGCCCGAGGACGATATTTGGATGAAGAACAAGGAAAAGCCCTCCCGCACAAGAGGCGCGTACTTAGTCGTACGTAACTCGCAGGGCGGGAGGGCTTTGACGCAGTTATTCGCCAAATAGCGTCATCGGAAATTTAGATCGGGATGAGTTCTTCTCGGTGTGCGCTAAACACCGAGAAATGGGTGAATCCGATGTCCCTCAGCATTGCGCAGGTCTTTTCGTAATCCTTACAAAGCTCCGCATGGTGAGAGTCCGAGCCGAAGGAGAGCTTTCTGCCGCCGTAGTCGTAATATTTGCGGAGGATCTCCTCGGTGGGGAAGAGAGAGGTGTGCGTGTTGACTTCGAGGGCTTTGCCGCGCTCGATGATGCCGTGCAGGATGGCGTCGAACTTCTCCGGGAAGTCGGCGTATTCCAGCACCTTCTTTTTGTACGGCGCGTTGCGTGTGACGTAGCCGATGTGAGCGACTATATCATATTCATAGGGGGCGTCGAGGCTTCTCAGCACAAGGTCGAGATAGTCCCCGTACATGCGCCGTCTGGACTTGAAGAAGAAGGCGTTGGGGAAATAGACGTCCCAGCCGTTGACAAAGTGCACGGAGTTGATGACGACGTCGAATTGCATACGCTCGAACAGCTCTTGATACTTCTCTATCACCTGCGGCTCGGGGGAGAACCCCGCCTCTATGCCGAAGCGGAATTTGAGAGGCGCGCCTTCCCTTTGAAGGGCTGCCGCACTCTCCTCCCACTCCGCCTTGTAGGCAGCAAGGTCGATGTGCTTCCACGGGATGGGGGAACGGTTGTGCCCGAATTTCAGATCGTAGTCGAGGTGGTCGGTGGTGGCGAGATAGTAAAGCCCTTTCGCCTTAGCCTCGGCGACGATGTCGCGGACGGGATCCTTGCCGTCAGAGGAAAACCTTGTGTGGACGTGCGAGTCGACGAGAATCATTCCAGCACCGCCTTTATCCTTCTCACGCCCGCGGAGGAACTCTGCTCCTTCACGATGCGGAATTTGCCGAGTTCGGCGGTGTTGGCGGCGTGCGGACCGCCGCATATCTCCATGCTGTGACCGATGGTGTACACCTTGACGACATCGCCGTAGCGGTCGCCGAAAACGCCCACCGCGCCCCGCGCCTTAGCCTCCTCCACCGTCATCTCCTCGCAAACGACGGGGGATGCGGATGCGATCTCGGCATTGACGACGTCCTCGACAGCCTTGACCTCCTCCGGAGTGAGGGGACGGGGGAAGTTGAAATCGAAACGCAGCCTTTCGGGAGTGATGTTGCTGCCGCGCTGGGAGATGCTCTCGTCGCCCAGCACCTTTTTCAAAGCATAGTTGAGCAGATGCGTCGCGCTGTGCAACCTCGCGGTCTGCTCGCCGCCGTCGGCGAGACCGCCCTTGAACTTCTGCTCCGCGCCAGCCTTGGACTTCTCCTGATGTTCCCTGAACGCCTTTTCGTAGCCAGCGCGGTCGAGGACGTAACCGCGCTCTTTCGCCAGCTCCTCCGTCATCTCGACGGGGAAACCGAAGGTGTCGTAAAGGCGGAACGCCGTCTTGCCGGGGAAGGTGCCCACGGGGATGTGAGTGAGGATCTTGTCAAACTCTTTAAGCCCCTGCTCTATGGTCTTTGCGAACTTGTTTTTCTCGGTCTCAAGCTCCTCGGCGATGCGGGATCTTCCCTCTTCGAGGTTGGGATAGACCGCAGCATACTTGTCCACGAAAAGCATTGCAAGCTCCCCTATCGCCTCGAACTCCACGCCCAGCACGCGGCAATAGCGCATGGCACGACGGATGAGACGGCGCAGCACGTAGCCCTGATCCACATTGGAGGGAGAGACGGGCTTGACGTCGCCGATGAGGAAGGTGGCGGTCCTGGTGTGATCCGCAATAATGCGCATGGCGACGGTGCTTTCCTCCTCCTCGCCGTGTTTCTTGCCGGAGAGTTCCTCCAGTCTCTTTATCGCAAAATCGAACACGTCCGTCTCGTAGACGGAGGAATAGCCGTTCAGGGTGACGAGGGTGCGTTCAAGCCCCATGCCCGTGTCCACATTCCTGTGTTCCATGGGGTTCAGCCTGCCCTCGGCGTCCTTGTAATATTGCATGAAAACATTGTTCCAGATCTCAAGATACTTGCCGCAGTCGCACGCGGGAGTGCAATCTTCCCCGCACTTCGGCTTGCCCGTATCCAGGAATATCTCGGTGTCGGGACCGCAGGGACCGGTCTGTCCCGCAGGTCCCCACCAATTATTTTTCTTGGGCAGGAAAAAGACGTTCTCCTCCGGCAGCCCCAGACTCTTCCAGATCTCCGCGCTCTCGTCGTCGCGGGGGCAGTCCTCGTCGCCGCCGAACACGCTGACCGCAAGCCTCTCCTTGGGGATGCCCAGCACCTCGGTCAGGAACTCGAAGCTCCACGAGATGGACTCGCGCTTGAAATAGTCGCCGAGAGACCAGTTGCCCAACATCTCGAAGAAGGTGCAGTGGGACGCGTCGCCCACCTCGTCGATATCCCCCGTCCTCACGCAGATCTGCACGTCCGTGAGCCGCTTGCCCGCAGGGTGCTTCTCGCCGAGAAGATAAGGGACAAGGGGATGCATGCCCGCCGTGGTGAAAAGCACGGTGGGATCGTTCTCGGGCACGAGCGACGCCGTGGGAATGACCGCATGCCCCCTCTCCACGAAGAAATCCAGATACGCTTTACGAAGTTGATCGGAGTTAAATTTTTTCATATTTCCTCTGTTCATCCGTTCATTTCTGACGGTAAAGTGCCGTTTTTGTCAACAGACCTCGATCGGTCTCATTTCTATCCCAAGCTCCCCCATGACCTTCCCGAACTCCTCCTCCACCGCCTTCTCCGTGACGGAACGGGTGAACGCCACCGTAGTCTCCTCCCCCACCGTCGCCGCGCCGATGTTGACCTTCGCGCGCTTGGAGACGTTGAGGTTGAAAAGCACTCTTTCCAGCCCGCATTCCTTAGGGATGCGCACCCTGCCCAGGTTGCTGAAAATGATGGTCTGGCGGGATTTCAGGAAAAACCGCCCTATCCTCGCGCCCAGGATCTTGAGCCACAAGGGCGCGATGCGGAGGATGAAGGATCTTTCCGTCCTCACCGTCGTGGCAAAGAACTTCTCCATCTCCTCTTTGGTCGCCTTGGCTTTGAGCTGTTCCGTCGCGGAACGCACGTAATCCCCCGCCGTCGCGCATTCGTCCGGACGGAAGGTGAGCCGCACGAAATTGACGAAATTGCGCATCGTCGCGGAAGGGAACATCCCTCTCAGATTGACGGGCACCATGACGACGACGGGGCGTTTCCCGCCCGACATCCTCTCTATGGCGCACGCAAGCACCCCGCACATGAAGGACGTGAAGGACGCGCCCATCCCTGCGGCTTTGCTCGCTATCTCCGCCGCCGCAACGGTGCGGTAAGTCCCGCCGTAGCCCTCCTCCGCTATAGTGCCGGGCAGCAGCAAAGGCAGTTCTCCCATCAGCCCTTTGAGGTCCACATCGCCGAAGCGTATGGGGCGGTAGTAGCGGTAAAAGGCGTCCTCCGCCTCCTCCTCGGTGGGAGACGCGTCGATGTCGATCACTCCCTCGTGTCCCGTGACGGGCGCGCCCGAAAGCTGAGCGTAACGCCACACCAACGCTTTCAGAAACTCCAACGCCGCCATGCCGTCGCACACGGCGTGGAACACCTCGAACCCGATGACCTTCCCCCCGCACGAGATGCGGAAAAGGTAGCCCCCCGTCTCCTTAGTGTCGATGGGACGGAGCAACCTGCCCGTAGGCTCGAATATGCGTACGGGCGCGTCGTTTTCCTCGAAATAGTACCACGCATAACCGCGGCGCAGTCGCACCTTGAAGGTGACAAAACGCCTAAGCACGTCCTCCGCCGCAAGGCGCAGCGTCTCCCTGTCCACCTCTCTCTCCATAACTGCGGAGAGCCTGAACAGGCTCTGCGACTTCTTGGTGGAGATGATGGGATAGAACTGTGCCGAAACGTCGAGTCGGTATCTTTTGGGCTGAACCTTTTTCACTTGCGCTCCTCTGCGCGCGTCCGTACGCGGAGTGATATTGTCAAATCATTGTATTCTTTTTGCCGTCCGTTGTCAATCGTATGCGCCCGCCCGTCATATCTCCGTCCGCCGCCGCATACGCTTTACCGCACGACAGTGCGCAAGGAGACCTTATGCCCGAAAAAGAGATGAAACCGACCTCGCGTCCGCATTCCGTACAACTCTCGGAACACCGCCTGCTCACCGTCACGGGGGTGAAAGCGGTACCCACATTCACGGACAAACTCATCGCCATAGAACTCGAAGGCGAGACATTATCGGTGACGGGACACGACCTCGCTGTCAAAGGGCTGGACCTGGAGACGGGAAGGTTCAGCGCGTCGGGGTACGTCACGTCCATGCGCTACTCCGCGGCTCCCGATCCCGTCTCCTTCTTCAAGCGCATCTTCAAATGACGGCGGGAGCGTCCTGGGGAGCGCAGCTGGCTGCCGCGCTGACGGCGGCGGCGTTCGGCTTTGCCGCATCTCCGCTCACTTTGCTCTATCTCCCCCTCTCCCGTCCCATCCGCCGCATAACGGCGGATTTTGTCGCAACGACGGGGATCGCCCTCCTCTTTCTCCTCTCCGTCGAGACGGGAGCGCGTGGACAGCTCACCCTTTACTGCGCGATCGCCTACCTTCTCTCCGTGGCGGCGGGCGGAAAGATGCTCCGAGTCGCGCTCGCCGCACTGCAAAAAAAATTCCCCGCCCTCTTCGAGCGGGGAAAACGCGCGCGCAAAGCGCGGCACAGGGAGGTCATTTCGCCGCAAGCCGACAGTCCAGCTCCCTCTTCATCGCCGCATAATCCGCGGCGAGCCGCAGGATATACCTCTGCCTTTCGTCGTGGGAAAGGCGGGAGAGCAGGTCGGCATCCGCGAGCTGACTGATGGGATTCACCACCTCCTCGCCTCTGTCCAGCAACTCTTTGAGGCGTATGTACATCCTGCGCTGGGAGAGGCTGACTCCCTGCGGCACGGAACGCGCGAGTTCTCTGTCGTAAGCCCCTTCGCGCAACCTGTTTTTCGCTTCTCTTGCCAAGTCTCTGATGATACAATCGGGATGTCTGACGTTTGCCATAACTGCCTCCGCGCACCAATATAACACCCTTCCGCACCCTTTCGGAAGGCGGCGACAAAAGCAGTCCGCATGCGTCATTTTGTGTGTGAAAACGATGTTTTACTGCCGGAAACGCCTGTTTGCGACGAGAAGTCCCTTTTTGCGGCGGATGACGCCATTTTGCGGCGGGATCCGCCATTTTCCGCCCCGGACTACCTTCCCCCGCCCCTCCGCATCAGCCTGTCCCCCGCGGCGCACAGAGGCTTGAACAGCACCGCGATTACGATGAAATTGGACACGACGTGGACAAGATCGAAATAAAGCCCTCTGACGTAGTATGCCAGCCAATAGTGCGCGAGGTCGCCCTCGTACAGCCCGACGGCGACGTAGAGGGTGTCGCAGCAGGCGGACAGCACTCCGAAAAGCGCGGACATCACCACCGCCACAGCCACGGCGAGAAAGATGTTGCGCCTTTTTGCAAAGAGCAGACAGCTCACCGCCGCGAGCATGGGCCAATAAATGAAGTAGAGGATCACCCAACTCCCCACGCCGTATATGGCGATCTCCACAGCACAGAACACGACCACCGCGGGCAACGTGTACGCCGCGCCGAACACAGCCGCGTACACCATGATGAGCAGGGTGACGACTTCGACATTCGGGATGAAGGAAAGCGCGAATTTGAGCGCGGTAAGGAGCGCGGACATGACCGCGACTTTCACGACGTACTCCGCCGCGAGCCTGCTCCTTTTTCCGCGCGGACGGGAGGGGGAGAGACCCCCCTCTCCGCCATCTTCCGCGCCTGCGGCGCCCCCCGTCAAAGGGGCCGTTTTGCGCAAAAACCGACGTTCGGACATCAAAACGAAATGATAAAGTCTTTAATAGGACTCAACGACAAACCTGTATGCCGCGCCGTCATACACGGGCAGAGAGGATATGCCGAGGGTGGAGTACCAGAAAGTTTTCCCGTCGAACTTGTCCGTGACGATCGCGCCCGTCTCGTAATCGGTGCCCTTCAGGCTGTCGTTGTCAATGGTGTGGTAGACGGCGATATACGTGTTCGCCTTCTCGTCCGACACGGAGCCGTACACCCTGGTCTCCACATAATTCCCCTCGTCGTCGTACACATCGACAGAGTACTCGAGCTTGTGCAGGAAACGTCCGTATCCCGTGTTGTCCGCATCCATGACGGTGAGCCTGCCCTGGTCGTACATCTCGTCGAGCGCGCCGGAGAGATACACCTCGCGCGTCGTGACCGAGATGGCGTAGTCGCCGAGATACACCGTTATGTTCTTGTCTCCGAGCTGGGTCTGAATGTCGCCCACCTGCTCCTGCAGGTCGCGGATCATCTCCTCGAGAGAGGAAGTGTCGTTGCACGCGGCGAACGTGACTGCGACTGCGCTCGCCAGCACGAGGCAGACGAGTATGAGGCCAAGCCTCTTCAACGTTGTTTGTTTCATGAAAAAACCTCCCGTTCTTTCTGCGGAAGGCAAGGCGAAAACACGCCGTCGTCTCCCACCGAAACAACCGCTTTATTTTTTGTCGGGCCGGTCTCCTGACTTCGGTCGGCTTTCGCCGCGGTGCCTTCTCCCTGCGCGGCAGGAATGGCAGTATCCGTCTCACCTTACAGTAGCGGGGGCTGTGCGGGATTTTCACCCGGCTTCCCGATCATCGGCTCTCGCCGCACCCGATCGGGATTATGATAACACACCCGCGCCGAGGATGCAACTCTCCGCATTCAGGCAAAAATAAATTTCGATTGCCGTTGACTTTGTCGGCATACCACCTTATAATGTCAGTGTATAATAATCCACAAGGAGACTGCGTATGTACACCAGATGTCCAAGCTGCAGAGCGCAAATCTGTTTTCAGCCGCCTGCCAATGCCGCCGACCTTCCGGAAGGTTACAGGCAGAGAGTCAGATGCCCCAACTGCGGGGTGACGATAGGCGTCAAGCTGCCCGGCAACAATGCCATAGCACAAGCTCAGCCCACCTTTACGCCGCAGAACCCCTACGCGCAGATGAGCGAACCGGTCTACACCGCTCCCGTCCAGGCGTCCGCGCCCGACGAGAAAGCGGCAAAGAGAGAGGCGCGCGCCCTTGCAGCCTCCAAGAAAAAGTCCGGCAGATCCAGGAACGTGATGATCTTCATCTTCGCCGCGTTGCTTTTGGTCTGCTCCGTCCTCGGTCACTTCTATGCCGATGCCGGCGGTGCGACCATGGAGGACATCGCAAACGGCACCGCGCTCGAAGCGGGTGACTTCCTCTCCGCTTTGGAGGCATTCGACGGCGTGGGCATCCTCTCCGACATCGCAAACGACGAGCTGTATGCCGAGGCTCTCAAAGAGACCTTCGCCGAGGACATCGCAACGGGACTTCTGGAAGTGCTGCCCGTCATCTTCTTCCTGCTCGCCGCGCTCACGGCTGCGCTCGCCCTCATCGGCTTCATCGTGAAGAAGTATCCCCGTCTCCTGCACCTCATACTCGCGCTCGGTCTGCTCGCGGTGTCCGTGTGCATCCTGTTCTCGCCTCTGCTCGGCGCGGACGGTGCGGGCTTTGACGCCATCGGCGATTACTTCATGAACACCGTCGTCAGTGACTTGAACTTCCTGCTGCTCGCACCCGCCGTCATCGGCGTGCTGCACCTGCTCTTCTCCCTCATTTTCCTGAAGAGCCTGAAGAAAAAGACGGCGTAACGCCGCTCACAACGGATGAAAGCCGTCCCTTAACGGGGCGGCTTTTTTTTCGCATTCTCCCCGTGCCGCAGGGGAATCATGCGGGCGGGATGCGCACCACCCGCGCCGCGCGGGGATGATGATGGCGGGACGCGCACAGCCCTCGCCTTACCGAAAAGGAAAAATATTACATAAAAGTTACACCCTGCGACAAATCTGTTCTTTACACGGGGCGGGGGGATAAGGTATAATAATTTTGTTTAAAGCGTGCGCCGTGCGCGTGCGCGGATAAGGAGGGTTTTATGGACGACAACATCAACGGCGTCGGCAGTGTTGCCGAAATGCCCGAAACGGATGCTGCCGCGATCGACGAGCCGATCGTTGACGAAGGGAGCGGTGCGGAGGGCGGCGAGCCTAAAAAGCCGCTCAAACTGGATTACGCGCAGACTTTCAAGGTCGGTTTCGCATTTGCCATCATCATGATCTTCTGGACGGCGTACGACTTCGTCGTGCCGCTGCTCCTGGAACACGCTTACGGTCTTTCCAACACCGTCCGCGGCCTCATAATGGGACTGGACAATCTGCTCTCCCTCTTCATGCTCCCCCTCTTCGGCAAGATCTCGGACAACGCCAAGGGCAAGCTGGTCAAGAAATGGGGCAGAAGGACGCCTTTCATCGTCATAGGCACCATAGCCTCCGTCATCCTGATGGTCTTTGTCCCCGTCTCCACGCTCGGACAGCAGGAGAAGGCGATGGACATCGAGAACCGCTATCTCGCGCAGCTCGCCGACGACGAATTCATGGAAGCGCGCCTCTCCGACTTCCTCGAGTGGGAGGGCAGCTACGCCGACATGGGCTACATAGCGCAGAACCATCTCACGGCGGACGATTTCATGAAGATCCGCTACGACGACAAGTTCACCGCCACAAAAGCCTTCCTCGGTATGCTGGGTGCCACCACCTATAAGTACGACGGGGAGGAAGTCTCCCTCGACACCGAGGTGGATCCCGCGAAGCTCGGCTACACCCTCCACGACTGGAACGACGACGGCGCTTACACATACGACGACATCAGGATAAGCAACGCGAACTACGAGAAGTTCGTCGCCGCCGGCATGAACACCTGGATCAGCGATCAGATCTACGACCAGGCGACCAACACCGCGGAAGGACACAAGAGCATAGCCATTTATATGGTCATCCTGCTCCTCGTCCTCATTGCGATGGCGACCTTCCGTTCCCCCGCAGTCGCGCTCATGCCCGACGTCACGCCCAAACCCCTGCGCTCGCAGGGCAACGCGGTCATCAACCTTTGCGGCGGCGTGGGCGGCGCGATAGCCTTCCTCATCTACACCGTCGTCCTCTTCGGCGAACGGCTGGAAAATTACGTCATCATCTTCTCGTCGGTGGCGGCGGGCATGTTGCTGCTGCTCGCGGGCTTCCTCGCGCTCGTGCGTGAAAAGAAGATGGTGGAGCGCTGCCACGAGATCTGCAAGCAATACGGCTTGACCGACGAAGATCAGGCTGCCGAAGACGCGGCTGCGGACGCCGCGGCGGCTGCCGGCGCCGTCCTCGCGGACGAGAAGGCGGCGCAGGAAGAGATCGCCACGCCCGCCCGAGACGAGCAGACCGCGGAAGATGAGAGCGGCTCGACGGACATCACCCCCGAAGCCCTCGAATTCGCCAAGGCGAAGGCGAGAAAGCTCCGCACGCCCAAAGAGTGGTGGAACGCCAAGACCTCCGGCGAACGCGCCAGGTTTGTCAGCTTCCTGCTCATCCTTGCCTCCATCTTCATGTGGTTCATGGGCTACAACGCCGTGTCCTCCAACCTCTCCGTCTACACCACCAAGGCGTTGAACCTCGACGCGGGCGTCGCGTCCATCATCTCGGGCGTCAGCATGGGCATCAGCGCGATAGCCTTCATCCCCGTGGGCTACATGGCGGCAAAGCTCGGCAGAAGAAAGACCATCATGATAGGTCTCGCCATGGCGATCATCAGCTTCCTGCTCATCTTCGCCTTCGTCAAGCCCGAGGACAACGCGCTGCCCGCCGTGCTCTTCGCGCTGTTCTACCTCATCGCCGGCTTCGGACTCATCATCATCAACGTCAACACCCTGCCCATGGTCGTCGAGCTTTCCACCGATGCCACCGTGGGACAGTACACCGGCTACTACTACGTCGCCACCATGTCCGCCCAGGCGGTCACCCCGATGTTCGCCGGCATGGTCATGGACGCCTTTGAGGACAAAGGACTCTTCATCTACAGCGCGATCTTCATCGCCCTCTCCATCATCCTCATGGCGTTCGTCAAACACGGCGACAGCCGCCCCGTCGGCAAAGGCAAAAAACTCTCCAAAGAGGAGAAGAGACAGATTCGCCTCGAAGCCCTCGACAACTAAACCGCCTTATTCGGCGACCTGCTTTGTCAGCCCCGCCGACTGACCGCCCACACACAAAAACACCGAAAAGCGCGAAGGTCTCCCCTCCGCGCTTTTTTGTCGGACAAGCAAGAGAATATCTTGCTCAAACGCGCCCGCTCAAAGTTTACGTCGTACTCGGAGAGTGTAAAACGGGCTGACGTCCTCTGACATGGGAGTTATTGTCCCCCACCTCCCCTACGGGACTCCTCCCCCACTCGGAATAGAGTTCCCTCCTCCTAAAATGCGGTACTAACTTTTTCATAAAGGCGCAAACTGCGTCTTTATGAAAACACCTCTTGAAAATAGTATGAGTCTCGCACTCACTTATTCAAGCGGCGAACAGTACTAACAAAGCGTCGCTCGTGGGGCGAGGAGGGCGACTCGACGCGCACGAGCAACGTCCCTATTTAGGTGTTCATCTAGCTTGCGAGGTCGCAGATTCGCGCCGCGACTTTCAAGCGCGGGCGCAAAGCATCCGCGGTGAAAGTTTGGCTTTGCGGCGCGTAGTTCCGTCTCCGAAATAGAGACGTCGGGTTCAAGCACGGCACGCTCCTGCTGCAAGTTCGCTGAACGCCGCCATTTGGATGAGCTGCGCGAAAAAGCCCCTTCCGCAAAAGGGAGCGTACTATTGCGTACGTGACCGCATTGCGGAAGGGGCTTTGACAAAGCAGATCGCCAAATGGCGGTGTTCAGAAGAAGCGGGCGACCAGATCCTTACTGTACTGCACAGTCTCTTCCATATCGCCGAAACTCATTATCTCGCCGGCGTAGTAGGTGTTGAGGTTGCCTTGCATGGCTTCGACTTTGTCGTACCAGCCTGCGGCGTAATCCTTCTCGAAGACGTGGGGGAAGTAGTACCAGTCGCGCTCGTAGACGCACTTGTCCACGGTCATGCCGCAGGTGGCGAGACCTTCGGCGGCGAGCTTCTTGCCCTTCTCGTAGGAGAGGAGTTCCTTGCCCTTGTGGTTGCGGAGGATGTAGGTGGTGATGACCTGATCCGGATTCTTCTTCCAACGCACATAGAACACCATGAGGTTGCCGATGCGTTCGGGCTTCATGTTGTCGAAGATGTAGTAGGACATGTCGGGATAGTCGGTGCCGGGCTTCAGGACATTGGCAGTGACGTCGTAACGCTCGTAGTCGATCTTGGAGAAATACTCCTTCTCCTCGGCGGTGGCGTCGAAGTAGTCGGGCAGGAACTGCAAGGGAGAGGTGACGATGATGGCGTCATACTCTTCCACCGTGTCGCCGATGTAGACCTGCACTTTGCCGTTCTCGCGGGTGACCTTGTCGATGGTGACACCGAGACGGGCGGGATTCTTGAGCTTGGCATTCACGCACTCGTAGATGCTCTGCGTGCCGTCGATCCAGGTCCACAGATTCTTATTGACGAAATACATCGCGGTCTCGAAGTCCAGATATTTGAGGACGTACGCCGCGGGGATCTCGTCGAAGTAGCCGTAGCCGAATGCGGTGAAGGGGGCGATCCAGATGTCCTGGCAAAGCTCGACGCCGTTCATCTTGCAGAACTTGTCAAAGGGCATCGAAAGGTCTTTGAGGTTGGGGTTCTCGCCCGTGATATGCTCGCCCGTGACGGGATCGAAACCGTCGTATCTGCCTTCCGCCACTCCGCGGTGACCGGTGTACTCATAGCCCTTATACTTGGTCTTGAGGATGGAACCGAGCTTCTTCACCTGCTTCTTGGTCTTGAGCAGGCGGGGGATGAGGAAGGGATTGCGCTTGGGATCGAAGGGATCGTAGGGCTTGCCGTTGAGACGACGGTAGCCGCGTTCGAGTTTGGGACCGCCCTCGTGCGTCGCGCCGCCGAACTCTTCCAGCTCATGCACGGCATAGTAGGTGGGGCAACCCATGATCGCACCCATCTCGTATCTCTTGTCCTTATAGTGGGGAGAATGGCACTTGCCGCCCACCCAATTCTCCTTTTCGAGGATGGTGTAGTTGGTGTAGCCTTTCTTTTCGAGGTGCACTGCCGCAGACAATCCGGCAGGACCGCCGCCGATGATGCAGATCTTCGCGTCTTTGTTCATAATGTCCACTCCTTATAATCGCGGGGAAACGAAATACGCCGAACTCCCCCGTATTTTTGTATATTATAACACCTTGTAAACTGTTTGTAAACACCGAAAAAGCCGCATAGTACACCGAAAACGACGACAAAAACTCTCGGAACGGAGTTATCCGCATACAACGCGCATTCTGTCCTTTGCTCCCGCCCGTTAAAAAGAAAAAAAGCGGAAAACTCTCTTTTATTCCCCGCCCGCACATGCTATAATCGTTGAAAAGGGGGAAGTGAAAATGAAATTCCGTTCGTTTGATGAACTGCTCAGAAGAAACGCCGCCGAAAGGGCGGACTGCCCCGCATTCGTTTTCGCAGGTGCGGAGGGCGGCACGGTGACGGTCTCGCACGCGCGTTTCTACGCGGACGTGCTTGAAAGAAAGGCGGAGATCGCCGCCCTCTCCGAGGGCGCGGTGGCGATCTATCAGGTCAACTCCTACTCTTGGGTGCGGGATATGTTCGCATCCGTGCTGGCGGGCAGACAGACGGTGCTCATCGATCCTTCCGTGGAAGGCGCGCTGCTGCAAAAGGTGGCGGTGTATGCGGATGTGGCGCACATCCTCGACGACGCCTACACAGCGGAAGAGGCGGCGGCGGTGAAACTCTCCGACGTCGTGACACCCACGGCGGAGGGGGAAGGGGATCTGCTCTTCTTCACGTCGGGGACGACGGGCGCGAGCAAGGCGGTGGTGCTGACATCACGCAATATGTGCGCGAGCGCGTGGAACGGCAACGACAAACTAGTGTGCCGTCCCGACGACAACCTGCTCGCCATGCTGCCCTTCTCGCACGTGTTCGGCTTTGTATGCTCGATGATGTGGCCGCTGTCGCAGGGAGCGTGCGTGTCGCTCTCAAGAGGCATGAGACACCTCTTTGACGACTGCGCGTTCTTCAAGCCGACGGTGATCTCGGTGGTGCCCTCTCTTGCCGCCTTCCTGGTGGCGAAGCGCGCCCTCAACCCCGAACTGCGCGTCATTCTGGTGGGCGCGGGACCTGTGGACGAGAAGGTGCTCGCCGCGGCGAAAGCCATGGGATATGAAGTGCATTTCGGCTACGGTCTCACGGAGACCGCGAGCGGAGTGGCGATAAGCACGGGAGAGGACCCCTTCGCCATGACGGTGTGCCACGACAGCACCATCACCCTCGCCGAGGACGGCGAGATCCTCATCCGCTGTCCCGAATGTATGATGAAGGGCTACTACAAACTGCCCGACGCGACGGCGGCGGTGCTGAAAGACGGCGTGCTGTCCACGGGAGACCTGGGCAGCTTCGACAGCGAAGGCAGGCTGCACATCACGGGCAGGAAAAAGGACATCCTCGTGCTGCCCAACGGCAACAAGATCTATCTGCCGGAATGGGAGAGCGAGCTTTCCGCGGCACTCGGAGTCGAGGAGATCGCGGTGTGCATGAAGGATGGCGTGGTGTGCGCGATATGCCCCGACAAGGAGGGCAACGCGGACGAAAAGGAGCTCAATGCCCGCCTCACCGCCTTCAACCGCACCAAACCCTTCGACATGCAGGTGACCAAACTTCTCCTCACCCCCTCTCCCCTCCCCAGGACGGCGACGGGCAAAGTGAAGAGATGGATGCTTTAAAACAAATCAGCGAGGTAGGATATGAGCGAAACGGTCTTTACGCCGGAACAACAGCAGATCTACGAAAAAGTGATAAAGTTCGCGCACCGCTACATGCCCAAGATCATGGAGCAGCTGGGTGACGTGACGCCGGAGTCCAACATCAACATAGACGGCTTCGAGTCTCTCAACTTCATCATGCTCATCTGTGAGATCGAGAGCGACTACGACATTAAGATCCCGGACAAAACGTGGCGCAAGCTGCGCACCGTCGCGGACGTCGTTTTCGCCGTGGACGCCGCCGTCAAAAAGAAAAAGAAATGAAAAAGATCTATTCCGCATCCCGCAAGATCCTTGCGGACGACGTGAATATGCTGCGGGAGCTGCGCACTTCCGTGTTTCTGCGCGAGGTTCAGGAGGCTGCCATAGCACACACGGAAGCCCTCGGCGCGGGACGGGACAAGACTTTGGACCGCGGCGCGCTGTGGATCGTGGTGCGGCTGCGCGCCGAGATCGCGCGGATGCCGGAATATGACGAGAGAGTGGTGCTGCGCTCCTGGCCGGGAGCTACGATGCATGTGCTCTTCCCCCGCTACTACGAGCTGGCGACGGAGGCGGGCGAAACTCTCGTGCGCGCGTCCGCGATATGGATGCTGATGGACGAAAAGACGCGCAGGATGGCGTTCCCCGAAAAGTACGGGGTGAAACTGCCCGCGGTGCGCACGGGGACGGAACTCCCCCTCCCCGAAGGAGTGCGGGAGGAGGAGACGGAAAAGGTGTTCGTCCACCCCGTCCGTTTCAGCGACGTGGACATCAACGGACATATGAACAACTCCCGCTATCTCGACGCGGTGGAGGACGCGCTGGGCGCGGATTTCCTCTCGCGCAACCGTCTGACGGACTTCGAGATAGAGTACAAATCCGAAGTGAAATGCGGCAGACGGCTGACCATCGCCCACTCCGAAAAGGACGGGCGCATCTGCTGTGTGGGACGCACGGGGAGCAACGTGTGCTTCCGTTTCACCGCGGGATATGAGGAGCGGAAAAAGAAATAAAACAGCAAAACACGCATTTGAGATGACGCATCTCACAGATAAACCGTCGTTTTCGGCGGTTTATATTATCGGCATCTCGGTGCGTGCGGGAGAGACAAAATGCCTTTGACAGCGGAAGGACTCACCGTCACGGCGAAACTCAGAGAGGGAGCGCAGACCATCGTCTCCTCCCTTTCCTTTCGCGCCGAAACGGGAAGCACCCTCGCCGTGGTCGGAGAGTCCGGGTGCGGAAAGACCATGACCGCGCTTGCCGTGATGGGGCTGCTGCCCCCCAACTGCCGCGCCGAAGGCAGCGTGACGCTGGACGGCAAGGAACTCATCGGGCTTTCTCAAAGAAAGCTCGCCGCCCTGCGCGGCAGGGAGATATGTTTCGTGCCGCAGAGCGGTGCGGAATTTCTCAACCCCTCCCTCAAAGTCTCGACTCAGCTTTACGAATCCCTCGCAAGACAGGGCGTCCCGCGGGAACGCCGCCGCGCGGAGGCTTGCGAAAGGCTGGAAAGGGCGGGGCTGGACTCGCCCGAGACCTTCCTCTCCCGCTACCCCTTCGAGCTGTCGGGCGGACAGGCACAAAAGGTGGTGCTTGCCGCAGCCTGCGGCAAAGATGTCAGGTTGCTCATCGCGGACGAACCCACCAAGGGCATAGACCGTGCGGGTGCGGACGCCTTCCTCGGCAGCGTGCGCAAGCTCTTTCCCGCCGCCGCCGTCATAGTCATCACCCACGACATCTCTGTGGCGTCGGGCGCGGACGAACTCCTCGTCATGCTGCGCGGGCGCGCCATGGAAAGAGGACGCGCCTCCGACGTGATAGCCCGTCCCCGCCACCCATACACCGTGAGCCTTCTGGACGCACTCCCCTCGCGGGGGCTGATGGCACGTCCCGCACTCAGGGAAACGCGGTCATCGGGCTGCCCCTTCTATCCCTTCTGTCCCGTCGCGGAGAATCGCTGCCAAGCCTTCCTCCCTCCCGCAGAAGAGGAGGACGGGCACATGACGAGGTGTTTCGTATGCTGACGGTGACTTCGCTGAAAAAGACGTTTTATAAAGACAGAAAGCACGTTTCAACCGTGCTTTCGGACATTTCGTTCCAACTGCACGACGGAGAAAAGCTGGCTCTCGCGGGGGCGAGCGGCACGGGGAAAAGCACGATAGCGCGCATCCTCACGGGCTTGGAATGCCCCGACTCCGGCAGCGTCAGGCTTGACGGCAGAGAGCTGTGGAGCGCGGCGAAACATCCCCGCTACGACAGGGAACACGGCAGGAAGATACAGGTGATCTTTCAGTCTCCCTACCATTCTCTCGATCCCGTCCAACGCGTGGGACGGGCTGTCGAAGAAGCTCTCATCTTCTCGGGAGAAGCGGCGGGAAGGCGGGATGCGGCGTCCAAGCGCGAGGAGCTTTTCGGGCTGGTGGGACTCCCCCTCTCCATGTCGGACAGGCTGCCCGGCGCACTTTCGGGCGGACAGGCACAGCGCGTCGCGCTCGCACGCGCCCTCGCGCTCGCGCCCGATATCCTCATAGCGGACGAGGCAACTTCCATGCTGGACATGACCTCTCAGGCGCAGATCATGCGTCTGCTCGCGGACCTCAACGAAAGGAGAGGTCTGTCGCTCATCATCATCTCACACGACGATGCCCTGCTCTCCGCGGCGGCGGACAGGATACTGCTGCTGGACGAGGGCAGGCTCTCCGCTCTCTCGTGAGGGAAAGGAAGGACAATGAAAAGGACGGCAAAACTCATTTCGGTATGTCTCGCGCTCTTGCTTGTCACTGCCGCGCTTGCGGGAGTGCTTTCCGCCTGCAACCGCGACGGGAAAAATGCGGACGAGTTCGTCATCGGCACTTCGGCGGGCATAGAACACGCCGACAGGAGCGACTACGACTTCGATCAACTCTCGGCGGGGCTGACTCAACAAGCCCTCGTCGCGCGCAATACGGACGGCACCTATTCCCCTCTGCTTGCGGAATATGCCGTGTCCGAGGACGGCAGGGACTACACCTTCACGGTGAGAGAGGGGATGTGCTGGGATGACGGCGAACCCGTGGACGCCGCAGACATTCTCTTCACCCTCGAATATGCGGACGCACACGACAGCGGCGGCTGGCTCTCCTCCGTGACGGATACTGCGGGAGAGACCACCCCTTCCAAGCTGCTCTCCGCAGACGTCTCGGAGGACGGCGGGAGCATAGTGTTCCGCTACCGCGAGGCGGACGTGCGCGCGCTTTCCGATCTGACCGTCCTGCGCATAATGCCCGAACACGTCTACCGCGGCAAGACCATTGAGACCGCCACCCCCGCCGAGAACCGCGTGGGATGCGGCGTCTACCGCTTCGAGAGCTACTCCGCAGACGCGGGCACCATCACCTTTGTCCCCAACGAACACTACCCTTATGACGGGGACCTCGCCGTCAAACGCGTCGTCGTGCGCCTCTTTGCCTCGGACGGCACTCTGCAGCTTGCGATGAAGAACGGGGAACTCGACACCATATGGAAATATTCGGGCGGCGTCGAACCCTCCTTCGCATCCATGCTCGCCGAAAACGGACGGGCGAACATCATCCCCGTCGCCTCGGACAATCTGCCCGCGGTGCTGGCGTTCAACACCTCCGCATCCCCCTTCAACGATGCGGACCTGCGCAAAGCCGTGGTGTACGCGCTGGATTACTCCCGCTTTGCCTCCCTCTTTGCCTCGGAGTATGCCGAAACTCCCCACGCGGGTTTCGTCCCTCCCACCACCCTGGGCTACACCCCGGACACCGAGACGCTCTCGCGCGATCTTTCGCGCTCCCGCACCCATCTCGAAGCGGGGCTTGCCCGCACGGGACTTCCCTCCCTCTCCTTCACCCTCTCCGTCAACGCTGACAACGCGTTGCACCTCAGTTACGCGCGGCAGGTGAAATTGCAGCTGGAAGAGGCGGGCATCTCGGTGACGATAAAGACCATGAACCAAAACGACTTCCGCGCCTCCACCACCAACAGCGGCGGCAACGTCTCGCATCAGGCGTGCATCATAGGCTACACCGCCAACGGCATGAAAATGATGGGCGGGCTTGGCACGATATATATGGACGGCGGACACGCGGTGCAAGGTGTGTCGCAGGTGTTTGACGCCGCGTTCGACGCCATACTCGACCGCCTCTCCGCCGCCGCCACCGAGGAAGATTACCGCGCCGCCGCAAAGGAGTGCCAGGAATGGTACGCCGCCAACTTCCCCGCCGTCGCGCTCTTCTGGGATGCGCAGCTGCAGGTGCTCTCCCCCGAATGGACGGGCGCGCACGCGGACGCGGACTTCGGGCTTATCAACATGACCACATGGCTCACTCTCGGCAGGGCGTGAGCGCGGAGTGCCGGAATGAAGAAATACCTCCGCCACATCCTCATCGCGCTGACAGCGTTTCTGGCGATCCTCGTCGTCAATTTCGCGCTGCCGCGGATGCTCCCCGGCGATCCCGTATTCCTGCTCACCGGCTTTGACTCCGAGGTACTGTCTCAGGAGCTTTACGACTCCTACTACACCGCCCTCGGTCTGGATCAACCTCTCTCACGACAATTCGCGGACTACCTCGCCGATGTGTTCGGCGGAGGCCTCGGATTCTCCTACCGTCTCAACTCCGACGTCGCCTCGCTCATAGGCGAAAGACTGCCCGCCACATTGCAGATCGTCCTGCCCGCCCTCATCATCTCCACCCTGCTGGCGATGGGCGCGGGGCTGGCTGCGGCACGCAAGCCGAGAGGGATCACGGACACCGTGATGACCACGGGCGCGGCACTTCTCGGTGCGGTCCCCACCTTCCTCGCGGGCATGATCTTGGTCGTCGTCTTTTCCTTCGGGCTGGGCTGGTTGCCCTACGGCAACCTCTCTTCTCCCGGCATGGATGTCGGCACTATCGAGGGTTTATTCGACCGTATCGCACATCTCATCCTGCCGATAGCGACACTTGTCCTTGCCACCACCCCTCCCAAGTTCATGATGCTGCGCGCAAGCGCGGAGAAGGCATCCGAGGAAAAGTACGTCCTCTACGCGCGCTCCCGCGGAGTGGAAGGCACCCGCCTCTCCTTCCGCCACGTGTTCCCCAACGTCGGGCAGCCATTCCTAGCCATGACGGGACTCAACTTCGGCGCGATGCTGGGAGGTTCCGTCGTCGTGGAGACCGTCTTTTCCGTCAACGGCATGGGCTTGCTCGTCTCTCAGGCGGTGAGCGACCTGGACTACCCCGTCCTGCAAGGCTGCCTCACCGTCATCTCGGCGTTCATACTCGGCGTGACCGTACTCACCGATCTGCTGCTCCTGCTCGCCGATCCCGCCGCAAGGAGGAAGAACCGTGCGCACTAGACACATTTCCCGTCCGCACAAAAGCCTTCCCCTCGCGGGAGAAAACAAAGCAGCGATCACCGCGCTCGCGGCGGGTTGCCTGCTGCTTTTCGTGTTCCTGCTCGCCGCCGTCGCGCCCTCCGCTTTCGCACCCTACTCCCCCTCGGACACCTTCGATGCGTGGCTCCCCTCCTCGTCCGATCACATCCTCGGCACGGACGACGCGGGCGCGGACGTGTTCACATCCCTTGTCTACGCCACGGGACGCACCCTGCTCACGGGTGTGGCGTCCGCCGCACTCGCACTCGCGCTCGGCGTGCTTGTCGGGCTTGCCGCAGGCAGCGGCGGGGTGATCGGCGCGCTCGCAAACGGCGTCATCAATCTCTTTGCCATGATCCCGAAACTCCCCGCCACTATAGTCATCGCTGCGTTCGCGGGCGGCGGATTGGCAGAGACCGTCATCGTCATCGCGGTGTTCGGCTGGGTGACCACCGCACGCGCCGTCAGAGCAAAAGTCCTCCACATCAAGTGCCTCCCCTTCGCCGACGCCCTCACCGCAGCGGGCTACTCCCCCGCACGCATCGCCTTCCGTCACATCATCCCGAATACGGGAGAGGTCATCCTCACCCGCTACATCACCACCCTCGCGGGCTGCATCATGACCGAAGCGACTCTGAGCTTCCTGGGCTTGGGCAGCGTCTCCTCCCCCACCTGGGGCACGATGATCAACCTCGCGTACAGACGCGGCGGTTTCGCAATGGAAGCCTACGGCTGGCTGCTCGCACCCGGCGCGGCGATCATGCTCCTCGCCCTCGCCTTCTGGTGCCTGTGGTATTTTGCGGAACACCGCTCCCGCGACGTCAGCGGCAAAAGCTACGCGGACTGATCTCTCCCGCACCTCTCCTCCCCGAGTCCCCTCCTCTCCCGCCTTTTACCCTCCGCTCTGTTCTTTGCCCATCCGCCCCACGCCGACTTCAAATTTACCGCCCCACTCCCGCCGCCGATCGTTCGCATACACCACACACTCTTTCCCGCCGCCTCGCCCTTCTTCTACTGCCGCCGCACTCTCCCGTCCTGTCCGTTTCCCGCCGCCGCGCCCGAAGTGTACTCTTCCTTCCGTCTCTCATTCCACCGCCTTCGCGCCCGCCGCGCTCACTTCCCGTCCCACCCCCTCATTTTCGCCGACCTCAAAATGTTGACATCGCGCAGATACTGTGCTATCATATGCAAGCAAAATATTCGGCACGGAGAAGTACCCAAGAGGCCGAAGGGGCTCCCCTGCTAAGGGAGTAGTACGAGTGAATCGTAGCCAGGGTTCAAATCCCTGCTTCTCCGCCAGCAAAATCCCACTCTATAAGAGTGGGATTTTCCATAGCATGATCGCAGGGATTTTCACCCGACGCTGACGCGAGTTGTTCGGCGAATGACCTTATTCCTCGCACAACGGTCGTTGATCAACGGCACCGCGACGAAATACCACGCACTTCTCCCGTTTCACCTCTCATCCTCGCTTTTCCGTCGCGCACCGCGCTCCTTACAAATCCCTGCTTCTCCGCCACTAGGGAATAATACGAACTCTGAAAACGAGTTCGTATTATTTTTTGCCGTGGGGGGGGGCGGGATCGCGCTTTATCTAAAATGCAAAGTTCGTGCAAAGGGATTCAACGCTCGTATAAGGGCGACAACTCGCCGCCGGCAAGATCACGCCGTAATTGGCGGGATTTTCGTAGAAGGAACGGTTTGTCTCCTTATCGTTTGTGAGAGTGTTAACGCCATGACGGGGTTTTTCATAGTGGGCGCAGAGGGATCCGCGTCCGATGCCGATGCGAGTTGTTAGGGGCGACGTCGGTCACCAAGCGGCGTCAAAGGGAGCGTGGCGGATGAGCGGAAAGCCCCTGCCGGACGGACAGGGGCGATGAGTGGCATGGGATGGGGCTGAGGGGCGGTCAGTCATCGCCGAGGGGGAGGGAGACGAGATCGTCGGACTCATCCGTTTTGTTGAGTTTTGCCTGCATTTCGGCGACCTCTTTTTTGCCGAGGTTGTAGATGAGCATGAAGGAGACGAACATCACCACCGCGCCCATCAGGATCAGCCCTATACTCATCTTGACCATGGCATCGGGGACGCCGGGGGCTTGGTTGCCGATGGGATCCGCCTGCGGATCGTAGCCCACCGCCTGCATACAGAGAAGGGGCAGGGAGAGGGAGACGCCTTGGGCGATCTTTCTGAACAGGCTGTACATGGCATAGACGGAGCCTTCCTCTCGCATACCTGTTTTCAGCTGCTGATAGTCGATGCAGTCGTTGACCATAGCCCAGGTGATGAGGTTGAACATCCCGCCGCCCGTCTGTATGAACATCAGCCCGACCATATAAATGATCATACCCGTGGTGTTGCCGGGGATGGGGATGCACAGCATGACGACGGACGCGGTGATGCTGAGAAGGAAGGGCATGCCGACCGAGACCTTCTTGCCGAACCTTGCCACGATCTTGGACGTAAATGGCAAAAAGAGCACCATGGGCGCGTAGGAGATGATGGTGCAGAGGGTGATCATATCCGTGTTGCCGAAGTGGATCTGGAACAGCCATTTGGAGGTCTGCGTGCTGGACATGAAGAACACTATCGAGGCAAACGACGCCAGACACAGCGCGAGCAGAGGTCTGTTTTTCAAAAAGCCTTTGAGCGTCTTGAAGTAGTTGATCTTCTCCCGCCTTTCGGGCGGCACCACTACCCTCTCGGTGGTCATCCTGATGCAGAGGAAGTACGCCACGAAAGCGACGACGCCCATGCCGAGAGCCACCCAAACGAGGATGTCGCCGTTGAGGTTCTCCTGCTTATCGTAGAGGAGAAGGGGGAGGAGCATGCTCACGCCGCCGCCCACCGCCGCGCCTATCGACCGCCACGTCGAGAGCGAAGTCCTCTCCAAGCTGTCGGCGGTGATCGCCGCGGAAAGAGAGCCGTAAGGCACATTCATGAGGGTGTAACAGACGTCCCACAGAAGGTAGGTCACCACACAGAGCATCACCTTCACCCACAAGTCTGCGTCCGGGAATGGCAGGAACACCAACGCTCCCGTCACCGTCAATCCCACCGCGGCTATGGACATCCACGGCTTGAACTTAGAGCCGCTCTTGCCTATCCTCACGGAGTCCATGATGCCGCCCATTATGGGATCGTTCACGCCGTCCCACACCTTGGTGACGATGATGATCACCGACCATATCGCGCCGGGTATGCCCATATATTGGGTGTAAAAGTCCAGCATGAACGCCGAGATGAGTGAGAAGCTCAGGTTACAGCCGAAATCGCCGAGCGCGTACCCTACCCTGTCACGCATCCCGAAAGGTCGGACGTTCTTTTTCAGTTCGTAACCCGCCTCCGCCATAATTTCCCCCTTATCGCGTATTGCGCAATTCACGCGGACATCCCGCGCATCTCACTTCTTTATCGTCTGCAAATATCTGTCGATCATGGAGATCATCTGCTCGTCCAATTTGACGAAGGGCAGTTTCAAGAGCGTCCTCACCCTGAAAGGCTTGACGAGAGCCAAAAGGAACTTTGGCACTTTGTTGCCGACGAACTTTTTGATGAGTGCCTGCACTTCCTCATTCCGGAGCAGCTCACGCACCCTGTCCGCGGTGCTGAAACGCGTGGGATCGATCTCGTCGGAATCGGATGCGAACCAGTTGCGCACGAAACTTTCCGCCCCTGCGGGAAGTTTGTACTCGGCCGGTTCCTCCTCCACGCCCTCTATCACTAGGGTGTCCGAAAGCTCGCCCGAGGTCACTTTGATCACGTTTTCACCTTTGACTATGGGCACTCCCTCGAACTTGAACACGTGCGCGCCCGCAAGCTCCGCACGGTGGTCGCCCACTTCCAGCCGCACCATGTCCACGTTGGCATAGACCTTGATCTCGGACGCGCCCGCCTTGCGTTTGAGATATCTCTCCCCCGCGATCTTGACGAACGGCTCCTCCGACCACCACGCCTTGTAGACGTAGAACGCATCCTTCCTGATGCTGCGGTCGAAGGTGACCAACCCTTTATTGTTGCGTCCTCTGACGCCGCCCTCGTTCCTCGCCGCGGAGCCGAAGTCAAACATGTTCCAGACATAACTGCCCCACAACCAATCGGCGGCGGCGATCCTCTCCATATAGTTCTCGTGATAGACCGCCTGATAGGACTCGGAGTAGTCGCCGGGGACGGGAGCAGAGTTCTGATATCTCACGATGCCCTCCGCGCCGTACTCCGAAAGGCACAGTTTCTTGTCGGGCGCGACTCTCCGCCACTTCGCCATCCAATTGTCCAAGTCGCGGAACGTCCCCACATACCAGCCGAAATAATGGTTGTAGCCGAGGATGTCCGTGACGGAATTCAGCTCGGACTCCGCGGGACACATGGTCACCGCCGCCATCACGGTGGGACGGCTGTCATCCAGGCTCTTAGCCAGCGAATCAAGCTGTATAAGAGCCTGCTTCAAACCCTTGTTCTCCCCCGCGATCGTGATCTCGTTGGAGATGCTCCACGTGAATATCGAGGGATGGTTTTTTGCCTGAATGATGAGTTCTTTGAGCTGAGAAAGCGCGTTCAACTGCCGTTTCTGTGAAAAGCGCGAGATGACGGGCACTTCCGCCCACACCAGCAACCCCGCCCTGTCGCAAAGGGTGTAGAAGTAGTCGGAGTGCTGATAATGCGCAAGGCGCACCGAGTTCGCACCCACCTCCTTTATGAGCTTTATGTCCTCCTCCTGCATTTCGGGAGTGAGCGCGTTGCCCACGCCCTCCCTGTCCTGATGACGGGAGACGCCCTTGATCTTGAGATGCCTGCCGTTCAGGAAAAAGCCCTTGTCCGCATCGAAGGAGAAATATCTGAACCCCGTCTCTATGCTCGCCGCGTCCCCGCTCTCTATGCTGCCCGTGAGGGTGTAAAGGTAGGGATCGTCCACATCCCAAAGGTGCGGACGGGCGAGAGTGATGACGGCGTGTCCCGCCGAGCCTTTGACCTTGGCGACGCCCGCCTCCTGCCCTTCCGCGTCCTTCAACGTGAATGTGACGTCGGAGCTTTGCGCGGCGGAGGACACCTCGAAGTCTATCGCAAGCTCCCAGCCGCTCTCTTTCTTGCGCGCCGTCGCCCATATGCCCGTGCCGTTGGACGTGGGCAGGAAATGTTTTTCGGGGCAGACAAGCAGACTCACGCCCCTGTAAAGCCCGCCGTAGAAGGTGAAGTCCGCCATGGTGGGATAGACCGCCTCGTTGGGGGAATTGTCCACCGCGATCTCCAGCCTGGCAGCCTTTTTCAACCTGCCCGTCAGCTCCGTCCAAAACGCTGAGTACCCGCCCTCGTGGGAGCAGAGCTTCTCGCCGTCGAGGCGGACTTCCGCGACGGAGTTCGCAGCCCGCACTTCGAGATAGCACACCCCGTTCTGCGGCTCCAGCGTCTTGGAGTAGACGCCACGGGTGCGGAGATAGCCGTCTTTGCCGTCCTGACCGTCGATGGCATTCCAAGTGTGCGGCAGATCGACATCATAAGCCCTTCCGTCGAGTTCCAACCGCCATTTTTCGTTGAGGTCTATCCTTTGCATAACTTCCTCCGTTACAGGACGGCATCCCCGCCCTCACATAAGCACTATACATTATAAAGTCTATCTTTTCAATACCCTATATCCCGCGGGAAACGCGGCCTTCCCTCCCGCCTCGCCTAGAAAGACGCCGCACCGGAAACGCCTCGCAAAACGATGACACCGCGCAAGGACAGCCCCGCGCCGACAGCGTCCCGCCGCGCGGAAATGAACACCCCGCTCACAAGAGCGGGGTGCCGTTTTGCCGTATGGCGGACAACGCTTATCCGATGTGTATCGTTTTGCTGCCCGGCGGATGTCGCTTGCCGGACGGGGTGTCATTTTATCCTTCGGGAAGGACGGGCGGGGTTGCCGTCCCGCCGCCGGCGTCACTTTCCTCGTCCGAGAGGCTTTTCAGCTTCTTGTAGACGCCGAGGATGTTGCCGAAGTCGTAGAGCGGATAGTTCCTGAACTCTTCGTATTTGCTCTCCTTGCCCTTCAGCCGCGCGTCCTTTGCGCGCTCGTATATGCAGGTGGGCGGAAGGATGCCCGTGTGTACGCGGCAGCTTTCGTCCCTCGGCTCGCCGAACACCCAGCCGTGTGCTACGGAGAACCTGCTCCACCTCATCTTTTCGATCAGGGAGAGGATGTACATCTGTGCGTACAGTTCGCGCACTGCCTCCGTAGCCTCGCTCCCCTCCTCCTTCCCCGCACTCGCGGCATATTTCCCGATGAGGTCGCCGATCTTCTTCTCATAGACACAGGAGAACAGCTTGACGGAGAGATTGGACTCCTTCTTGTAGGGAGTGACATCCAGCCATTCCTGCAACAGCTTGCGCTCGTTGATGCCGCTCACTCCTTTCATCGTTTTTTCCAGCTGCTTGAAGGTGTCGAGGGAGATGTCCTTCCCTTCCTGTATCCCGCTGATGATGTCCCACATCAGCTCGTCGGTTTTCTTCTCCTTGTCGGGATACACGGAGAAGGAATTGTAGATATAGTTGAACTTCGCCGCATCTCCCTTGTCCACGATCATGTCGTAGGTATAGACGGAGTCCGTCCTGCCGAAGGGGATGACGACGAGGTCCTTCCCCCTTTCCGCGAATTCGTAGGCGTCCTTCGCGGTCCAATTCAGACGCGCCTCATTCTTGCCGTCGCGGACGTGGACGTAGATGATCTGCAATCCCTCTCTGCATTGCTTCTTCCTTACGAGAGCGGGGTTGATGATCTCCCGCCGCGCGTCGTCGATGATGGCATTTGCCATATTGATGTTGGTCTCGTCATCACCCAGGCAGATGACGAACGCCTTTGCGCGTCTGCTCTCCTTCCCGCCGACATCATTGCCTGCGTTGACACCCGTCCTGCGCACGGAGACCGGCTCGCCGCCGTCCTTGCCTATGCGGGCATTCATCTTGCGCACGAAGTCCAGCCCGCCGCAGGACGCCTCGTGGAAGAACACGACGGGGAACCCCATCTCCTTGTTGATGTCGTCCTTGGTGGCGTTGCCCCCGGACGGCAGGGAATTGCACGCCGCGTATATGAGTTCGTGTTCCGTGAGTTCCCCCTTCTCGGTACCTGCGGTGGGTTTGCCGTCGGCGGCGACGCCGCTCGCGCTCACGCGCAGATCGTTCTCGTCCCCTTTGAGACAGAAGAAGAGGGGGTGCTGATAGGCAAACAAGCCGCCGATGTCCTCCGCATCCCTGTCGTAGACGTCGGCAATGAACTGCGAGGAGACGATCTTCCCCATCTTTTTGAGGGCGGATGTCACGCCCGCCTTCGGGAAGTCCTCGCCCTTCTCCGGCTCGGCAAGCGAATTCCCCACCGTGTCGGCGGTCTGCATGGTGTTGTCCGTGGGGATCTCCGCTGCGGACGGCACTGCCTTCACGTCGTCCGTCACCGCCATGCACTCTCCCGCACTCGCCGACAGTTTTTCATTCACCCCGTCCACTTCGAGATACGCCGTCTGGGTGTAGAGCATCTTCATCGCCTCCTGCCCCGTGAGACCGAAACCGAGGATGTATGCCTTGTAGTCTCCCCTGTCGCTGCTGTTGCCGTCCCCCGCGAAAACGTCGATGTCGCGGCGGAAAAGACTGTTCTCCCAGCCCTTCCAGTTCCCGCCGATCTGAGGATCGGTGCTCTTTTTCTTCTCCGTCTCCTCAAAGAACTCCCTGCGTTTGACAGCAAGATCCACCGCGGTGAGATATGCCTCGTTGAACACGTGCATCTGCACGCTGCGCATGAAAGTTTTTTTCTTGCACAGCGTCTTTGTGACTTCGGCGCACTTTTCGGACACCGCCGCGCACAGCTCGGCAGTCATGTCGTTTACCTTCTTCTCCCACTCGGCTTTGAACTCTTTTGTGGCGGCGGCGGACAGCGGGAACATTTTCGTCACTATCGCCCCAACGACCTTGCAGTCCGACGGCGTCCACCCCGTGAGGACACTCCCCTCTTTGTCGTGTTCCGCATTCTGCATCGCCGTGCAGATGATCTTGCTTATATCTGAAGAAGAGTCGTCTCCGAATTTCAGGCACGCCTGCTTGTGCAATTCTTCCGAGATATACCGCAGCTTGGGGAGATTGAGTTCCCACACATCGTCGGTATGCGAGGCGAATTTGTCGTCCAGCACCCTTTGATAGAACTCGTAGTTTATCCTCGTGTCCGTGAGGATGTGATAGTCCACCACCCAGGCGGGACGACACTCGGCGGTGAGCAGATCGCCGTACACTTCGGCGGCTGAGGTGCCGGATGCGTCCGGGGAGCCTTCGGACTTGCTCTTTTTCCTTATGGCTTCGATCTTGCGCGCGCTGTGCGCGAAAGCGCAGTCCGTCAATGCCTCGATGTCCGCGAAAATGGCGTGGCTGTTGACGGACTCCGCGCCGGATGTATCCGCCGTGATGCCCAAGGAGATGATGTGTATGCGGGGAAAGATGTGCTTGTCGGTGCAGTCGATGACGTTGTTGCGGTAGAAATGCAACCTCTGCGCGAGCGGTTTCTCCCCTTTCGCCGCCTTCCCGGCACTGCGTTTCCTGCGCCGCTTGTACCACGAGATGTAATAATACCCGTTCCTCATCAGTTCGCGGAACAGCTCGTTCTTGTGGTCGAAGGGGGTGAGCCTGCTGCCCGCGAACACTATGATGCAGCGGGTGTTGTGCCTGATCGCGTTCGCGTCCCGCACCTTCTCCGCCTTCTCGCCCCCGAAAGCGGCTCTGCGGGCGGCGCGGACGGCGGCACGGCGGGAGTCATATTCCTTCACTATGCTGCGCGCAAGGGTGAGGGAATCCTCCGTGACGTCCGTGAACACGTACATGTCGCACCTTCCGGTGAGCCGCCTCAACAGCGTGGTGGCGAATGCCACGCGGCTGTATATCTCATAGTTGACTCTGGTGGTGATGATACTGAGCGCGACAAGCCCCGTGTAAAGCGACACGCCGTAATACACCGCCGACAGCACGCCGGCTTCTTCCTCGATGTAATCGGTGTTGAGACCTTCGAAGGAGAATATGCTGATGGCTTGATAGATCGCGTGGATGAACCTGCCCGCGCCGTCCGTTTCCGTCTCCAACGCGCCTTCTCCGCCCGCCGTGAACGCGACGATGACGCGGATGCACGTGCATACGACAAAGGCGAGCAACACGCTCAGAATTTCGGGCAGCCATCTCCAATGGGGTTTGCTGCGTTTCAGGAAAAAGTAGCCCGCCATCGTGACAAAGTAGCAGAGCGCGACGATGGCGATCCCGGCGAAACACGCCGCGGCAATATCCGCAGGACTCATATTCCCTCCCTCTTAGGTGCTTTTAAATTTCTTCGGATAAAATTTTAACATGTCAAAGCGCGCACGTCAATATGCGTGCGCACGCGCCTGTCCGCAACCCGCCCGCGCCCTTTGTCTCCGTGACGCCCGGCTATCCCGCCCCTGCCGCAGATGCCGTCCGCCCCGTCCGCGTCGCAACGGCTGCCTCATATGTACCGCGAGGGTTATCCTGCCCCTGCCGCAAAGCCTTCCGCGTCCCTGCCGCAGGAGGTCTCTCCGCCTTTCCGCAACACGGGGACGGGGAGCGGCACTCTCGCTCCCGCTCCCCGTCATGATCAAGCATGTTGACGCTATCCCGTGTTTATCCCGCCTTTTTTGTGCCGTCAACCCGCCAATGTGCGGAAATAGACCACTCTGTCTCCCGGAGATAGGGGGAGGGTGAGGGAGGGATTCTGCGCCATGATGTCGTCGGGAGTGGCGGTGAGGGCCTTGCACACGTCCCACATCTCGTCCCCCTCCGCGACGATGTAGAGGGAAAGCGCGGAGTCGTTGCGCTCCTTCTCCTCCCCCACCGTGACGGAGGAGACGTACTCCGCCTCGCAGCACCCGACGGAGGAGACCAGCACCCCCACTTCCGCCTCGATGTGCAGCTCTCCCCTGCCCGCTTTGGCTTTGATCTTCTCCACAAAGCAGACCGCGCTCACGTCCGCGCCGAACTTGCCTTCGACGTCCAGCGAATAGGGCACTTCCGCACGCACCGAGCCTATGCCATCCTCGCCTCGGTAGATGACGTCGGCGACCAGCACGCCTTCCACCAGCGCGCCCGTGTCCGTCACTTCCGCCTTGGCGACGTGGCAGCGCGCATAGGGCAGGGCGATGATCCTTTCCGCCCCGCCTCTTCCTTCCAGCGACGCAGTGCCGGACACGCTCTCGGAGGAATACTTCACCCCCGCGGGATAGAGGAACTTGCGCGCCTCGCGGGAAAGTTCCACCTCGTTGGTGAGCATGAACATGTCCGCCACGATCTCCCTCTTTTCAAGGCGCACCGCCTGCACGCGCAAGGCGACATCCCCCTCAAAGCGTATGACGTTCGCGCCCGGCACGCCTTGAAGGACGATGCGGGAATTCCTGACCGACGCCGATGCGGTGGCAAGGTCTCCATCCTGCACGCCGTCCGCCGCCACTTCCTCTACAAAGGGGATCACGCTCTCGCGCTCAGTCATCTCCCCGTTCTCGACAAAAGTGACCGCGGCGCGCACCCGTCCTTCCACCGTGATCTTGCCCTCTCCCGCCACTGCGGAAGTCACCACGGTCTGCACGTCGGAAAGCAGCACCGAGTCGATGTCGCCGGCGTCCATATCCTCCTCCACGGACGTCGAGACCGTCTTTGCCGCAACGAGGACGGGAAGGGTGACATCCTCCACCGTCTTGTAGCACTTCTCCGCATCCGTGAGGCACTCCTCCTCCGTGCGGCGGACAGCCTGCGCCTTCACGCCCACCAGTGCGGAAAGCACCACACCCTCTCCCGTGCGCACGTCCGCTTCTATGATGCAGACCTCCGCGGTAACGCTGTCCTCGGGAGCGAACCCGCCCTCGACGCGGAGATCGAAATCGGCATTGTAATCCACGCCGTGCGCCTCGCCGTCGCGGTCCTGATAGACCAGACGGAAATTCGCTCTCCCGCTCACTGCGGCATAGCCCTCTCCCGCCTCGACGGAGACCGCCCTGCCGTCCACTGCGAGGGTGAGCACGCGAGCCACGTCGCCCGCGTCCAGCCCCGACGGGGAAAATTCCACCACCCTCTCTGCGGGCGGCGCGTTTACGATGCTGCTTGCGTTGAGTTTTTCGTATTTGAACATAGTCGCCTCCAATTCCTCAACATCTTATGCGCAAGGGGACGCGGATATGCCGCGTATACATCGGCGGCGGAAAGGGAATGATGTGTGTATGAGAGAAATAGGAAAAGGTCTCGGAGAAGCCAAGGCGAAAGTAGAAAGTCTGACGGGAGTGCCTCTCGTCATGAAAGTGAGCGAAGGGAGAGGGCGAAGCTCCCTGTGCAAGGGACGCATAATCGCGGTGTTCCCCGCCGTGTTCACGGTGAGATTGGAGGGCGGCGAAGTGCGCACTTTCTCCTACTCCGACGTGCATACGCGGGGAGTGATGTTCCTGCCCGACGAGAAGGACTGAACCTTTCGCGCACCTTACGCGCACCCTTCCGCACGCGGCTCGTTCCGCGCAAAAGGTACACCCTCCCGCAAAAGCGTTTCCCCCGGCAGCACGCCCGTTCCGGCGCGTCCGAAACTTTGCAAAGAAATGCAAAACCGCCGAAATCGGCGGTTTTGTGTCGCATTTTGTCATTTAAAGTCCGGTTTTTGCGGTCATTTCTCCTCGGCGTCCGATGCCGCTTCGGCGGCTTTTTTCGCCTTCACGCCGCGCACGAGGAAGAACACTCCCACCGCCGCACCCACGCCGAGCGCGGTCCAGAGGATGGCAAAGAGGGGGTGTGCCGCCCAGGACTTGTGTTCCACCGTGAAGCCGTCCAGATACTCCGCGCCGCCGTCCTCGAACAGCACGCGCGCGGTGACGGTGTAGTCCTTGCCGGGCATGCCTTCGGGGGTGAACTCGAAGGTCGCGCCCGTCCCCGCTATTTTGCCGTTGACATACCAATTCACCGTGTCGTAAGCCACATCCTCAATGGTGGTGACGGTGAGCGTCAGCGTCCCGCCGCTGCCGTACAATATAGCAGACGACGGCACTTTCCCCGATCCGCCGTGGATGTAGGCGTCGGAGGAGATGTAGTCCTCCGTCACGATGTGCGCCTTACTGCCCGCCCATGCCTGCATGGACGCGACTACATTGAACTCGTCCGTGAACGTCACGGCGGACGCGCCTTCGCCCACCGTCAGAGTCGCGCGCACTCCGAAGCTGCCCGCTCGGTCAAAGAGATGCTCCGCGCTGCCGCCCTTGCCCAGCGAGACGACGGAGACTTCCTCGCTGCCGTCCTCGCCGCCGTATTCCACCAAGCTCCATTCCACCGCGTCCGCAAGAGAGGGATCGGTCTCGTCCGCGGGCGAGATGTCCGCCGTGAATTGCAAGAGCGACCTGCCCTCCCCCGTCTCGCGCAAGGTCTGCACCTTGATCGAGGACTCGTCTGCGACGGTCTTGCCCGCGCGTTTGGCGGAGACGGTCAGCCCCGTGGGATCCAGCCAGCCGTAGTCCACATTATCGATGTCCTCGGAGACGAGCTTTAAGATGTCCAGCTTTTTATACTCCTTCCCGTCCTTCGCCGTCACCGTGGCGTCCCCTTCCGAGACCGCCGCCATGAGTCGGGTGATGGCTCCCGTGCGGGGCATCTCCTTGCCCTCCGCGAGCTGCTCCGCCTTGAAGGAAAGCCTGAGGAGTGCGGCGGCAAAGGAGACGAAGGGCGCGGACATGCTGGTGCCGGACGTGCTTTCGCCGCTCGTCGTATAGCTGCCGTTGCTGCTGCTCACCAGGATGCCGCTGCCGGGTGCGAAGATGTCGTAAGCCGAGCCGTAATTGGTGGTGGAGTAAGCCCCGTTGGCGTCATGCGCCATGACGCCCAACACGTTGTCGTAGGCTGCGGGGTAATAGTAGTGCGAAGTGCTTGACGTGCCTTTGTTGCCCGCCGCGGCGACGATGGTCGCCGAGCGCGTCGCCTCGGACACGGTGGCTTTCATCGCGCTGTCCGTAGCCCAGCTCGTCTCGTGTTCCGGCTCGGAACACAGGGAAAGATTGATGACCTGCGCACCGACCTCATCGCTCACCGCGTGTTCGATGCCCAGACGTATGCTCTCCTTCTCGAAGGAATTGACATTGCCGCTGCCCGTGGGATAGGACGCCTTGACGGGATAGATCTTGATGTAATCGCTAAGTCCCGTCTCGCGGATGAGAATGGCGATGATGCTTGCGACCGCCGTGCCGTGCTTGCCCTCGGACTCGTCCGTGAAATCCCCTGTCTTGCCCATCTCGCCGTGGGAGGCGTAGTAGGAATTATACCCCCGCAAAACGCCGTTCTCGTCGCGCAGGAGCAGTTCCCCGTTCCCGTCCTTGTCGCCCGCAAAGAGGGAGTTGCCGGTGTCCAGCCCCGTGTCCACCACTGCGATGACCACAGGCTCGACATCACTGCCGCGAAGCACGGGGAGGATTTTATCGGCGACATGACTCCTCAGCTTGCCGAGATCCAGCTCGCTCCCGCCGAAATACCAAAGCGAGTCGGTGTCGATCTCGCCGTACACTCCCGCGGTCACCGCTTCCGCGGCATACGCCGTGTCGCTCGCGCCTCCGAACGCGGCGGGCAATGCCGCTCCCGCGATCAGCGCGCAAACGATCAGGACCGCCGCCACCGCCATCCATCTCTTCTCTGCCGTCATTTTCACTTCCCTATCCATGCCTTACCCTATTGCGCGGGCGCGCCCGCGCTCGCGTCATTTCATTCTTTTGCGTCGAGCAGCTCTTGAGAAAAACGCAGTCTCCTCATGCTCTCGTCCTTGCCCAGCACCACCGCCATCTCTATAGCTCCGCCGGGAGTGGAGGGCTGTCCGGTGAGTGCGACACGCATGCTGAACATCACCTGTCCGCTCTTCATCCCCGCCTCCTCGGCGGCTGCCTGCACCGCGGCTTTGATGCTCTCCTCGTCCCACTCGCCGAGACCTTCAAGTGCCGCTATCGACACTTTAACGGCACGTTTAGCCACATCAAGGTCCACTTTCATCTTTTTATGCTCGTACATTGCAAGGTCGTACTCACCGAATGAGCAAAGGAAAGCGATCTTCTCAGGGATCTCTCCCAGAACATCCGCCCTCGTCTGCATCAGCCTTGCGATCTCCCTCACGTCGTAGCCTTCGCCCACCGCTCCTTCTATCCAAGGTCTGCTCACCGCAAGGAACTCCTCCTCGGACATGGCTTTGAGATACTCTCCGTTGAGCCAGCGCATCTTCGCCTCGTCGAATATGGAGCTTGACACCGAGATGCCGTCCACGTCGAACAGCTCTATCATCTCCTCCATGGTCATCTTCTCCGCATTGTTCTTGGGACACCATCCCAAAAGAGCGACATAGTTGACCACCGCCTGCGGCAGATAGCCCTTGGCGACGAAATCCTCGAAGTTGGCGTCGCCGTAACGCTTGGAGAGCTTGCGCGTCGCGTCCTTCATGATGGGAGGCAGGTGCATATACTGCGGTCTCTCCCACCCGAACGCATCGTAGATGAGGTTATATTTGGGGGTGGAACTCAGATACTCCGTGCCGCGTATGACGTGGGTGATGCCCATGAGGTGATCGTCCACGACGTTTGCGAAGTTGTAGGTGGGCATGCCGTCGGATTTGAGCAACACGCCGTCCTCGATGTCCTCCGCCGAGACGGAGATCTCGCCGAACACCATGTCGCGGTAGGAGGACACCACGCCGTCCGGCACTTTCTGCCTGATGACGTAAGGCTCTCCCGCAGCTATGCGCGCCTTCACCTCGTCGGGGGAAAGGTCGCGGCAATGGCGGTCGTAGGTGTGGGTGCCGTTCTCCCCGTGCAGGCTTTCCAGCCTCTCCTTGGTGCAGAAACAGTAGTACGCGCCGCCAAGTTCCACCAGCTTCTCGGCATACTCGCGGTAGATGCCCGCCCTCTCGCTCTGCACGTAAGGTCCGACGCCGCCGTCGCGGTCGGGACCTTCGTCATAATCAATGCCCGCCGCGGCGAGAGTGCGGTAGACCATCTGCTCCGCGCCCTCCACCATTCGTTCGCGGTCGGTGTCCTCTATGCGTAAAATGAACTTCCCGCCGTTGTGACGGGCGAAAAGGTAGGCATAAAGCCCCGTACGCAGGTTGCCGATGTGCATGAACCCCGTGGGTGAAGGGGCAAATCTCGTTCTCACGATACCGTTCATCTGAACTCCTCTTTGGGCGCGCCTCCCAAAAGCCCGTTCGCCTCGAAGGAGTAGCTGCCCGCATCCGTAAATATGATGTGATCGGCGAGCTTCACGCCTATGCCGTCCAACACGTCGGCAATGCGCAAAGTCAGCTCGAAATCGCTCTGTGAAGGACGCGCGTTCCCGCTGGGATGGTTGTGCGCGAGCACCACGGACACCGCGTTGCTGCGCAGTGCGAACTGCACCACCTCTCTCGGTGTCAGGTTCACGCCGTCGCCCGTACCTTTGGCGAGCCTTTCAAAACGCAACAGACCGTCCTGCGCGTCCAATGCCGCGGCGCACACCGTCTCCACCGGCACGCCGAACATCTTGCCCGCGATGTGATCCTTCACCGCATTCTTGCCCGAAAACCTAGGTCTCTTAGCCGAGACGCTCGCCGCATACCGCCTGAATATCTCGGGCAGCACGGAAAGGAAAAGCGCGGCATTCCCCGTCATGCCCGGCACCTTATCCAGCTCCTCCGCATCCGCGTTGAGCACGTCCGCGAAAGAACCGAAACGGTCCATGAGCGCGTGTGCCATCTCGTTGGTGTTGCGCCTGGGAACGAATGCAAAGAGAATGTATTCCAACAGCTCGTGATCCTGCATGGACTCCGTGCCCGAAGCCCGCACTCTGTCACGCATCCTCATCCTGTGACCGTCATGTGTGCCCATAGCAAAAAGCTCCCGCGCGTGCGCGCCGACCTTATTATAATTCTACAAAATTATACCTTATACCCCCGTCAAAATCAAGAAAAACCCGCAAAACGGGCGGTGATGAAAGTCCGCACCTTCGCGCCGCAGGCAGCGTCTCTCCCTCCCGCACGCCGCAGGAAACCTCTCCCGCGCTCACGTTTCCGCCCTTGCGCTCGCCCCGCACCCGCCACAAAAGCCGCCTTTCTCCCTTGTCTCTCCCGGATCTCGGAGGCGTCTCCGCGCTCTGTCACGCCCCGCCGAAATAGCCGCTCACCGCGGCGGCGACCGCACGCGCGAACCGTGCCGTATAGTCCGCGTCCAGCAGGTGCGCCTCGTCCGCGGGGTTGGAGAGAAAGCCGCACTCCACGATGACGGAAGGGGCGGAAGTCTGTTTCAGGATGTACTTGTCGGCGGAAAGCGGCGCGAAACCCCTGCCCGCATCGGGGAGATTGAACTCGCTGTTGAGCGCGTCCTGCAAACTCTGTGCGAGAGCGCGTCCGCTCTCGGAGCCGCCGTCGAAAAACACCTGCGCGCCCCTGCGCGATCTGTCGTGAAATGTGTTCATATGCACGCTGATCACCGCGACGGGCGAGGCGCGGCGGATGATCACGCCCCGCATAGCCATATCCGCGCTCTTTTTGTTGTCGTCCTCCTCGCGGTAAAGCCCTCCCCGCCCTTTGCGGGTGTACACCGCCTTGAATCCCAGGCTTTCCAAGCATTCTCCGATGAGCCTGCTCATGGCGAGATTGAGGTCGCTCTCCTTCGCGCCGGAGTTCACCCCCGTGACACCGCCGTCCGCGCCGCCGTGTCCCGCGTCCACCACGACAACGGGGAGCCTCTCCGCCGAGACCGCAACGGGGACGGCAACTGCGGAAACGGCAAATACGAGGGCGATGACGAACGCCGCCGCCACCCTTGCAGTGCTGTGATCTTTGCCCGATTTTTTATGCATATCGTTTCAGTTTTAAACATATGCGGCGAAGTATAAAAATACAACCTTGTCCACAGAGTTATCCACATTTTGCCCGAAATTGTGGACAACTCCGTGCATAACTCACGTTTTCGCGTCATATTCGTTTGGCTTATACCGCCGCAAAACGCGTATAATATATGCTTTTTGCGTCGAAAAAGCGCGCTGCGCGCACGCTTTCGGAATAATGCCGCGCGGGAGGGAATAACTTGTTGCGGAGGTGAACTATGCCAAGCCTATCCCAAACGCTGGATGCGGATGTCATCGTCCGCTCGGACTGCTCCGTCGCGGGCAGGGTGAGCGATGTATATTTTGACGAAAAATGCCGCAATGTTGCATATTTTGTCGTGGACGACGGCGAGAGAGTGCGGCTGTTGCCCGTGGACGAAGTGCTCTCACTAAAAGACGCCCTTGTCGTTGCCGATCCCTTCCCCTTCCTCTCCGCCGGCGATGCCGATCTCACCCCTTTGAAGGGCGGGCTGCTCTCCAAAAAGGTATACACGGCGGGCGGGAAGTTCCGCGGCTCGGTCACGGACATCGAATTCACCGCCAAAGGCAGGGTGCGCTCCGTCACCGTCGGAGAGGAGACCTTCTCCCCCGCCTCCTTCGGTGCGGTGGGGGATGTGATGTTGCTCAAAGACGGCTCCGACGCACGCAAAAAAAGAAAGAAAACCCCTTTCCCGAAAGCCGGGACGGACTATCCCGTCGCCGCGCTCTCCCCCTCGCCCGCCGCTCCGCCCACCGCCGAAGTGCGTCCCGCAGAGGAAGATCCCGCACCTTCCGTCCCTCTGCCGGATGCGGCGAGCGGCGTGACCGCGGCAACGGACGAGAATTTCACCCCGTACAGGGTGATCGCGGACTACAATTTCCTGCTGGGCAGGACGCTCACGGACGACCTGCTCTCCTACTCCGGCAAACGGCTTGCAACATGCGGAGAACGCGTCACGGCGGAGTTGGTGGAGACGGCGCGGAGGCAGGGGAAGCTGATGGATCTCACCCTGTCATCGAGATGAGAAGGAAGCTCGCCTTTCGCGTGGCGGCGGGCGGATGCGTATTCATGCTCCTGCTCTTTGCCGCAGCAATGCTCTCGGCGTGTTCGGACGTCACGCTGCCCGCCCCGTCGCTCCCATCGCCCGTCTATACGATGAGCGTGACATACGACGGAGAGAGGCGTGTGGAAGTTGCGCAGGAACTTGTGTTCACCCTGCGCGGGGACGCGGAGAAGATCCCTCTGCATCTCTACCCCAACGCCTTTTCCCAACGCGCGTCCACCCCGCCCTGCCTCCCCGAGGAGAAGGAGAACTTTTACTACAACGGAGAGAGTTTCGGCAATATCGACGTTTCAAATGTCGTTTTGAACGGAAAAACAGCGGATACCGTTATTTCGGAGGACGGCGGCATACTCACCGTATCCTGTGACGCAAGCGCGGGGGACACCATCACTCTCTCCCTCAATGCCCTCATCACCCTCCCGGAATGCAACGCGCGTCTGGGGGTGGCGCAGGACAGCGTCAATCTCTCCGCGTTCTATCCCGTCCTGTGTTTTTACGACGGAGAGGAGTGGCGCACGGACGCTTACTCCGCCATTGGCGATCCCTTCCTCTCGGACATCTCCACCTTCTATGTCACCCTCACCGCACCCGAGGAATATGTCGTGGCGGCGAGCGGAGAGGTCACCCGTTCCGTACTGCGCGGCGAGGACAGAGTGACCGAGATCTCCGCCGAGAACGTCCGCGACTTCGCCCTCTTTCTCTCCCCCGACTTCGAGCGGGAGACGGTAAGTGCCGAGACCGCGCGGGGCGATGTGACCGTCACCTACTTCTACATCTCGGACGAGGACGCGTCCGCGACGGCGGCACTTGCCGCCCGAGCCGTGGAGACCTTCTCCGCCGCGTTCGGGGACTACCCCTACTCCCGCTTCACGCTGGCAGAGGCGGAAGTGGGCGCGGCGGGCATGGAGTACGGCACTCTCGCTACCGTATCCCCCGCCCTCTCTGCAGAGAGCAGAGAACAGACCGTCGTCCACGAGACCGCACACCAATGGTGGTTCGGCGTGGTGGGATCAGATCAGATCCGCACCCCCTGGCTGGACGAGGGACTGACGGAATTTTCCGCCGCATACTTCCACCTTCTCAACGGCGACACAGCGGCATACACCGCTGCCGTCTCCGCCGCAAGAGACTATTTCTCCCTTTACACCTCCCTTCCCGCAGCGATCGGTTTCGACGGCAGCCTGAGCCGCCCCGTCTCCTCCTTCCTCACCGCGGGAGAATACACCGCAGTGGTGTATTGCAACGGGCTTCTCCTCTTTGACACCCTGCTCTCCCTCACGGGCAGATCCGCCTTCACCGCCGCCCTCGCGGACTACTTCGAGACGTGCGCCTTCTCCGTCGCCGCCCCCTCCGACCTCGCCGCCGCCTTCTCCCGCGCAGGCTTCGACATCCTCCCCGTCCTCGCCGCCTACGGCGCGTGAGGACGGGGCTTGAACAGGGATCACACCCCTCGCAAGGGGGCGGATGACCGGAGAATGCTTGTAACGTACACTCATTAGGCGCGTATTTGAGTGCGGTATTTCTCTTTCGGAGACGTTCTAACGCACACTCCGAGCGAGCGTGCTTGAATTATACGTCTCTCTTTCGGAGACGGTTTAACGTACACTTTGATAGAGCGTCCCCGAGCACGACGTCCTCTCTTTCGGAGACGGAATCGGAGCCGCAGGGCGGCGACTATCTGAGTGCCGAGCGCAGACGTACACCTAAGTAGTGGTAGCACTCGTGCGCGAGTGCCGAATTCCTCCTCCCGTGCCGGGTATTCAGTGGGTGCAGTCCTCCGCTTAGTTATGTGAGTGCGAGAGATTAAATCTTGTAGAGATGTAAAGTCAGTCCCGCAAGATGCGAGGAGTGAAGTTCAATCGGCACGGGGGAGGAAAGCCCGAAGGGAAGGAGGGGGTATTCTCATTCCCCCGCGAGCCGTACAGCTTGTTCCTAATAGGTTTTAAAACGAAAACCCCCGTCTCGTGACGGGGGCTTTGACAAAGCAGGTCGCCGAACCACCCATTCAATGCCCGAGGGCGATATTTGGATGCAGAATGCGAAAGCGCTCTTGTCGGGAGGCGGAGCGTACAGAGACGTACGTGAGCATCCACGACAAGGGCGCTGACAAAGTTCTGCGCCAAATAGCGCCCTCGGTTCCGTTAAAAGGAACGGTTACTTGATGTAATTAGCATCCGGGTGATTCGCGCGCACGATCTTATACGCCTCATCCGCGACTTCCCAGGTGTACTGCATATCTTCGTCGGAGAGGGCGTAGTTGATGAAGTGGTTGTGGTGCGAGGTGAAGAACACGCCGCGCTTGACGCACTCCGTCACCCACTCCTGATGCAGGATGGTGGAGGGGAAGTCGTTGCCGAGACGCAGGTAGAACATGGCGGGTTCGCCCGTCACGCGGAGATCGAAACCGTTGTCGCGCGCGACTTCTTTGAGTCCTTCGGTGAGCTTGATGCCCTTCTTGGCATTCTCCTCGACGGCGTGGATGGCTTTCGCCTTCCTGAGGGTGGCGACGCCTGCCGCGAGCGGAACAGCGGAGAGCCAATAGCTGCCGGTGTACGCGATGTCGGCGGTGGCGTTCTTGAGCTTCTCTTTGCCGCAGATGGCGGACATGTTGTAGCCGTTTGCGATGGCTTTGCAGAAGCAGGAGAGATCCGCCTCGATGCCGTAGTGGTAGTCACTGCCCTTCTCGTCGATGCGGAAGCCGGCGCGGACGTCGTCGAAGATGAGGACGATGCCGTTGTCGTCGCAGAGCTTGCGCATCTTCTGCCAATAGCCCTCGGGAGGCAGCTGGTTGTCCACGAAAGTGGGATGATAGTAAGGCGTGGCGATGAGTCCCGCGATCTGACCGGGATACTTCTTGATGAGTTTCTCGAACTGATCGGGAGCGTTCCAATCGATGTAGAGGTTGTTGGCGAGGTCCTCTTCGGTGACGCCGGAGTAGCCGAGTTTCTGCATCCAGGGAGCGACGCCGTGATAGTAGCCGCTGACGAGGACGATCTTCTTGCGGTTGGTGTAAGCACGCGCGATCATGACCGCGAACGCCGTCATATCACCGCCGTTCTTGCCGAAGAACGCCCAATCCGCCATGTTGATGGTGTTGACCATCTCTTCCGCCATCTCCACCATGGACTCCGCGATGAGGGTGGTGCAGTTGCCCTTCTTGAGCTGCTCGATCGCCGCCGCGTCGACGTCGGGATCGTTGTAGCCGAGAAAGTTGGGACCGTAGGCGCACATATAGTCGATGTAGCGGTTGCCGTTGAGGTCCCAGATGTATGTGCCCTGCGCGCGGGACATGAAAAGCGGATAGGCACTGACGGGGATCATGCAGCCTTCGGAGGGGCCGAGGTGACCGTAGATGCCCGCGGGGACGAGGCTCAGGGCTTTCTTGAAGAGAGCCTGACCTTTGGAAACGTCATATACCTGTTTGGGTTCGTATTGCAATTTCATAACTTAATTCCTCCTTATCCGATTAGCCGAGATAGTAGTTGACCTGGGTGAGCAGTTTCGCCATCTGTTCGAGCATCTCGACGTAACCGCTGATCTGGAACTGTCCCGTGCCCATGCCGGTGAAGCTGGAGGACTTGCCGTTCAGAAGATCGTGCGCGAACTGCAGATCGCCGAAGATCATCGTGGCGCGGGGATCCTTGACCTTGCCTTTGTTAGTGACGAAGTGATGATTCTTGATCGTGATGTTCACCGCAAGATCGGTGCCGCCCACGGCACACGCGATGACGCCGTCGGGCATGCGCCTTGCGATCGCCTTGCCCGTGAAGTCGCTGTTGGCGATCTCGCTCATGGCATAGAAAGCGGTGTAGGCGGTGAGGATGGTGTTCGTCTCAAAGTAAGCGGGATCTTTGAGCAGCTCTTCCTTCTCTTCAGGCTTGGGCTGGAGATAATGGCTCAGTCTGTCCGCAAGTTTGGTGAAAGTGTTGAGCAGGAAACTCACCTTGAACACGTTGTAGAAGATGGGGATGACCATCTTGGGCTTGCCCGTCTTGGGATCGGTGGGCGGCGCGATGAGGTTGTTGAAGTGTTCGGGAGAGGTGAAATAGAGTTTGAGAGCAGACTTGCCCTTCCCTCTCGTGAACTTGCACTTGCCGTCCTTGAAGGTCAGCACCGCGGAGCCGACTTCGGGCACATTGAATTCCACGCCGAGATCGACGCCTTTGATGAGATCCGCCGAAACGGGATCCATAGTGCAAAGATCCTCGATGTTGCGGAGCACCGCGAACAGGTTTATCTTTGCTCTTGTGACATTGTCCATAATTCCTCCTTTACCGCAGCGCGAAGGAAAAAAGCTCGCTCTCCCCCTCCGGAACCGCTTTATGATAGACTTGTTCTAAGTTATATAATACTTTACTAACATTTGAGTGTCAATACCAAATCCGAAAATAGTTTAATTGTTAAAGATAGAGCGTTAGGAAAGTGTTCGGCATGCTCAAAGACGCTCACTCAAAGTGTGCGTCGTACTCGGAGAGTATAAAACGGGCTGCCGTCCTCTGACACGGGAGTGTTGTTGCCCCCCCTCCTGCGGGTGCAAGGGTTTCGTCGTGCTCGGGGACGCTTCGAATAAGTGAGCGTGACAAGTGCGTCCCGCCCACCCGCCCTATGGCGGCATCTGCGAGGATATTCTCCTCGCGGATGCCGCACTTTTATTGACATTCTTGACATGTTCTCGTTTTGTCAAGGAACAGCGCCGAAAAATTTCGCGGGCAACGCCCGCTAAAATTTTCGCGCCCTTGACAACAACGGAAAACAGTATAATAAACACACGCGCGGAGCGGTCTCCCGCCCCGCGCCTTAGTTGCTATCTAACCCGCCGAACACCGTTCGGCGGACTTTATTTTCCCCGCCGCCACTCGGCGGGGCATTTAACAATTGGGGACGGGGCAAATTTGTTAAATTTTCTTAACAATTTTGCCCCGTCCCCAATTGTTAAATGCTGCGCTGCGAAGCTCTACGCCGCCATCCGGAAAGACAATCTGTTCGGAGACCGACGCCTTCATTCGGATGAGATGCGCGAAAAAGCCCCTTCCACAAAAGGGAGCGTACTTAGTCGTACGTGACCGCATTGCGGAACGGGGCTTTGACAAAGCAGGTCGCCGAATGAAGGCGTCGGTAACTTAAAGAGGGGACTACCCTTTTATTATTTCTTGCGTGCCACCGCGCGCTTGGCGGCAGCAACGATATCCTCCACCGTCAGGTGGAACTTCTCGCTGAGATACGCCTGCTTGCCCACTTCGCCGAAGGAGTCGACGACGCCGATCATCTCGACGGGTGCGGGGCATTTCTCGACAACGACCTCCGCGACCGCGCTGCCCAGACCGCCGAAGGTGCTGTGGTTCTCACAAGTGACCAGCGCGCCCGTCTCTTTGACGGCGTCCGCGATGGCGTCGGTATCGATGGGCTTCCAGGTGTGCATATTGACGACTGCGGCGGAGATGCCCTCCTCTTTGAGTGCGTCCGCTGCCTTCAACGCTCTGTCCACCATGATGCCGGAGGCGATGAGGGTGACATCTTTGCCCGCACGGATCTTGACCGCTTTGCCGAGCTTGAAATCCAGAGAGTCGTCAAAGATCTTCTCCGTCTTTTTGCGGAACATGCGGATGTAGACCGCGCCGGGATAATCGATGATCTGAGGCAGAGCCTTTTGGAGCATGGTGGCATCCGTAGGCTCGAAGCACACCATCTTGGGGATGGCGCGCATGAGCGTCATATCCTCGAAGGGCATATGCGTGCCGCCGTTGGCTTCCGCCATGACGCCGGGATCGGAACCCACCATCTTGACATTGAGCTTGCTGTACGCGACGGAGATGAAGATCTGGTCATAGCACCTTCTGGTCGCAAAGGGGGCGAAACTGAAGGTGAAGGGGATCTTGCCGAAAGCCGCCATACCCGCGGCGACGCCGATCATGTTGGACTCGGCGATGCCGACATTGATGAATCTTTCAGGATAGGCTTCGAGGAAACATTTGGTGGCATGACAGCTCATGAGGTCGGCGTCCAGCACGACGATGCGGTCGTCATTCTTTGCCGCCTCGACGAGTCCCGCTGCCATTACTTGTCTGATTTCTTTTTCGTCGGTCATTATTCATACCTCCCCGTTTCCTTTCTCCACACCTCTTCGGGCACGGACATACTGTGGCAGTTGGCGACGCCTTCGGTGAAGGAGGCACCCTTGCCCTTGACGGTGCGCAGGACGATCATGGAGGGCTTGTCGTGCTGAGCCTTCGCCGCGTCGATGGCGTCGGAGATGGCTGCAAGGTCGTGTCCGTCCACGTCCTGCACGAAGAAATTGAATGCCTTCCACTTGTCCACGATGGGTTCAAGCCCGTTGATGTTCTCCACCGGACCGTCCAGCTGCATACGGTTGCTGTCGAGCAGCACGATGAGATTGTCGAGTTTCTTGGAACCAGCGAGCATGCTCGCCTCCCATATCTGCCCTTCCTGGCTCTCGCCGTCGCCGATGAAACAATAGATCGTCGCGGGATTGCGGTCGATCTTGGCGGCAAGTGCCATGCCGACAGCCGCGGACAGTCCCTGTCCGAGCGAACCTGCCGTCATATCGATGCCGGGCGTCTTGTTCATGTCGCAGTGAGAGGGAAGATTGGTGCCGTTCTTGTTGAGCGTGGTCATCCACTCCTTGGGGAAGTAGCCGAGGTCGCACAACACGGCGTACATGGCGGGACCTGCATGACCTTTGGACATGATCACGCGGTCGCGGTCCTGCTTTTTGGGATCCTTGGGATCGACATTTGCTTTGTCGTAATAAATGACTGTCAGAGCGTCCATGACGGACATGGTGCCGCCGATGTGACCGACGCCGAAGTGACCGATGATCTCGATGGCGTCGTCACGGAGCTTGCGCGCTTTGGCAGTCAAAAAATCGAGTTTTTCTTTCTGCATGGCATTCCTCCTTATCAAGCCGAGTATATCACCTCAAAATCCGTTTTTCAATACCCGTCGCAAAAAAAGTTCATAAATTAACGATTTCGCATAATTTCTCCTCCCCCGCACAAACTTCTCCGAAAGGCGGGCGCGCACGCACAATAAAACGAGAACGCGCGCGCACGCACGCATCGTCGGCGCACCCGACGAAAAGGAGTAAGATATGTTGAAAACCGTGATCGCCATCATAGCCCTCGCGCTCACCGCCCTGCCCGTCGCCGCGGGTACGGCAACGGAATGCGCACACGCGGAAAGTTTCGCCGTCACCGAAAACGCCGCACCCCTCACCCCCGACGGCGTGCAGACTCTCCCCTTCTTCCCCGAAGGAGAGGATGCGGCACCCCTGCCGGGAGAGAAAGACGGGGAACACCGCGGACACCGTCCCCGCGGAGAAGGACACCGCGGACACCACCGCCACGGACACGGCGGAGAACACCGCTGCCCCCACGGACACGGCGAAGAGAGAGGGAGCTTCCCGACGCCGGAGACCGACCTCTGCGGAGTGGCGGATCTCTTCCTCACCCGCCTCACCCCCGAAGTCATCGCCGTCTACGAAAAATGCATCGCGGGCAAAGAGCTTGTCTCGGGCAGGACGGAGGCGGAACTCTCCCTCGCCGCCGACAGGCTGGGGGTGACCGAACAGAAATTGAAGGCACTCATCCTTCTTGCGGACCTTATGGCGCGCACTTCCAAACCCGTGCCTCTCTCCGCCCTCGCGTCCCTCGGCGACGGCGAACTGCTGCGCCTTGCGCGCCGCCACGCCAAGATGTATGCCGAGAGCATCCCCGAGGAGGAGCGGGACGCCCTGAAAGCGGAATTCCGCGCCGCACTGAAAAAGTGACCACACTGAAACGCAGAGGATAAATTTATAAAACACACGTTGAATGAACGAAAACGCGCGATGAACGCGCGTTTTCGTCATTTCTTTCCGTTCTTTTTGCCGACGCGTGTCGGCGGGCATGCCCTGCCTTCTTTACAGCCCTATCCTCGTGCAGGGGACGGTGCCGCCGAGAAGTTCCGCTATGCCGTAGCGGCTGCTGCCTATGATGACGGTGGTGCCGTTCTTCAAAGGCTCTTTGATGTACTCCAGCTTCGCTCTCGCGCCGTGCGCTCCCTTTCTGGACGCGCCCGCGCAATGGGATTGCAGCTCCTCCACGTTCTCTATGAGTTCGTAGACGTCCTTGCCGCTCACGCGGGTGACGAGGGTGCTGCCGTCGTCGGGATCGGCATATATCCCCTCCGTGGTGGTGAGGATGAGCAAAGTCTTGCACTTGACGAGGCAGGCGATCTGGCTTGCGGTCTCGTCGTTGTCCACGCACTCGATGGCGTGTCCGCGCTCGGCGAGTATCCTGCCTATCTCGTGCTTGCGGTTCTCCTCATAGCTCACGGGATCGTTGTAGTTGATGATGGGGATGGCGTTCTGCCCCGGGCAACGGCAGAGCATGTCGTAAAGGTGGGCGCGCTTCTCCTCGTCGTTGAAGTGCTGATGCTCCACGAGGATCTGCCTCACGCTGAAACGGCTGTCTATGAACTGCCTGTACGTCTGCATGAGGATGGACTGCCCCTGCGCGGAATAGTCCGTCTTGTTCTCCTCGTCCGTGCCGATGAGTTCCCTGCCCGTACGCTTGATGTAGTCCAGCCTGCCGATCTCGGTGGCGCCCGAAGTCACCCACACGAAACCGGGGCGCAGCTCGCGCGAAAGCCTGGCTATGATGTTGTAGTTCATATCCTGATATTCGCGGTCGATGAGCGCCATTGAGCCTATCTTGCCTACGAGTTCGATGTCGAAATCCGCCATAATTACCTCTTGTGTACGGTGGTTAGACAATTATAATACAATATTCGGCGAAACGCAATCCTTGCGGGAGATTATCCCCCGCGCTCCGGACTGTTGCAAGCAAAACGGCGGCAGATGCCGCCGTTTTGCTTTGTTGAACTCTTGTCGCTCGCGACGTTTTCCGCGGATGCGTCACAGGCTCGAAGCGGGAGACGCTTCTGCGGAAGCCGCTTTCTTCGCCATGTGCTTCTGCATGAGCCGCACGATGAGCTTGTAGATCTCCACACACGGGATCACGGCGAACGCCACGGCAATGGAGATCGCCCATTCCACACCGTTGATCATTACGGTGCCGAACGCCGTATTGACGCCGGGCACAACCACTATGAACACGGTGAGCGCCACACCGATGAGGAAGCTCAGGTTGATATACTTGTTGGAGAACAGCTTGCGGTTGAGGATGCTGTGATCCTGCGAGCGCATGGAGAAGGAATGGAACAGCTGTATGAGCGCAAGGCTGACGAACGCCATCGTCATCGCCTCTTCGTGGCGCGCACCGTCCATGGCCTCGAAGATATTGGTGCCGATAAAGAATGCCGCCATGACGAGTCCGGTCTGGATGATGCCCTGGATGACGATGTCCACACCCGTCCTGCCCGCGAAGAGGCTAGCGTTGGACTTGCGCGGTTTCTTCTTCATGACGTCGCTTTCCGCCTCTTCCATGCCAAGGGAGAGCGCGGGGAGGCTGTCCGTGACGAGATTGATCCAAAGGATCATGAGCGGAGTGAGGAACGGGATATTCATCATGGTGGCGATGAACAGGCACAGCACCTCCGCGATGTTGGCGGAGAGGAGGAATTGGATCGCCTTCTTGATGTTGGCGAAGATCTTCCTGCCCTCTTCCACCGCTCCTATGATGGTGGCGAAGTTGTCGTCCGCAAGCACGAGGTCCGCCGCGCCCTTGCTGACGTCCGTACCCGTAATGCCCATGCCGATGCCGATGTCCGCGCGCTTGATGGACGGCGCGTCGTTGACGCCGTCGCCCGTCATGGCGACCACCTTGCCCTTGCCCTGATAGGTGGTGACGATGCGCACCTTGTTTTCGGGGCTGACTCGTGCGAACACGGAGTACTGCTCTATGGTGTCGCGGAACTCATCGTCCGACATCTTGTCCAGATCCGCGCCGAGTATGACCTTGTCGCCCTCGCGCAGGATACCGATCTCCGCGGCGATGGCGGACGCGGTGTCGATGTGGTCGCCCGTTATCATTATGGGGCGCATGCCGGCTTCCTTACACACGCGCACCGCCTCCTTCACCTCCGCTCTCGGAGGATCTATCATGCCGACAAGCCCCACGAAAACGAGTTCGCTCTCAAGGCTCCCGCGTTCGAGATCGCCGCTCTTGACTGCGACGCCGAGGACGCGGAGCGCTTTCTTCGCCATACGGGAGTTCGCCTTCTTGATCTCCTCGACGTCCTTTTCGGTCATGGGACGGACTTCTTCGCCCGCCATTATCGAAACGCAGCGCGGCAGGAGCATATCAGGCGCGCCCTTGACGTATGCCTCTCTCACGCCGTCGTGCTCGTTGACGGTGGTCATGAGCTTGCGCACGCTGTCGAAGGGGACTTCGTCCACGCGGGGATATTCCGCGGTGAGCTCGCGGTAGTCGCAGCCGCAGTCCTCGGCATACTGCACGAGCGCGGTCTCGGTGGGATCGCCGCTGAGACCCTCCGAAGTCTTTTCCGTGTCGTTGCAAAGTGCCATCGCGCGCAGGAACGTCCGGAAGTCCTCCCCGTCCGACGTACTCTCTTCGTCGACCGACTTAAATCCGCAATCCGGCAGATAATAGCCTTTTACGGTCATCTGATTGAGGGTTAAAGTGCCTGTTTTGTCGGAACAAATGACTTCGCAGCACCCGAGCGTCTCGACGGAAGGCAGGTTCTTCACGATGGCGTTGCGCTTGGACATGCGCTGCACGCCGATGGCGAGCACGATGGTGACGACGGCGGGCAGACCTTCGGGGATGGCGGCGACCGCGATGGCGACTGCCGTCATGAAGGCTTCCATGATGTTGTCGGGCTCTCTCACCGCCTGCACGATGAATATGACCGCCGCCACGGCAAGCACGAGTATGCTGAGCAGTTTCGCGGTCTTGCCGAGCTGTTTCTGCAGCGGCGAAGTCTGCTGCGAGCCGTCCGTGAGCATGGTGGCGATCTTGCCAACCTCGGTGTTCATGCCCGTGTGCGTGACCACGCCCGTGCCTCTGCCGTAAGCCACAGTGCCGCCGGAATATGCCATATCCGCACGGTCGCCGAGGGGCGCGTCGGCGGCGACGGTCTTTTCCGCGTCTTTTTCCGCGGGCACGCTCTCGCCCGTGAGCGCGGCTTCCTCGATCTTGAGAGACGCGGAGGTAAGCAGCCTGAGGTCCGCGGGGACGATGTCGCCGGCTTCCAGCTTGACGATGTCGCCGGGTACTATCTCCTCGCTGGCGAGATGTTTCCACTCGCCGTCGCGCAGCACCTTGGAAAATGCCTTGTTCATGTTTTTCAAGGCTTCCATTGCGTTCTCCGCCTTGTTCTCCTGGATGACGCCGATGACCGCGTTCAGGATGACGATGAGCAGAATGACGCCTGCGTCGATGAGTTCGGAAGGCTCTTCCTGCACGATCGCGATGACCGCGGAGACTATCGCCGCCACGATGAGCACGATGATCATTACATCCTTGAACTGTTCCAGGAACTTGACGATCAGGCTCTTTTTCTTCGCCTCTTTGAGCGCGTTCTTGCCGTACTCGGCGGCGCGCTTCTCCGCCTCGGCGGAAGAGAGTCCCTGCTCGGTGACGGAAAGTGCGGCGAGGACTTCCCCCGCCTCCTTGTCGTGGCAGACGAACGCGGGCTGCGCGTTCTCGGCCACCGCCGTCTCCTCGGAGGGCTTTTTCTTGAAAACTGCCATATTCTCTCCTTGTTCCGCACCCCGAAAGGCGCGGTTGATGACTCTCTCACGTGCGCGTGACGCGCGGGAGCGCGCACGTACTTATTAAAAAAGACTTTTGCCTGCGCAAAAGTCTTGTAACCCCTTTCAGAGGCTGCCTTGCCAGAGACACGCGTCCCATGATGTTGACAATGGCACTAAACTACTCCCTTTCGTTGTTCGCATTATATGCCGAGGGAGGAGAAGATGTCAAGCGTTTGGCTCAACTCCCCTCTTCACGCGCGCGGTTTCATGGTGGGGAAAAGCAGCACCTCGCGTATGGAGTAGCTGTCCGTGAGCAGCATGACCAGCCTGTCCACGCCCATGCCCATGCCGCCCGTGGGAGGCATGCCGTATTCCAGCGCGGTGACGAAATCCTCGTCATAGGGCTGCGCTTCCTCGTCCCCCTGCGCCTTCGCCGCCATCTGCGCCGCGAACCTCTCGCGTTGGTCGATGGGATCGTTGAGTTCGCTGAACGCGTTGGCGATCTCCTTGGACGCGATGAACAGCTCGAAACGCTCGGTGAGACGGGGATCGGACTTCTTCTTTTTGGCGAGCGGGCTGACCTCGACGGGATAATCCGTGACAAAGACGGGACCTGTGAGCTTCTCCTCCACGAAGTTGTCGAACACCTCATAGAGTGCCTTGCCCCAGCTCGTGTCCGCGGCAAGTTCCAGCCCTTTGGCGTTCGCCTTCGCTATAAGGTCGCCAAGCTCCCCGGTGTCGAAATCCATACCGACATATCTTCTCACCGCTTCCACCATGGTCAGTCTCTCCCACGGACCTGCAAAGGAGAGCTTTTCTCCCTGATAGGTGATGTCGAGAGTGCCGCACGCCTTCATCGCGCAGTAGCGGATGAGGTTCTCGGTGAGGTCCATCATCGCATTGTAATCCACATACGCCTGATAGACTTCCACGGTGGTGAATTCAGGGTTATGCTTGGGATCCATGCCCTCGTTGCGGAAGATCCTGCCCACCTCATACACCTTCTCGAAGCCGCCGACTATGCAGCGTTTGAGATAGAGTTCGGTGGCGATGCGCAGATACATATCCACGTCAAGGGTGTTGTGATGTGTGACGAAGGGACGGGCGTTCGCGCCGCCCGCAAGGGTGTTGAGGACGGGCGTTTCCACCTCGAAAAAACCCTCGCCGTCCAGATATTCGCGGATGGCAGACACCACCTTGCTGCGCTTGACAAAAATGTCCTTCACGCCGGGATTGGCAATGAGATCGACATACCTTTGGCGGTATCTGAGTTCGGGATCTTTCAGCCCGTGATACTTTTCGGGCAGCGGGAGCAGGGACTTCACGAGCAGGGTGTATCCCTCGACATGCACGGTGATCTCCCCCGTCTTGGTCTTGAACACCACTCCCTTCACGCCGATGATGTCACCGACGTCCAATTTCTTGAACTCCTGATAATTCTCCGCGCCCATGTCGTCGCGGCTGAAATAGAGCTGCAAGTCGCCGTCGCTGTCCGCGATGTGACCGAAACTCGCCTTGCCCATCACGCGCTTGGACATCAGCCTGCCCGCAACGGACACGCTCTTGCCCTCGTACGCGTCGTAATCGGCGCGGATCGCTCCCGCCGTGGCGGTGCGCTCGTATGTCGTAAGCTCGAAAGGATCCTTCCCCGCCTCTTCGAGAGCGGCGAGTTTGGCGAGGCGCACCTTGCGCACTTCGCCGATGTCCTGTTCGGGCATCACATTGACGTTCTGTTCCCTGGCGTTATCGCTCATTTGATTTCCTTGATCCTATACTGTATCCTGTTGCCGTTGGGAGCGGTCATTTCCACCACGTCTCCCACTTTTCTGCCTATCAACGCCTCGCCGAGGGGGGACTCGTTGCTGATGCGGTCGTCCTCCGCGTTCGCCTCCGTCGTGCCGACGATCTGGTAAGTCTCGGGATCGTCCTCCTCTCCGTCGAAAAGAAACGCCACGACGACGGTGCTGCCTATGGACACGATGTCCTTGGAGAGGGATCCCTCGTCGATGACGACGGCATTGTCGATCTTTTCCTCGATCTCCTTGATCTCCGCCTCGACGAAAGACTGCTCTTCCTTTGCCGCATCGTACTCCGCGTTCTCGCTCAGGTCGCCGAACTCACGGGCGATCTTGATCCTCTCCGCAACTTCCTTGCGCTTGACGACGACGAGATACTCGTGTCTCTTTTTCAGTTCTTCCAGCCCTTCTTTGGTGATATGGACTTCGTTCATTTCTCGCTTTCGGCGTCCTCGTCCTCCGCGGCCGCCTCATCCTCCGTTGATTTTTCTTCCTCATCATATCCCGCATCCTCCGTCTCCTCGACCTCGGCGGTCTCCTCGACGGGAGCGGGAGCATATCCTTCCTCCGCATCCTCCGCGGGAGTCTCCGCCACGGTCTCAGGCAACTCGGCGGGAGCGTCATCCGCGGTCTCTTTCACGGGTGCCGCGGGCGCGGTGTTTTCCGCCTCGGGAGCTTCCGCTCCGTCCGCCGCGCTCCTCTCCACCATGCCGGAAAGTGCGGCATAGTTCGCGGTGTGGTCTGCAACGATCTCCGCGACCTCTTCCTTCACCTTCTCCCTGTCGGGTTTATACTTGGCTTGCAGGGACACGATCTTGAACTCGATGGCGTGGAACTTGAAGCCCAGCGCGCCGCGGAAATTGTCCACCAGAAGGGATCTCAACAGCGTCTCCGTCTCGAACACGTCGCGGTCGGTGACGCGCACCGCCACCTTGAGCTTCACGCCGTACTCGTTGACGATGAGCGTGACTTTGCCCGTCTTGACGCCCTCTATGCCGTAGAAGGTCTCCTTCACCAGCTTGCGGATGACTCCGAGCGTCACCTTGCAGCTGCCGCCCTGCTCGCTGCGCAGAGTGATCTCGCGCACCGCATCGCTGCTCATGAACAGCATGATGAGAGAGCTGATGCCCAGCAACAGATAAAGCACGCCGAGAGTGATGATGAGTCCCTTGACAAGCTGATTGTCGAACTCGCTCTGCTCGATGCCGCCGAACGCCGTCACCACCAGGATTATGATGAGCACCAGAGCTATGATCAGCCCCGCGGACGCCAAGATCTTTTCGATGTTCTTTTTCATAACGCCTCCGTTCAGGACGTCGCCGTCCCGTCTATGCCGCCGAAACAGCGTCCCCCGGAGTCCCGAAAGCCGCTGTTCCCGTGAAGTACTATTATTTTTCATATAATATAAACGATACTCCCATATTAGTCAAGCGACTTTGCATTTTCCCGCCCGCGCATTTTAGTTGACACCCACCCCCTCCTCCTTCCCTTCGGGATAAAGTCTTGTCCTCCGACATGGGAGTTAGAAACCCCCACCTCCCCTACGGGACTCCTCCCCCGTGGCGTCGCAGCACGCACTCGGCTTGCGCGGCGGCGTTGCCTTCGCCGCTTATCTGTCGCACGGCTGCTCCTTTTCCCCTTCCGAATATTCATTCGGCGGGGACCCCGTGGGCGGAGGAATGACGCGATCGGCGCAGAGCGCAACGATCGCTAGACCTTCGGTGCGGCACTCAGGTAGTCGCCGCCCTGCGGCTCCGGTTCCGTCTCCGAAAGAGAGACGTCGTGTTCAAGCACGCTCGCTCAAAGTTCACGGCGTACTCGGAGAGTGTAAAATGGGCTGACGTCCTCTGACAGGGGAGTTATTGTCCCCCACCTCCCCTACGGGACTCCTCCCCCACTCGGAATAGAGTTCCCTCCTCCCAAAATGCGGGATTAACTTTCCGCCTCTTGAAAAAAGTTTGAGTCTCGCATTCACATAACTAAGCGGATGCCGGTACTAATTGAGCGTCGCTCGTGGGGCGAGGAGGGCGACTCGACGCGCACAGGAGACATCTCTACTTAGTTTCTCGTCTAGCTTGCGAGATCGCAGATTCGCGCCGCGACTTTCAAGCGCGGACGCAAGACGCTCGCGGTGAAAGTTTGGCTTTGCGGCGCGTAGTTCCGTCTCCGAAATAGAGACGTATAGTTCAAGCACGCTCAAAGTTCGCGTCGTGTTCGGAGAGTGTAAAACGGGTGACGTCCACTGACAGGCTAGTTAGATACCCCCTCCTTCCCTTCGGGCTTTCCTCCCCCGTGCCGATTAGAGTCCACTCCTCGCATCATGCGGGACTAACGATACATCTCTACAAGATTTTATATCTCGCACTCACATAACTAAGCGGATGACTGCACTCACTGAATACCCGGCACGATTACCCCAGCTGAAAATCAAAGATTTTCACCCGGGGACCCCGTGGGCGGAGGAATGACGCGATCGGCGCAGAGCGCAACGATCGCTAGACCTTCGGTGCGGCACGACGCGATCGGCGCAGAGCGCAGCGATCGCTGGATCTCACGGTTCGGCACTCAGATAGTCGCCGCCCTGCGGCTCCGGTTCCGTCTCCGAAAGAGAGACGTCGTGCTCAGGCGCACCCGCCCCGCGTGTTTAATATATGATACACCACTCCCCGCTCTTTGCAACGCCGAATCGCAACACCCCGCCCACGATCCGCCCGACACGCCACCTTTGCCCTCCTATCGCTCCGCCGCTTCACCGCTCCCGCACAGGCTTTCGACGCACAACACGCAAAAAACGCTTGCGTTATTTCCTTCGGGGTGCTATAATGCGAAAAGCTATGGGGGCGTGGCTCAGCTGGTAGAGCGATGCGTTCGCAACGCATAGGTCAGGGGTTCGAGTCCCCTCGTCTCCACCACCATAAGCAAACGGCATCGCGGAAGCGGTGCCGTTTGTTTTTAATTAGCTCCGTTTGCCTCCTCCAATCATTAATTTACATTTCCTATTATCACTTATTTATGATTTATTTATCTTGACCTCAATACGCGACCATGCGAAAATTTATCTGATCGTTTGCGGTAGGATATTACTCGATGTACGATGTGTTTATTTCACACTCTTCTAAGAATGCCGAGGTTGCCACTAGCTTGGTAGCCTACATCGAAGAAAACGGCTTAAAATGTTTTATTGCGCCAAGAGACATAGTCGGCGGTATCAGTTACGCCGAACAATTGGTGCATGCCATCAATGACTGTGAAGTTTTTTGTTGCTTGTTTCTGAAGAGATCAACAAGTCCGAGCAGGTTTTGAACGAGTTGGAGATCGCAGTTGACAACAATAAAATAATTTTGCCGTTCAAAATAGACGAGTCGACATATAATGACAGCTACAAATATTATTTGAAACGAAAGCATTGGATCAACGCCATCCCGGATCCCGTCCTACATTTTGCGGAAGTATTAAAAACCATCCAGCTTTTAATGAACAAGGGATGCGATGCAGCCGATTTGGATCAACAGCAATACTTGGTGTCGGTAGCAGAAAAAAACAAGCGAAATCTGATCAATGAAACCAGCGAAAAGCGTCTTTCTTTCGGGCTAAGCATCGAAGACGACAAATACGGCGACTCGTGTCATGTATATAACGAAATAAAACGGTTTGATTTGATCGACAGCTCAACAGGGATGTATACAAGCTACCGTTGGCTTACCATAACCAACGTGTCCAATAAGGCCACCAACTTCATTTATCACAAGGAATGCGGTGAAAACAAGATATATTTCAGTGACCTTAAATTTAGGGCAAAAGCATATGCCTCTGACGGAGAACGAAAACTCATCGTTGACTCCATAACCGAAATCCAGCCAAATTTCATTCAAGTCTGCAAGATACATTTCGGTAAGAACCTGATGCCCGGAGAGTCAATCAGAATTTTTTACAGATTGGATTGGCCAGGTGAAGCTCTATCATTCTATAAAGGTGAACTAAGTACGAGCATTTCTTTACCAAGGTACAACCCGAAACAAAAGGGGCATTGCCCGCCGCAATATACCCCTTCCGAACATCTCAAACACCACAATATCTTGTGTTTTTCCTTCCCCCGAATTTCTCTGGCTGTCAGCCCTTTTCCCGATTTGACAGCCAAATACAGCCAATACCGATTTTATGCCGTTTTTCCGCGCTTTTTCCCGCCTTTCAAACTGCCTGTTTCTGCCCCGCTCTTACGAGGTTTTTATAGTCGAAAATCGGCGTCAAACAACGACTCGCCCATTGCTTTTCTCACCACTATATATTAAACTGCTTATGGGGTAGTCCAAACCACACACAATCATCGGCAACCGACTGTGACCTCGACGCTAAAAAAATGACTAACCGGAATTCCAAAATTCATGCGCCCTGCCAAGTGTGCGGCAAAAGCGTTCTTGTCGACACGTACGGCAACGGCTTTTGCGAAAACTGCGGCTGGGTTCAAAACAGGGAGTATGACAAATGCCCCGACGATGTCCGCTACCCGAATATAGTTTCTTTCAACAAGGCAAAACGGCTTTTCGCGGAAGGGCAACCTCTCTCTCCCTCTTTTGAAGATTTCATAGACGGCTTAAAGTTCTACAAGGAAATGCAGTTCGATTACGACGGCAAAACTTACGGCGTGTTGATAAGAGAAAACGATGCCGTACACTTCTATCTATTCCACTCGCTCGTAAACTACCAAATATACCCTTCCGTCTCCGACTTCTACGAAAAAGCCCACATCAACGGCACCCCTCTTTCTACACTTTGGCCAGAAGTGCTCAATGCAGGATATATGATTCCATAATAGTCACATAATTCAAGCGAAATAATTTTTAATTGCAATATCTTGTAATGTCCCTATAACCGCATCATAATCCGCCTCTTCAAACAACAATTTCCGCGTAATATCTCGGTAATCACTTTTATAGATTTTACGATCAATTATTTCTTGAAGTAAGCGGCTTATATCAACTCCAACTTCAGCTGCAGAGCTTTTTTGACTATTGCGACGTACTTCCCGAGTCTGTGCAACCAATTTGCCAAATTCGTCATCGAATTTTATATGCGGATAAATTTTGTAAATGTCATACAGATGCCTCGAATGTTCTGTCACTCTTCCGTCCAAGTAGCAGTCGCAAACAGCGAACACTTTGTCGATAAATGTTCTCACAACAGATTGTACTCTGATTTCAAAGGGGGCAAGTTCGTATTCAGCCACAATCGAGTCGAATCCGGCATTACGTAAGAATTCGTATAACAGACTGCTCACTTCACGTAGCTCTGTTGGAAAAGCTGGAATGCTGTAATATGTCTCCACATACAAATTAGGCCTCACACCGTCAACCGCAAACCGCGAGGAATAGTCGATTTTATATTTATTGTAATTAGTCCTCGTCCAAATTTCATCTTTGTTGGTCAAATCCAATCCAACTGCCGCAACAGATTCAATTATGCTGTATTTTGTGTCCTTTTTAATAGATTGTGTGGGAAATGGCTCTTCTAAATTGAGATCAATGTCCTCCGAAAATCTGTTGATTAAATGATAGCATTTAGACAAAGATGTTCCGCCTTTAAATATCAAAGACGGAACTCTCTTTGCCATCTCCTTCAACAACAAATAAACGTAATAATCCTTCTCAACGATGCCGTATGCGACTCCGAAATTTTCCGAGGCATTTTTTATAGCGTCTTCAAATAATTCGTCATTAGTATGTAAGAACATCTCACGCCTCACAAAGCAAATAATTCTTTAGCGCCTTTGCAGGATAATACCGGCAATAACGTTGGATCTCTTGCAAGTTCACTTCAAGCGAATCAATATAATCCCTCAAAATGCAATAATCATTTTCGTCGTACTTGCCTTTGAGACCATTCATCAATTCCAACACTTGCAACACATTTATGTTCTCGGCATTAATTAGTGCTCTCGCTTTTCTCAAAATCACTTTTTGCTTACCTATCGTCACTTCACGAACGCGCGCTGATTCGTTGTTTGTCACAATCTCGATAACATTTGGCATTTGCTCGGTAATTCCTAATTTGTTAAGCACGGCAAGACCGGAATAAAAACCATACACTTTGTTTCCATCTCGCAAATATAACCGCTCAATAACAGCGCCGACATTCAACTTCGATGGGCCAAAAATTGTTTTGGTGGGGATATAATATATTCCTTGATCAAATCTCACAAGCTGACCGGCATCTATTGCCGCTGCTATGAGTTGATACACGCGCGCCTTGGTATACTCTCTCATCGTCGCAAGTATATCATCAGCAAATATAGGGACATTTTCTCCGTATTTCAATGCAAGCCTTTCTATCATAGTTTTACCTCACCTCAACTTTGATACATTAAGCGTCCAATATCCATTATTTCTACTGTCACCGATATTATACTTTTTTTAACAAAAATTTGTCAACTTTTTATAGCATTATTTTGAATTATATTCAATTGTATTGGAACTAGAATAAAATCAGAAAAAAGGAGTTATTACCTTCAAATAATCCCCTTTTTTCAATCCAAAAACAACGATCATCTCGCCTTCGAGCTGGTCTCAATTATCCGAGATGATTGTAAGGCATTTTAATGCTCTTGTACACGCAACATATTTTTCGTTAATCGTCATTCCCTTTTCGAATACATATACTTTCTCAAATTCAAGACCTTTAGACATACTCACCGTTATGATATTAACGCTGCCCTTTTTTAGGCAATCAACATCGCTTTTTATTACATTAAATTCGCGTGCCGTCTTGAAAAATTTTTTAATAAAATCTATCGAAACCGCACCCTCGTCTTTAATTATAATAGCTACTCGCTCACCCTCGTTAAAATCATCATCTATTGCTCTTATACCATCTATATTTTTTTCTACTGCTCTACCACTTATGCCTATAGGTAACATAGACAATCCGAATCTACTATTGACATACTCAGTAATTTCTCTGGCATTTCGATAATTTTGATTCAACTCATAATTTTTCCATTTTAAATCCTCAATCAATCTAGCCAAATCACCTTTATCCACCATTTTTTGATGCATATCTCCAAATAAACAACAGACTGCATTACCGAAAATTCTTCTTATCAGATTGATTTCTTCAACACCAAAATTTTGGTATTCATCGATGTATACAAAAACTCGCTCATTATTCAATACACCAAATAAAGCTTGCATTACATACGAACAATAAAACATTTCAAATTCATATTTGCTATTGCTGTCAATTTATAGAATTGTTTAAACAATGATATTTCGTCCGATATAACTTGATAAAGATAACCGTACACATTCCCATGGAGGAATCCTTCGTAATTTTTCACTCTGTCACTACATTTTCGATGAGAAAGAATAATCCCGAACAAATCTTTATTACTAACGGTTCTTTCTCGAAGCTGTTCAACATTTTGTTTGAACAGTTCATATGCAGCTATTGTAGATCTGATAGAATCCGGCTCCACCTCTGGCTCTCCTTTCAAGGTCATACTCGGAATGGCTGTAAATGTATAGTTTTCTGCGATAAATGTCAAAAATTCTAATATCTGCTTATCTTTTAGAATTTTTTCTTTCTGTTTTTGATTATCAACCGACTGATTACGTTTTTCTGCATTGCTTATACTAGTTCTTAGAGAATTTATTTTCGCGACAAGATTGTCACGCGCCACCCTCTTGATATTTTGGCTTAACACATTATAAAGCAAATACTCCGGCCCAAAGAGATAATCGTTTATAAAACTATGATCCTCACCTTCTTTTACTAGATCTCCGTAAAGACGATACAATATTTCATTCTGTCTTTTAACAAAACCGACATTTTCTAAAGAACCAGTCTTCAATATCATTTTGATTCGATTCGTGAATGTTGTAATTGTTGCACCATCATATATTGTGTGTACATTTTCCGCACCCAATATTTCATCTTTTAACAATAATCCTGCTGTTGTTTTGAACAAAATGCCATGTTTTTTGCAATATTCTTCAAATATATAACTGTAGAATTCGCCAATGACCAATCTACGTGCTGAGTTAATTTCAAGAGCTTTTGCCAATTCATCGCTTTCCAAATTTAACGTTTTTGTTGGACTGATTACTATTACATTTTTCATTGAAACTGATGGCATATTAAAAAGGAAATATGACAACTTGTGTAATAGAATGGCCGTTTTACCAGATCCAGCACAACCATTGACAACAATATTTTCCGAGCTGTTTTCAATAATTATATCATATTGCTGCTTTTGTATGGTTCTTATTATGTCGTGTACTTTAAAATCTTCGCGATCTTGATTTATTATGTTTATGAGATATTCATCGGCAATGATTTTTTCCACATTTTCATTTTTGTTTTTCAACCCACTTTTTGAAAATTTATCTTCAAATCCACAATATTTTCCAGCGACAATATTGATATCTCTTACTAGCGACAATCGCACTTCTGGATTATCAATAAAGATGTTGAACTGGTAATACATAATAGCACGCTTATCACGCCAATCGGTAATATAGCCTTCTATTGCTTTTTTCCCAAAATATAGGGTGTTTTGCTTCGACTGATAGTAATCAATTCTTGCAAAATATGGTGACCGTGCAATTGCAGACAATTCGAGTACTTTTTCATGAGCGAGCGAGCTTTTACCAAAAACATCGGCATCAAAAGTATCCGTAAAATCATTGTAGCCATAGCTGACAATTCTGTCATTGTATCTTGCAATTTCAAGCAAATCTTTAACATGGAATGCTACTTTGTCAAAAAATTCTTTTTCTTCGACATTCTCTTGTTCATAATATTTTGCATCTGAACTGGTTTCGTCTTTTGACAATTGCGGCGCATTGATGGACAAAATTTTAAACAATTCATCATTATAAAGGAATTTTTTTATACCATAATCCTGAAAGTCAATGTTTATGTAGATGTAATTGTTTTTCCCTTTCTCTAAGGAATAAAACACTCCGATACCATAAACTTTATGATAGAACTTTTGTCCATTAAGCTTGTCGGTTCCTATCTTTATCATATGAATCCTCCCAATATGCAGCTGAACGCATTCACGCACCACGTTAAGAATTTAACTTGCCATGGATAATCTTATTATATCAATATATTAACAAAATCGGAACCATGTAGCAAGTCTACAACAAATTTTAGGAAATAAATTGAACTAATCCTCTATCATGCAAAACATCTTCTCTTAACAAAACCATTCTGAATTCTGTTTTGCCGTTTCGGGGGCGGGGTGTAGCGCAGGCGGAGCGGAGTCAACGGGCGTAAATTGTCGCTGAAAAATTTAATGTCTTATTGCCGCTTCGGAATTATCCCGAGGCGGTTTTTATTTGCACGCAGACTCTGTTTTTCAGACCGCTTTATTTTCTATATGACCGCTCTGCTGTGTCACTTGTGCGCCTTGCTATTCAGCGGACTGCCCTGTTGGTTAGGCACAAGCGTTCACTAACCAGACTGCTCTATTTTCTCTCGACAATTTCCGCTCTGCTCCGTTGACTGCCGAGGCAGAAATACGCAATTTTCGTTCTTCTCCGCCCGTGCTCCTCCGCTCTTGCCGAAAGGCAAAATCAAAATTCGGAGGTGAACTCTATGGAAAACAAAGTTTCCAACTCTTGCAAAGCCGAAAAAGGCTATCTTGCCGAATTCGACTTTTTCGACGGTGACTATTTCGTCACATTCAACATCATCGGATACGGCTTAAACCAATCCGAAATCCTTGTCGCGGTGACGGACAGAGGAAAAATCAGCCTTATCACGTACGATGTACAAACCGACAAAACCGGCAGACGGTATTTCGAATACGGCTGTATGTTCGACAAAATTTACATCGACGACTTCCGCGAAGAAAACAGGGTTTGTTTATTCGAAAGTTTCGGCGACGACGAAAAACGCATAGCGTGAGGTGGTATATGAAAAACACAAAAGAAATCAAAGCGATATTGACGGCGATATTCGCCATCAACAAAACAAGCGAACGCGAAGATAAGGATATCTCCAGAATCCTCGACTATGCATTTCGAAGACTTTTCGAATCGAACACAAATTTACTCCTGCTCGCCTGCATAGGCAAAAGAAAGAAAGACATTATGCCGGAAGTCATGGAAATGCTGAAAGCGGAAACTCAATACGACAAATATTTCGGAGAACAGAATGCGCAATAGCAAAACTCCGAATTACGGCTACAAGGTGTGCTACCGCGAAGAAGGTGCAAAAGAATATGTCCGATACTTCCTGACGCACACCCGAAAGCAGGCTTTCAACGCGATGCGGAGTTACATACGCTATCCCCCAACAGCGAGGGACGGCGACCGAGAACTCGTCAACCCGAAATGGAAAGTCATTCCCGTATCGAAAAAGGAAATCAAACGCGGTATATGGAGAGAGTGTCCGTTTTAGCGGGCACTCTCTTTCACACCGAAGGAGAACAAGATGACAAAACTGAATTTGGAAGCGACTTCGAGGGAGCAGGAAATCGTAAAAGCATATCTCGAAGACAACGCAAGCGAAACGCTTGCCGAAAAGATAAACAACGGCACACCCATTGAGAAAGACGGCAAGCAACTTATCAACCGCAAAACGCTGGACGGCTTTATGCGATACGCCTGCGACGAAGCGAGAAAGCTCGCGGCAAAAGGCGCGTCATCAGCCTGCGTCGAAGACAAAGTCGTGTTCGGCTGGGCGATACATTACTTTGAAGAAGACGGCATCGAAGGCACGCTTTACAACGCCGACGGCACGGAATACAAACCCGTCCTTACACCCGCAAGCAAGCCGACGACAACGCTCAAAACCGTCGCAAAACCGCAACCGGCGCCGCAGATGACGCTCTTCGATTTTATGGAAAAAGAAGACGGCGAAACGACGGAAACAGACGTCAAAAACACAGTCGAAAACGAATCCGAAAACGAGGAAGAAGACGACCTTCCAAGTGCCGAAGAAATCGACGAAATTTTAGCCGAAATCGACAGCGAAGACGGGGCTCGAAGATACCCCGAAAACGTCGATATGGAAACGGGCGAAATACTGCCTGCGAAGGCGGAAAAATCCGAGCCTTCCGTCTCCCCTTACGAGCCCGAAGCGCTCCGCATTCTGCAAGAGATTTTCGGAGACGAAATGGTATTGAGGTGATCTATGAGAATATGCGATATCAGACCTATCCCGGAACGGATTTTAGCAATCATTCGGCAAGCCGACGAACAGGGATTCCCGCAACCCGACGGGCACGTGCGATTCTATTCCTATCTTACCACGGCACGCCGCGAACTCATCAAAGTCACCGTTGCGGTGAAGCATATCCGCAAAAAGTGGTTTTGCAAGCAAGTCGCAGTACACGGACTTTATTCATCAAAATGTTATGTTAAAGATATGGAATACTGCGGATACTTCGGAATGGGCTTCCGCGTCGGCTGGTGCGACGAAGGTTTGCAACCCCATCGCAAATGGTATGAATGCGGTTGGTGTTGGGCGGCCGACAAATACTACGACCCGTCCTGTCCGACGTTGAATTTACAATTCGTCGGCACTCTGCCAGAATTCCGTTACAGCGCGTTCGAGTATTACCGCGGAGCCGATATTCTCGGGTATCTTAGGCTCTATACGGCATACCCTCAAATCGAGTATCTCATGAAGCTCGGACTCGATAATATCGCTCAAAATGTGACCGTATTAAAGCGGTGCGGAAAGGACAAAAATTTCTGCAAATGGCTCATCAAAAACCGCGCCGAAATCGCCGGCAATTATCACTATATTCCCGTCATTATGGAAGCATACAAAACCGGTCGTCCGCTAGAAGATTTACAGCGTTATCACGAAGTGAAAAAGAGCCTTCAACACACAGAAAATTATGCCGCCGTCAAAGAGCTTTTCAAAGACAGAAATCTCGAAGACCTTTGCAAATATCTCACAGCACAAAAAGCCAATGCCAGCTCCTATGCGGACTATGTGGAAAGCCTGCGTTTATCTGGGACTCGATATGTCACTCGAACGCAATCTTCTCCCCCACGAATTCCGGCGTTGGCACGATATCCGCATAGACGAATACCGCACCGCAATGACAATCGCAAGCGAAAACAAGCGCAAAGAATTTTACGCGCGTTTTGAAGCAATCACGGAAAAATACGCCGCTCTCCAACATAACAAGCGAAGTGCATTCGTGGCAATTATCGCGCGTTCCCCCGCAGACCTCATCACGGAAGGTAACGCATTGCACCACTGCGTAGGACGAATGAATTACGACCAAAGAATAGTGCGCGAAGAATCGCTCATTTTCTTTATCCGCACAAGGGAATGCCCCGATACGCCTTTCGTCACCGTGGAATACTCCCCTTCCCTCAAAGCCGTTCTGCAATGCTACGGCGACCGTGACTCAAAGCCCGACGACAGCGTTCTGCATTATGTGAACGACGTGTGGCTTCCCTACGCCAACAAAACGTTGAAAAGACTCGCGGCTTAACCGCAAAGGAGAAATTATGCTTGTATCGCATGGATATGTCATCAAAGAATTCGGAAGCATAGACGAGGTTTCCGAATACATCGAAAAGCAACTCACTCAACACAACCTTTCCTACGCGAAGGTCTACGACCACACCGAAAACAAAATGCGTGTGGTCGTATATCAGTATCACACCCTCTACACCGAAGTGTTCATCATACACGACGACTACGAATTAAGGAGAATCTAATATGTCCAACTATTTCAGAATTACGGTTTATCACCCTGTACACAACATCTCGGCAATCATGGACTCGAACGGAAAGTTCGAGAAACTCTGGCAATTTTCCGCCCACCTTGTCGCGAAAGGTTTCAAAATCGGAAGCGTCTCAGGTGCCGACAACTTCTCGGAAGGCAACATTCCGATGAACGACGTCCCTACTGACACTATCCTCTTACGCGCCTGCGCCCAAGGTCAACCGAAAATAAACGGCAACACAATAACCGTTCGCAACAAATATTATAACACGAACTAATAGTTGCCAATCCAACAAGAAAAGGATTTTCAGGCAATCTTATTTTGACACATTATTCCTGTTGCAATCCTAGCAAGTACATTTGCGTTTTTAGCGCCTTTCTTTTGACAAATTTTCTGCATAATTGTCTTCTTCTTTTTGCTTGCCGTGACGAAACAACTTGTGAAACCAATCTGGTACTAAATATGCTTGCTTTCTATAATCAAAAATCTCCACTTGCAATTCTTCTATCTCGTCCCATAATTCCTCGGGAGAATGTTTCTCTTCTATACTCTCAATATGCAGATACAAACTGTTTCTACTTTTAACATCTTCGCACAATTTTTTAATCGCATTATAAAGAAAGGTAGCTACTGGAACAAGCGTTGAAAGAACCGCCACCATTACCCAAACGTTCATTCTTTGTAAAATTGCATTTATTACTATGCCAATAATAATTGCGGCAGACATTATTATTAGCACAACCAAATATGTTTTTTTTGCAGACATCTCCCATCTTATATTTTGTTTTTGACATTGATAGACAGCCTCCTCATATGGAAGAGCGGAAAAATCCGAGTACCAATCATGAAAGGACTCATCATTTCGTTTATCGAATCTTTTCATCAGCTTAAGCCTTTCATACAAACTTAATTTTTGGGGATAAATATACTTCTTGCAAGAGTTTTTTAAACCGAAAACAAATTCATCAAAGTACTGCTGCATTCCTGCCCCATAAAATTTCCATTTCTTGATTCTTGTTCGAATAAATTCCGACACTATCAAGCAAAGAAATGACGCAAAAATTAAACATCCGTTTAATATATCTATGTCAAATAATGATAAAACTACATTTATTGCGACCGGCACCGCTACAGAAGTTACTACTAAAAATACTGACAATATTTTCCCTACCGAATAGCAATTATGCGCTGTCTTTTGTGCAGCCACCAATCCAGGCATGTTTTGTCTTTCAAATATTTCTTTACTTCTCCTATCCATATGTCGGGAACTCTCCTCCAAAAATATCTCCCCAAATATTTAATGCTTTACAATGATTATTTTCTTTCTCCGCATAATGTGCATCAATTGCTTTATTGTATATAATTTCAACTTTTTGCTTTACGCTTTGTCGTTCCCAATAACTAAGATTATTTATATTACCCTGTATGTTTTTCGGATCGTAAATATCACTTGTAATTTTATCTTTAACGTATGAAAGCAACCGAATAAACTCTATATCAACATATTTGCTGCAATCATCATAACTGCGCTCATAATAATCCAATAATAAACTTTCAGCAACATACCCTTCTAAAGTAACAACTTTTGCACGCTTATTCCAGTATTTGAAAAGCCGAATGGCATCAAGAATAATGGTTCCTTTCTTCTCAACAAGTGTTTGAACCCTCTCATTGTCAATTCTCGGATCTGTTTTTTTCCATGCGCCTTTTCCATTTGGTATTAAATAATAAGTTCGGCCATCAATTTCAGGTTTAGTAAAAAAGCACGGTACTATATCAAAACTCCATTCTTTAGACTTATAGTTTACTGTTATTGCCTCCCCGTTTTTTACAACTTCGTTGACTCTTAAATCACATATACCCTTTAATTTTTTCTTTAATTTGCCCAACACCATATTTGAATCTAATTGCCCGTTATCATTTTTGCATTCTTGTTGAGCAACCGAATCCTTACTTGGATTAATTTTTACATCATTCCATGAATTACAATCGTATGTATTACCCTCCGCGCTCAATCCAAACATAATATCCAGATCATCTAATGGACGGCACTTCGTTTTTCTAGAAAATGATCCAAAAAAATAATTGATGCTCTTATATGTTCTAAAAAAATTTATGTCATCTAAATCCAAAGCGGAAATAAGTTCTGCTCTGTTACTCTTTGCATCGCTTGAAACATTTTTATCCAAGTTAACTGTATTCTTTAAAAATTCTTCAAATGCTTGATTTACTGTGATGGCCATTACTTATCCTCTCAATAGGCTTTTTTTATATTATAAAATAAATTTCAATCTAGTCAATACATCTTGAAATTCAAATTTCTTCTTGTATCAGTAACAAATGATTTGTTAACTATTTTCAGGTAAAAATAGCGCAAACTAACAACATTTCTGCAAGTTATTATTATGCGCAAATGTTGAAAAGTAGTGCTTAATAAGTTATTTAGTCAATCTTCTATTTCATTAAAATAATCTCTGTCAAAAAATTCGGACAAAGTTATACCTGCACCTTCGCAAAAACTTCTCACAGTCGAGACTTTCGGACACTTTGTCCTTCCCTTCATCAAGTCATATAATGACGACGGGGATTTCCCACCTTTTAGACAGGTATCACATACATTGATGCTCTTCTCGCGGCATATCTCATTTATTCTCTTAATAATTGCTTCACTCGTATTCATACTACCTCATCGTGGGATTTCTTATCGTTATTCCACGATTCAGTATAGAAAGAGGACAATTTTTCTTCTCGTGGAATTCCGCGATATTGACAATTAGGTCATCATAATATATGTTATTTTTACGGAATTCCACGAAAACATACGAGTTTATAAATTGGTAACGTGCTTTATTGGACACAGAACTATAACTGCAACAAACGAACTTCGCGAAAGAATCAGAACCGCCGTACTCGACTTAATTGACAATCAAGGCGTTGACACTTTCCTGTTCGGCAGCAGGAGCCAATTCGACGAGCTCTGCCTCAAAATCGTCACGGAAATAAAAGAAATCCGCCCTCATATCAGACGGATTTATGTTCGCGCCGAATACCCTTACATCAGCGCCGACTACGAAAAATATCTGCTAACCTTCTACGACGAAATCTATATACCAGAAAGCATCATCCACGCCGGCAAAGCAATCTACATAGAACGCAACCGCCACATGATTGACTCCTCCGACATCTGTTTGATGTATTTCGACAACAAAAATACACTTAATCAAAATTACAATTCAGGTACAAGAAATATTTACAAATATGCTGTTTTCAAAAAGAAAACAATTGTAAATTTTTATTGCCAATGCAAAATGAAAAGCCGCTTAAATCTAAGCGGCTTTTAACAGTGGGCGTTGATTAAAGCAACTATAGCTTAAAGAAAGCGACGGAACAAATCACATCTACGCATTATCGGTCCAAAGTTCACACTGTTGCATAACCGTTTCGATGGCATCGTCGTACTTTTCGGGTGGGTACTTGTATTTTTTCAACAGCCTTTTTACCATTTTGCGCATCCCTGCTCGCGCTGTTTCCTTCTTCTGCCAGTCAATGGTCCTGTTCTTGCGAAGCATTTCCGTAAGTTCGCGCGTCATGGACACCAAAACTTCGTTTTCGTAGAAATCCTTTATATTCTCCGGCTTTGTAAGCGCGTCATAAAAAGCCATTTCTTCCTCGGAAAGACCGAGTTTCTCGCCTTGCTTGCGCAATTCTGCTATCTCTTCCGCCGCTTTAAGCAACTCTTTGATGACTTCCTCGTTGGTAATCAAACCGTTGTAATAACTGTTCATAAGCAGGTTGATTTTTTCCGAGAAAGTGGTTGCCTGTACGATGTTTGTCCTTTTGTATATGGCAATCTGTTCCGCCATAAGTTTACGCAGGATTTCAACAGCGATGTTTTTCTCTTTCATTTTGGCGATTTCTTCCAGAACGCTCGGGTCAAACAGGGAGAACTTTTCGCCCAAGTGCTGACTTTCAAACAGATTGATTACGCCTTCGCTCTGAATGCTTGCTTTCAGCAACTCATTTATCTTAGCGTTGATTTCTCTCAAAGACAACGGTTTGGCACCGCTGCCCTCCATCGTGATTTTGGTTATACCGGCTCTCACCGCTTCGAAGTATGCGGCCGCGCGACGTTCTTCGGGCGTGGTCAAACTCGAACAAAGGGAATGCGCCTGCTTTAACAGCAACGCTTCTTTGAGGAACAAATCTTTCTTATCGGCGACCTTCGGGTCGAGAATAAAGTTAATGCCACCGGTTATGCACTTCGCCATTTTAAGCGCGTTTTCGCTCATGAAATCGGCGAAATCGAAACCGTGCATCAAATCCTTGCAGACTTGCAACTTCTCCTGAAATTTCGGATATGCGGTCTTTGCGATATCCATATCACCGTAACGGGCGCGGTCACGCGACGAATACTCTTTCATCGCTTCTTTCAATGCGGACGCAATCCCAATATAATCGACAATCAAGCCGCCCTCTTTATCCTGAAACACGCGGTTGACACGCGCGACCGCCTGCATCAGGCTGTAACCGTGCATAGGCTTGTAAACATACATCGTGGCAAGCGACGGAACATCGAATCCCGTCAGCCACATATCCACGACAATGGCGATTTTAAGCGGGTCGGTGTTATCCTTGAACTTGCGCGCCATTTCCTCTTTGTGCGCCTTGTTCCCTATAATCTCTTTCCAATCTTCGGGGTCATTGTTGCCGCTCGTCATAACAACACCGATTTTCTCCGTCCAAGTGGGGCGCAGTTCCAGAATTTTGCGATAGATTTTCATTGCTATCGGACGGGAGTAGGCAACAATCATTGCCTTGCCGGTCAGAACATTGGCGCGGTACTTTTCGTAATGCTCTACAATGTCCCTGCACAACGAATCTATCGTGGAATCGGCGCCCAACACGCTCTCCAACTGCCCGAGCATTTTTTTGCTCTTTTCGATTGTCACGGAATCCGCTTGTTGTTCGAGCAAATCGTATGTGGCGTCGATAAGACGCAACGCGTTTTGGTCCAGTTTCAAATGAATGACGCGGCTCTCGTAATATACAGGTCGCGTTGCCCCGTCCTCGACCGCCTGCGTCATATCGTAGATGTCGATATAATCGCCGAACACCTCACGCGTGTTGCGGTCTTTGATGGATATCGGCGTCCCCGTAAACCCGATGAAAGTCGCATTGGGCAGCGCATCGCGGATAATACGCGCGTTGCCCACAACGATATGAGCCTCTTTCTCGCCTTCTTCGTTCTCGGAAAAAACGACTTTTTCGTCAAATCCGTACTGTCCCCTGTGGGCTTCGTCGGCGATGACAACGATGTTGCGCCGTTCGGAAAGCGCCTTTTCGCCTTTTTCGAACTTGAACATCGTAGTAAATATGATGCCGTTTGCCGTTCTCCCTTCCAAAAGGCTCTTCAAATGCTCTTTGCTTTCCGCCTGAACGGGCACCTGCCGCAAGAACTTCGAACACTTGGAAAACTGCATATAAAGCTGGTCGTCAAGGTCGATTCTGTCCGTCATCACTACAATGGTCGGGCTGTCCAGGACCTCCTGCAACAAATGCGCATAAAAGACCATGGACAGCGACTTGCCGCTGCCCTGCGTATGCCAGAACACACCGCCTTTCCCGTCTGTGGCGGTCGCCACGACGGCTTTGTCGACAGCCTTTCTCACGGCGAAATATTGATGATATCCCGCCATTATCTTGTTGAGCTGATGATTGCTCTCCGAAAAGCAGATAAAGTTTTTTATGATATCCAACAATCGCGCCTGCTCAAACAACCCTTCGTAGAAAGTGTCGAACTGCGCATACGCCGTGTTCTCATAACTTCCGTCCTTGGTCTTCCACTCCATAAAGCGATCGAACCCCGAAGTGATTGTCCCCGCCTTGTTGGTCGTCAGGTCGCTGATGACGCAAAAAGCGTTGTATACGAACATCGACGGAATGTCGTGTATGTAGTTGCGTATCTGATTATAAGCGTTTTCCGCCCCGACTTCGTCCTTGGACGGGCTTTTGAGTTCCATTACCACAAGCGGCAATCCGTTTACGAACAAAACGATATCGGGACGACGGTTGTTCCCATCCTCTATGAAAGTGAATTGATTGACAACTTCGAAAGTGTTGTTTTTGACCTTTGCGTAATCGATGAGTTTAACTATGGTGGAACGCTCTTCCCCACGATTGAAATACTTGACCTCGACGCCGTCCTGCAAATACCCCATAAAAACGGCGTTCTTCTGCACGATACTGCCGCTCTCGAAATCTTTGAGCTTCGCAATCGCTTCCTTTATGGCTTCAATCGGCAGACCCTTGTTGATTTGCACCAGGCAATCGAGCAATGTCCCTACCAAAATAGGGCTCGTATAATCACGCGCCATGTCGGGCGCGTAAATATGGGTGTATCCCATCCCTTGCAACAGTTCGATAATAGCCTGTTCGTATGTATTCTCGGTAAAGTACATCATTAACCCCTCTCTATCACATCTTACATCTGCAAAAGAATTTGTCAATATGCCTATCACTCGGCGGAACCGCTCTCTTCATAGTAAGTACAGTACAACCACAACAAAGTTTCATAATACATATCCTCATATGTTTCAACTGCCGCATCTGTCATGTTGTCATACATCACCCCTTCGGGGTGCTTGCGGCTGTAAATGTTAAGCACCACCTGCTCAACGAACTCCATTACCCAATAGCATACTATATTTTCATCTGCACCACCTAAATTTTGCAAATCCCAAATATAGTCAGCAGGTGGATATGATATTGCTTCGTTTTGCGCACCATCCTTTTCTCCAAAAACCTGCCTGAAATAAGCGTCCAAATATTTCTCGAAACTATCCTTGTTGTCAACAAATGTAGCACTCGTAAAGGTTGAATTAGTATATACACTCGTGGCGTGCAATTCGTCAAGTTTATACGGCAGTTGTCTGTATCTTTCAAACCCTCTGTGAAAATATTTTGCTCCGTCGTACAACATATCCCTGCCGAGTTTGTATTCCTTTATATCGTCGCGAAGTTTGGAAAAGCAAATGTCCACCCATTCGCGTCCTTTAACAATGGGCAAAGTGAAACCGGCTTGTTTCAAAATCTCCGTTTGAAGCTCGGGACTGCAACGGCAGAAATTGGTATATATTGCTCTGCTGTGTGTCTCGTGCCTATGCAAATTTACCGCAATAATGCACCATGGCAGATAGTCGCGTTCGTTGCTGTTGTCTAATAGAAAAATATGCGCCCTTTCTTCCAGTTCCCTCTTCTGTCTGTTCTGCTCTATTTTGGCGATTTCCTTTTCGTGTCGCGTCTGCAACCAATATATCAAAAACGATACTGCAACAGTTGCAGCCAAAGATAATATACCGATAACAATTTGGACAATATCTGCTGTTGTCATTTCCATAGACCAAATTTTCACCCTTCTGCTTTTAGCCTTTTTATAAATTGCCGAGCAAACATTATGGCAATTTCATCACAAGAAAGTTTTCTTGAATCAACGGTTTGAATGTCTGCAACCAACGGATATTTTTTACGCAAATCATCGTTGGTAATGTTATGAATAATGGGAAGAACAAGTTTTTGTCCGTTTCTGTTCTGACGATTCAAAAACTCATTCAATTCCTTTTCCGTCCATTCTCTGCCAAAGAAATTTTGAGATATTACAATGATTGCAAATTCGGACTTTTTAGTCCCTTCCAAAATGCGCTCTTTCCATTTATCGCCCCATTCGAGAGACTTCCTGTCATAAAAAATGTTGACACCCAATTTTTCGAGCGATTTATACAAATCCTCTACAAAATCCTCCTTGTCTTTGTTTGCATGCGAGAGAAAAACATCATACTGAGGCAAATTTTTTGCTTGATAAGAAGGAACTGTTTTCTTCGAAATTCCGTTCATTTCATCTATAAAATTTTTATCTTTTGCTATGCTACGAAGGCATGATACAAGTTGTGGAAAACTGCTCAGTCCTCTATCAAGCAACAAAAATTGTATCCTGCTTGACAAAGCATGTTTTGTAAGAAACTTTTGGTGAAATATTTCCACATCATTCATCCAGTCATCAAGTATGTGTCTATTCCCGAAAAGATTTACTGTGTCAAACGAATCAACTTGCTTTGGACTCTTGATTTCGTTTGCTCTCTCCAAAAGCGCGTTTAGTTGTTCTTCGAAACTACTCATGGCTAATCTCCTTTGCTATGTTACCCACTCTCCTAACTATACAATTCTAAATCTCCACATTGTCAACATCGATTTCTCCCGACATAAGTTTCGGGAGAAGCGTATCTCTGACTTTGCACAACCAGATGTTTGCATCAATGTTAAGCGCAATACTTCTATACATTGCCTCAACAGTTGCGCTAAATTCATTTAACATAGATATCTTTGATGGGAATAAGAACCGATAATCTGGCAATGCCCTTTTACTTAAATGCAAAACTGTTGTTCCATTTACATATCCCAAACAATGTTCCTTGAATCTTTTGTCTTGAAGAATCGCCGCTATAATAAACTTAGACAACGATTTATTTTTTGGAACAACTTTAACTAAATCCATAGAAAATATTACATTTTCATATTCACACTTACTCATTAACAGTTCCGCATTTCCAATAACTTCTGCTTTTTGTGTTAAATCTGTATGCGCCACGAGAGTATCAAACAAATCTACATATTGACAGATTTTCAACTTAGATGAAGGTGCAATTTCCTTATACCCCTCCAATTTGAACCCTTTATTCCGGTCAAAATTTTTAATGGTTGCCATAGCGGTTGTTGATTGCCTAAGTTCAGAACTTGTGTACGAATAACCACCAACAAACTCCGCAATATCTGATAAGTTGATTAAAGACCAATCCGCTGGCACTACTCCCCCAAATGGCTCGAATTCTACAAACCAAGAATTGTAAAGCGCTTGCGCCTGCTCTTCCAAATTCTTGTTGATTTGATTGTTTAATTCGATTTTATCGTCCAATGCGGACAATACTTTCGCTATCTTTTTTTGAGTTTCAAGGTCGGGTATCCTTAATACGATTTTGCGAAATTCTGATTGCTTAATTCCTGTCACTGTTGTTCCAGTTTCTTTTGCTTTTAGAAGTGATTGACCATATGGCGATTGTAATAAGTACAACAAATATCCATTATCCAATACATCTTTTTTTCCACGAATGGTAAGCAGTCTCTGCGCAACCGCTACACCATTTCTGTCCAAACGAGCAACCAATCCCATAGGTGCTTCCGTGGTTAATAACACATCTCCTTTTTGCGGGAAACCCCTAACCATAAATTTTTTGTATTCCGACTCGGATATAAAATAACATTCTGAATAATCAATATGATTATTCTTTACCGATTTTGCACTAAGCGTAGGAATTCCATTAATGGATTTTTTCGGGGTCTTTCCTCTATAATCAATTATGGAATCCAAAACCGATTCCATTGTGTATTCCCTAAATTTCATATCCGATTGCTCCCAAGTTTTTGCGGATGTCTTCTTCCAGTTCGTGCGATTTTGCAAACATTGCGGACAGTTCTCCCGTGAGCCGCGTCATCTTTGCGTCAAAGGGTTCGTCGTCGGCTTCCTGTTCCTCTATTCCTACATAACGCCCGGGGGTCAGAATGTAGTCCTGCTTTGCGATTTCGTCCGTGCCGACAACGGCGCAGAAACCTTTGACATCTTCCAGCGTGCCGTCGGCAAACGCTTTGTATGTGTCCGCTATTTTCTTGATGTCATCATCGGTAAATTCGCGCAGTTTGCGCGTCACCATAGTACCCATTTTGCGCGCGTCGATGAAGAGCGTTTTGCCTTTCTGCGTTTTGTTTTTGGACAAAAACCAGAGCGACACGGGGATTTGCGTTGTGTAGAACAGTTGCGGAGGCATCGCCACTATGCAGTCCACGAGGTCTGCGTTGACGATGTTTTTTCTGATTTCGCCTTCACCGCCCGACTGCGAGGACAGCGAGCCGTTGGCAAGCACCATACCTATTCTGCCGTTGGGCGCAAGGTGATAAATCATATGTTGCATCCACGCAAAGTTGGCGTTGCCCGCGGGAGGAATGCCGTATTTCCAGCGCACATCGTCCTGCAGTTTGTCCGCGCCCCAGTCCGAGAGGTTGAATGGCGGGTTTGCCATAATGTAGTCCGCACGAAGCGTCGGGTGGCAATCGTTGAAGAATGTGTCGGCGTTGTACTGTCCGAGGTCCGCGTCAATGCCGCGGATTGCAAGGTTCATTTGCGCCATTTTCCAGGTGGTCGGGTTGGAGTCCTGTCCGTAAACGGAAATGTCGTTTATGTTGCCGCTGTGGCTTTCGACAAACTTTGCCGATTGCACGAACATACCGCCGCTGCCACAGCAGGGGTCGTACACTCTGCCGTGGAAAGGTTGCAACACTTCAACCAGCGTACGCACGACGCAGGACGGCGTATAAAACTCCCCTGCCAGTTTGCCTTCCTGTTCGGCAAATTTGGAGAGGCAGTATTCGTAGGTTCGGCCGAGAATGTCTTTCTCGTCGCCGTGCTCGTGCATTTTTATGTTGGTGAACAAATCGACGACGTCTCCGAGCCTTCTCTTGTCCAGTTCGGGACGCGCAAAGTTTTTGGGCAAAATGTCTTTCAGGCGTTTGTTGTTCTTCTCGATGCTGCGCATCGCATTGTCAATCGCAACGCCGATTTCGGGCGTATGTGCCGCCGCCGCAATGTCTTTCCACCTTGCGCCCTGCGGCACGAAGAAAATGCCTTCGGAAGTGTACTCGTCGATGTCTTCCTCAAAGCCTTCCCCTTCTGCCTTCAATTCCTCGTATTTCTGCTCGAAACGGTCGGAAATATATTTCAAGAATATCAGCCCAAGCACAACGCTTTTGTACTCCGAGGCGTCTATGTTGCCACGCAGCACACAAGCCGCCTCCCAAATCTCTTTTTCAAAACCGATATTCGCCGTCGTCTTTTCGTTCGCCATTCTCTTTCTCCTTAGTTTTAGGACTCTTTTGTTTCGTCACTCTATGATCACTCGTCGCAACAAGGTTTCCGCCGACTGCATGCAGCCGATTTCGTTCACCAAGCGGCAGACAAGTTCAATCCTCTGTTTTTGTCACATCCATAATATCGCCCACATTGCATTCCAACACATCACATATGCGAAGCATTATGTCCATTGACACAACCTCGTTTTTGCTCATCTTTGCCAGTGTCGAAGTGGACATATCCGTTTTTATACGCAAATCCGTTTTGGTCATGCCTTTATCGATAAGCAACTTCCATAGTTTGTTGTAACTGACTGCCATATCAAAACCTGCTGTAAAATAACTATTCACTTAATTATATCATATCTATAGAGAAAAACAAGCCCCAACATTCGCCATTTCAAACAAAAAATTCGACTTCACACAACTTAAACAATGCAAAAATTCTTCCTCTTTGGGAGTATTCAACAAATTTGACGATGGGACGTGTGCTTGTCTTTGTACAAGTGGCGTCGCTGCGCTCCGCCAGGACAAGCACACGCCCGCACGCCGACCACCGCCGGAAAGGGGCGGACGGAAGCGGCGTTGCCCGCTGAACCGCTCGGGCAAGCGTCCGCTTTCACCGTCTCGCTCCCCTTTCCTGTTCGGTTTTGTCGGTCAGTTGCAACGGCGCATCTGCTCGATCACTTCCATGCTCGCCTGTCCCACATAACATCCTTCGTCCCAACACCCGAAATCATCGAAGAGCAACAGCTTTCTGTCGTCCACTCCGACTCGACACACAACATCGTCTTCCATAATGTCGGATATGAAAAACTGCGACAATCCCTTGGAATACACTACCTTTTCGCCCGTCTTTTCTATGTATTTCAGAATGTAGGCGAGCGCCTCGGCTTTACGGGATTGCTCGTCGATTGGTTCGAAATCCGACCTGCCGAAGCGTTTGTTGAAATAAGTGTTCTGCAAAGTCACCTGTCTTTGACGAGTGCCGAAACTGTAATCGTTCACCTCAACAAGTTCTCCAGGCATTGTGCCGTCGGGGATATGGAAGACCCCATGGAAATGCAATCGGTTTTTCTCTGGCGACCGCTCCCATACACCTATGTAACGCCATTTTTTGCGCGAGCCGAACAGACTCAGACAATTCGTGAGTTTTTTGCGGAAAGCGATCTCGTCGTGGAGTTTGTCGTCGTAGGTAAAGGTCTTAAATTGAGCCGAATTGCCGACACGTTGACCGATACCTTCCAAAGCAAGCGGACTTCCACGTTCGGGGTGTCTCGTCATCGCTCAATTTTTCATTGCTTAACTTCCTGTCCGACACTCCTGTATATACTGTTTTTCAACATTACCGCATTCATCAAGGTAGCATCAACGCCACATTTTTCAGCCTGCGCTACCAGTGCCGCCACATCTTTGGGCAAACAGTTTCCTCCGTATCCGCGGTTATCTTCATAGACGAAAGTGTGACTGCTGCCGATACGCGGATCGGCTACCCACATTTCTCGCACAACATTGTAATTGGCTCCAAGGGCGCACGCGATGTCAAACATCTCGTTGCAAAATGTCACCTTTGCAGCTAAAAAAGCATTCTCCATATATTTGGCGAACTCGGCATCTTTCGCAGTTCCTTGATAAATACTGACATTGGAATTCACAACTGTTTTGTAGGTCTTTATTGCCAAATCTATTCCCCGCTGCGAGCCACCGAATGTCAGCCAATTTCTCTTGGTCAAATCAGCGAAAGGATGCGCCACCGTCTCACCGAAGTATTCAGGCTGAAAAACTATTTCCTTGTCATATTTTTCCCTCATTTTGTCCGTAAAACCGACGGGCACGGTAGAACGAATGATTATCAGCGGAACATTTAACCAACTCAACACCTCTTCCACCGCACTCGTATCACATTCACCGTTACTTTTCGGAGGCGTCGGAACACAAATAAAGACGGTATCGCACAAATTCAGTTCCTCCTGTGCGCCCATATCCAAAAATTTATCGTAAACTTCGGCGTCCTTAAACAGTTCAAACATTGCTTTGCCAACGTGTCCGTAGCCCACTATTCCTATTTTCATCTTTCTATTCTCCCTCGTCATTTGACCTCAAATCTTTTATGTATAACTGCGCCTTGCTCGTCCTCGCCTTTCCAGACGATTTTCTGCCCTTCAAGTTGCGGTTTTATTTCCGTCCAATCTGTGTGCGGCGTTTCAAAAAACTTAATACCGTTCAATGCGTTGCCCCTGAATTTTAATTTTCCCCTGATTTCAATAAGCGTCAGTCTGGAAAATATAAATTCTTCCTGTTTATCCGAATATCGACTCAGCTTAAACCGAAAACTATCAGCCATTTTTCGACAAATCTCATTTTCGTCGGCAATACTCACCGAGGAATTTTGCACCGTTCTCAAACTTTTGTCAATTCTCGCAATCAGTGTGCTTATATCATCGCTTGCGGACCAAAATAATGCTGCGGACGCTTCCACAACTCGCTTATATTTCACGCCCACAATCCCATTAAACAATATAATTTGAAGCCCTTTTTTCACTACATCCGCAATTTCAGAATGACGCTCCATCAAAAATTCAATCAATTCTTCAATTACGGCAATCATGAATTCAAGAGAACAGTAATACTGTTTTCCGGACTGCGAAAAAGCAAAATTATTGATTATTCCGTAATGGGCGCAGAAATTTCTCAATGCGACTGTCTTTTCAAACAGCTCTCCCGATACTCCGACGTTTTTCAACACCGTTGAAAAGCGCAGATAATTGCCGTCTTTCAATTTTAGAGAATGATAAACTTCCTCTTCCAGTCTTTGCACCATCTGCAACAATCCGCCGCTCACCGTGTCGTTGATAGTGCGCATATCGGCATTTTTGTTGCCGCTACACAGCATTAGCAAATCCTTATCCCGATAGAACTTAGGCTGGTTCAACTTGTCGAAATTTACAAAATTCACATCGGTTAATTCGTCTATCTTGTGAATTTTGTTGTGCGCAAAATACGCTATTGCCATAAAAGACGGAACACGGCTGTTTAACTTAAGAAACAATTCCTCGTCTTCTATTTCCAAGCGATATTCCGAGTCATAATAACGCCCCATATTGCTCCCCGCGCTTATGGTCAAAGTGCTCCCGCCGCAATGTTTCTCCAATTTCCCTGCAATCCCATATGCTGGCGCATCCGTTTGCTTGCGCAAATCCAGACTGAATTTTATGACACCCGAATCTTCTCCTTCCAGCGCAAGTTGAGAAAACAGCTTGCCCGCCACACTTTCCAACAAACCGTCCCCCTTATCGCCTGACGAAATCGGCAGATCATAATCGCACTTGAACACCGCCTGCAATTCTTCGGAAAGTTTCTCGCATTTCTTGTCCCAGCTGTCGGACTTATAATCAGAATTCAGCGCATCTTCCAAATATCTTCTCAAGGCCTTCAGAAGAGACTTGCAATTTTCCTTTCTCATGACTGAAAGCATAATTATCAACATACCCGCAACGGTAATTACGCCATCTTTGGTATATTGCACTCCCCCGCCAAGAGCCGGAAAAACATCAAAAAATCCGACAGGCACACTAAATTTCTTTTTCAGATCTTCGAATAAAACGGCATGAATGTTTATGTTACGCAGTTGCGATAGCAGAAATAAATAAAACTCCAGCCCGCTATTTATCCGTCCACCGTAGGCTTCGCCATGTGAATATTCGACATTTGCAAAATGGTCATAAACAAACGGAAATTGTTTTGCGAACAATGCCCTGTCTGCAAATTGGTACAACTTGCAGATATCTGCATAATAAACCGAGCGGAACATCCTTTCGAGAACAAGAAATTCACGAGCGCATGCTCCCTTAAGCTCCCTGCGCTCATTGGGTTTGATATATCCGTTTGTAATCCCGTATATTTCGTCCAAACCCGCATTCAGAAGATATGACGAACCCGCTTTATACCCCGCTCTCTTGTCTCCCATAATATTTCCTCCTCGCGTTATCAAGCAAAACCGATTTTGTTGCGGCTTTGTTTTCATCGCTGTATCGCCCCGTTCGTTCCACATTATCGAAACTGGGCTCAAAATAATACAGTGTGTCGCAAATAAACTCACACTTCCTAGCCTTGCTTATCATTGGCAGCATCACTGCGAAGTCTTCGTCTACCGTGACATACTCGCCGTCGATTTTCAAATCGGCATCTATGTCTATGGCATCAAAAAGCCATCTGCGGAAACACTTCGGGTGCACCCAAATATTGTCACCGTTGCGTTCCCATACGCGCTCAAACGATTTTATGCTGTATTTTTTCAACGGTTTATCATACCGAACGCAATTACCGCAGGTCAAATCAGCCCCATGCTCAAACCTGCTTACAATTACACCTATCGCATCATCGTTAACAAGAAAATCGTCGTTGTCGACATTTATTACTATTGCGTTTTTATTCGTTATGACATTCTGCATTGCCACAACAAAATTCTCGAGAGCTCCGATGCTTGTATCGTTAAACAGCGCTATTGTTCTTTCTTTGAAGAAAGAATCGTTGCGCAACATAAACTTTGCATATTCTCTGCTTTCGTTTTCGGACGCGTCGTCCACATAAACGATTGAGAACCTGTCGTAGCTCTGCCTTTTAAGACTGTCGAATAACCTTTTTAGCTTTGTAGCAGGTGTATTGCGACCCCTTATGAAAATTACCACTTCTGCCTCGGTGTGAGGGAGCCACTCGTTTACATCATCCACAACATTTACTGCTTCATATTGCCTTTCGGGCAAAACACCGCGCCCTACCATATCCCGAACTCTCGCAATGAAGTTGCTGCGACTTTTGATTTTGTTTTCGGGATGCACAAACCAAAAATCGCCTCCTTGCATTCTGACGCTTTCTCCTCGTGGTAAAACGGAGTCGACTCCTCTGTGCCAAGCTAAAACAAACCTCCCTTTATCGACACGGTTAGGGAGAGGAAGAAAATCTTTCAATTTGTAAAGGTTCAGAAAACAGCAGCGCACCTCACACCTGCACCCCAAACGCTCGGGCTCGCGCCGCTTTTGAGCTATACTCGGAGCAACAGTAACCGCACCGTCGACAGTCATTTTGTATGCTGACAAAAAATCCGCCTGACTTCCGACATGAAAAACTATATCGCTGTCTGTTTGAAAAACATACGGCGTTTTTACATTGTCAAATGCGTACAGAGTGGCAAAAAGACCCTGCCCATTTTCCGAATGTCCGTCATCGCATTCCTTTGCAAAATATTTCTCATAAACACATTTAATTTGACCATCATTTTCCGATGCGGAAATTATCCTGTCGATCAAACCGTTGTCCTTTGCTCTCTCCAATTCCCGCAACAAAATATGCTCGTCGTCCTCAGCGTATTTTCTCGCTCTCTCGTCTGTACTCGTCAGATCCACGACAACGATTTTCTCAAAAAACCTGATGCCATTCGACAATTCCGTGACTATATGGCGCACATTATCGTAAATGCAGTCGTACTCCATCGGACAGGCCTTGATCAGCAGAGTCAAATTGTCAGCCACAAACGGCTCGGCAATCTTGGTACACTCAAATATGAGAAACTCCGACGCCTCCGTAAGGTTATCCGTATCGACGCCGTCGCTCTCAAAAACATTATCAATCGTCAGGCCGTTTTCGCGCAAAAGCAGTTCATAAAATTCGATTGGACGATGAAATTCTTCGCGTTCTGCGGACGACAAGACCAGGCGTTTGACAAACCTTTGAGACTGTCCGTACTTTCCCTCGATTCCTCCCTGTCTTAAAAGCGTGTTTTTTACGCCGTTGAAAAAAGGATTACAAATACTGATAACAGCTTTGCCGCCGTTCTTTAATGCCTTAACGATGTCAGAAACCACCATGCGGGCAGATGCGTCATCAATGCAGCACAGAACAAGGTTGCAGATTACTGCGTCAAAAGAGCTTTTCGCTATTTCGTTTCGCGTTTTCAATATCTTAACGGTCTTGTTCGCCCTGTCATTAAGGATATCCAGATCAATATCGTACACGCTTACATCGCATTTATCGGAAAGTCTATTGGCGATTTTGCATTTGCCGGCGCCGTAATCCAGCACGGGCTCGGGTTGTGAGTTATGCAGTATATCAAGTATAATATCGTCATGCAACGATTCTTTCGAGTATGACCCCACCGCTTTCATAAGATTTTCGTATCCGCTGTTCAACGCATCGGTCAATCCGTCGTAGTCCATGCAAACCAACTGCGTAAATTGCTGCTCATCGAGGAAATAATAGCGCAGCATCTGGTATGCTCTTTTTACACTTTTAGCAAATGCATCGGCAGAAAAAGAAAGTAGCGACCTACCGTAATCAATCAGCTTTATTCCATTTTCCGTTAAAATAAAATTTTCTTTTTTGAAATTTTCGAAAACTATGCCGTTTTCTTTGGCAAATCTCAGCAAATTTATTATTTCACGGCTGTGCCCGCCGTGATAAGTTTCACTTTGTTCAAACTTGTATTTGAGCACGGTGTATCCGCACACATTTAAAACATCTACTGCATACATCTGTGGGCATTGTCCTAAAAGTTGCCCTTTTTCGCACAAAAATTCAAGGTTGTCGGGAGTATTGAAAAATATTTTATACACGTTGAGAGTATCCGTAAATACGATGCCTTCCGCTCCGCTCCCTATCATTTTCACATCTTCTCTCAATCCCAATTGCGAAACTAACAAATCCTTGAATTTGTCCCGCATGCTTATACAAGCACGGCGATTCAACCTTTTTTCCATAACGGCGTGCGCCGCCATAGCGCAATATACATCGCCGTACACAAGCGCAATCCTGATAAAATCGTTAATTGCCGTGTCTGCGAACAAATTTGCATATTTACCGTCTCCCGTTATTGACAACAAACCTTGTATGCGGTAATAATTTGCAACGCATTTCACGAGCCTCTTAAGATAAAAACCGCGATAGCATGCGGCAAGCGTACGACTGCTTGCCTGCATACCGCACTGTCGGACGGCTTTGGTAAATGCTGCTCCTATGATATCCGCAATGAGTTTGTCCTGTTCGCGGACAATGTCAAACTCTTGTTTTTTTCTGTTGTGCAAAGTCGCAAATGGTGCGCTTGCAATCCTGTATCCCATTCTTTGCGCGGACAGCACCCAGAAATAATCGCCTCGCCTTCCCTTTCGGTCTCCCACTCGTATAGAATCATTGGACACCTTCAACAAATCTTTGTTGAAAATCAGCGTATTTCCACCGCGCCCCCGCGGTGACACGACTTCTCCGTCACGCAAGTATAAAGGACGACTGAGAGTATGCCCGGCAAAAATGTCTTTCAAGTCTCCCCTTCTGAACAATGCAAATGGCGTTTCGAGATGCAAAGAATTGCAGTCGGACAAATCGTAGTAATAATCTGTTTTGTCTTCAAGCGGCGCAGATTGTATGGGAAAATCGGAATTGTACACATAATCCAAAAGCGAAGTGCGCAATGTGGATAATAGCGGCAAGGGCGGGTCCAGACAATATTGACCTACAACGGCATCGTATTTTTCTTTGTATGTTGCTATAACCCTGTCTAAGTTTATCTCGCACTCGTGCAACATACCTCCGTCTGCGACCAATTCCCTCAACTCCATATCGTCGTCGAGAATCCATATCACATCACCCGATACGCTGTCATGATAAATGTATTGCTGCAGTATCGAGCGTGCTATTGCTATATCGCAGACTTTTCCGTCGGTTATTACAGTATTCGCGAGCTCTGTGTCGTCTCCCCAGGAGGAACAACATCTTGCGAACTCTTCAAAACAAAACATCTTGAAATCGCAACCTGTTGCTTCCAGCGCAACGCGATATTGCTCTTTGTCCCCGCCGAAATTCAAGAACACCACTATCTCTGTGTCTACGCGCCCAAGTTTGCCGATCTGTTCTATCAATCTCAATCCCAACTCGTATTCGGATGCGATAAAGCCTATTATAAGGTGTCCCGCAAACGTGTTATCGCTGAACTTTCTATTTAATGTCACATCGTCTACGGAAAACTTTGTGAGATGGTTTTCATCCACCCCGAAAACTTCGCTTGCCCGCTTAAAAAATTTGCCTTTGACCTCTTCAGACATAAATTTACGGTACTTGTAATAGAACTTGCGCAACCCGTCGGCCTTTACGGTCTTATCGTTGGTTATGCGCGGTCTGTCGTCGCGGGCATCGGCATATACCAAATGTTCGTTCAGAACACGATATGATGGGTTCAGCATCATCACGCGGACAAAGAAGTCCCTGTCGGTAGTCGAACTCATATTCTCATCGAACATTCCCGCCCGCAAAAGTACTGTCAATTTAACGAATGTGTTTGACCCCTGTATATGAGGATTGCCTGACAAAAAATCGGAGATTGAGACGCTTTGCGGTATGGAAAGGCTTTCCACGTTTTTGCCATTATCGTACAACAATCCGCTTATCAGAAAATCTTTTCCGTCAATCGAATCCTCCGCTTTTTTCAAATACTCCCTGTCCCAAATATCGTCGTCATCCAATGTGGCAATGTATATGTCGTCGACACTTTTCCCAAGCAAAATTTCTTCTTGCAGAATGTTGTATATCGCGGTATTGAGTGAACCTGCGTAATTATGTGTGGCATTGTTTTCTAGAAAATCCACTTCGTTATCCGCACAAAGCCGACGTTCAAAAGTATTATCAACAGAATCGCATACGACGACTATCTTATCAGCCTTCCTTGTCTGCGATAGCACAGATATCAATGCTCTCTCGAACAGTGTCCGCCTGTTTTTAGTGGCGATGACCGCATATATCCTCATACGATTTGTTCCCCGGCTTTTATTATCCGTGCTCTTTCGGTGTCGCCGTCACACATCATGCATGCGGACGAATATTTGCCGCTGTAGAGCTTCTTCAATTCTTTTGCAAATTCACGACGAGGCAATCCGACATTTATTCCCTCATCGGCGCAAAGCCCGAGTTTTGCAATAATAGCGGTTCGCGAACACAAATATATTTTTCCGTCGCAGAGCGAAACGCACCGTTTAATGCTGCACTCCTCATAACTGCTTTCTTTACGCGCAGCAATTTTCCCCATATCTCTCCATTCTTGCCCCGCTAAAAAAATGTATTTCACTCCGTTCGCCGTGAGCGCCTTGAGTAATTCCTCTCGCTTGTTTTGGGTGAATGAATAGTCACTGATTTGAACAACCGCTTTGCTGTTAGCCAAACATCCCAGAACCTCTTGAGAAGGAACAATGCTTCCGTTGGTCGCTATCCTCACCGATTTTATCTTTGGCTGAGAATCTACAAATTCAACAATACTCTTTAACTCGGGATGAAGAAAAACTTCTCCGCCGTGAATTTTCAATCTGTAAATGCAATCGACTTTTTCCAATAGTAATCTCAAGTCTTCAGTTACATCTTCAAAACGCTCGTCCTCTTTAACTGTCAAATAAGGAATTAAATTTGAACAATACTTGCAACGCAAATTGCAACGTGTGGTCACAAACATTTCAACATAGGGTATCTCTATTTTGTTTAAAATATATTGCCTTAAAAACAACTCCGCCTTATGACGAAGCAGGCTGTGTTGCGGAGCAATTTTTTGTAAGTAGTGTAAACTCTCGCAATATATCTTCCGTCTCATAATACCCCTGAAAAGACAAAATCCCGACAATGGTCGGGATATCAAAATCATTCCGATAAAACTACATAAGGATCTGCCTTATGTCGTCTCTTCGATGTCCAACATCCCTAAGCCGTTAATTTTATCTCGTGTTTGAATAATAACACATAAAACAATAAATGTCAATGCGAAGGAATAAGCCCCTAATGATGCCATTCCCTGCGTCAAAAAATGCTGACAGCCAAATGTAGCCAATGGGTGAAAAATAGGGGGTTTTAGGGCGGTTTGGGCAGGTCGGGAAAGGGAGACTGATTTTTCAAAAATTCAATCGAATTTTGACAATATATCTGACAGCCAATGGGCGTTTTTCTGACAGCCAATCGAACTTTGTCGATTGGTTTTTGAAGTTTTGAAAAATGAAAAAAGCCCTGTAAACAGTGGCTTTTTTGAGTGGAGCTGATGGCGGGACTCGAACCCGCGACCTCTTCCTTACCAAGGAAGTGCTCTACCTCCTGAGCTACATCAGCGTATCGATGATTTTGACTGTCTGCAGCGATCTGCGTCTGCCTGCGTTTTTACCCCCTGCTGGCTTTACCAAGGTACAAGCAAGGCGTCGAAACGCTGGTTTTTGGTATTATGCAAGATAAGCCGCTTTACGCTTTTGAGCTATATGGCACCGAAAACTCTTTTATTACAACGCCGTCTGACAAAACCGCTATCCCGATACATTGTGACGATATTCCTGAGCTGAAAAAATTCCACGGAAGGAATTTTGCCGGAGCATATTACACGATAGGCGAAGCGAGTTCGCGCACATCTTATCGTATAATATATAAAATAATTGATAACGCCGTCGCCAACGACGATGACGAGGATTTTTGATCATGGAGCATGATTTTGATAAAACACCCAGTTATTTTAACACCGAGGAAGCCTTCGAGAAATATCTCGGCATGACTAGCTATTACCTCGGTCTGCAAAAGTGCGCAGAAAAATTGATCCGCCTTGCCTCTCCGAAATCCGTAGCGGAACTCGGTTCTGCGACAGGCGCAACTTGCATACGCCTAGCAAAACGATTTAGTGATGTTCGATTTGTCGGAATAGATATGCGCGCGGATGTTGTAGCCATCGCCACTTCTCTAAAAGAAAATTTATCGAACCTTTCTTTTGTTGTCGGAGACATGACGCAATTTGTTAAACAACCAATTGAAGAAGATTTCTTGTTAATGTTGTACTCATATCATCATATTATCGATCCGCTCGCCAACAAAGTGGATTTTTTGGCGGATGCATATCATAACATGAAAAAAGGCGCGTATCTATGCATTGCCGAAACCTTTATTCCGGACAGCGCAAGCGGACTCTCGGACAAAGACGCAATATTGCGCCTTTGGTCCACACGGAAAGACGAAGGATTCGCTTCTACTTTCTGGAATGCCCTCAATGCTCTCGACACAGATTCCATAATCAAAACGCAGGCAATAGCTGAATATTGCGGCGAAAATGAATATCTTGCCGGAAAGTTGGTAGCAGAAAGAAACGATGAGTTTTTGATCCAACCTGCCTGGCTGATAGAAAAAGGCAAACTCGCCGGCTTTAATGTCATCCTCAACCAAGCGATCAACTCTATTGAAGACAGGATAATCCTTTTTAGAAAATGAATAGCACCAAAACTATTACCGCAACGATAACATCCATCCGCAAATTTTATTCCGGTAAACGACTTCTCCTAGATTTTATGGAAGAGTTTGACGCGACCGATTCGATTTTTGTCGGAAACACAATGAACGGCTTGTTTTTGATCCCGTCGGAAAACAGGCAGTCCATCAATTATTTGCCGAGAAAATTCCGTTTCAATGCGGGGGCAATCCATCAATACGTTGCATCTCCGTCGGGAGTAAAATATTTGGACGAGTTGATTCCGGGCGATGAAATTATCATCTCAACACAAGCGCAACTCAAAACCGCACCCGTCGCCAGAACAAAATGTGAGATCCGCGATTTCGTAAAAATAGAAGCCATCGCCGATAATAACACGTTTTCTGTCATTTTACAAGACGGGGATACTACGGCATTGCTTACACCGCAAGGCCTTAAATATCTTGCCGAATTAAACCCGGGTACACCCGTTCTCGTCCGGCTTTACGATCATGCGACTCATTTGGGAAACCCTATTGACGAATTTTGCGAAGAAAAATAAGCCGACGTATCTTTCGTGCCTTATGTATGTCAAAACATCGCCGCCGCGGTGTTTTTTTGTTAAGTAGCGGAGCGAGTGGCGGGGATGACATCCCCGCCGGGGTGCAGGGGTGGGGATCCTGCTCAGAGCAGGCATTTCACGAGGACGGCCTTTTGGGCGTGAAGGCGGTTCTCCGCCTCGTCGAAGATCTCGCGGGAATGCTCCTCGAACACTTTTGAGGTGATCTCCTCCTCGCGGTGGGCGGGGAGACAATGCAACACCATTGCATCGGATTTTGACACAGAAAGCACTTTATCGTTGATTTGGTAGAATTTAAACACCTTTTTGCGTTCCTCCGCCTCGCCTTCCTGTCCCATGGACGCCCAGACGTCGGTGTAGAGGACGTCGGAGTTTTGCGCCATTTCGAGGACGTCGGGGGAGCAGGAGAACCTGCCGCTCTCGTGCGCCCAGCGCATGATGTCGGCGTCAGGCTCATAGCCCGCGGGACAGGCGACGGAGACTTCCATGCCGAGCTTGATGCCGCCCACGATGAGGGAGTTGGTCATATTGTTGCCGTCGCCGATGTAGCAGAGCTTGCGCCCTTTGATGTTGCCCTTATATTCACGTATGGTCATGAGGTCGGCAAGCACCTGACAGGGGTGGCAGTAGTCCGTCAGCCCGTTGATGATGGGGATGGTGCCGAACTCCGCGAGGGCTTCCACTTCCCGCTGATCGAAGGTGCGGATCATGATGCCGTCGAGGTAACGCGACAGCACGCGGGCGGTGTCCTGGACGATCTCTCCCCTGCCGATCTGCAAGTCGCGGGAGGAGAGAAAGAGGGATGTGCCGCCGAGGTCGAACATGCCCACCTCGAAGGAGACGCGGGTGCGGGTGGAGGACTTTGCGAAGATGAGTCCCAGCACCTTGCCCTCGAGCAGGCGGTGGGGGATGCCGTTCTTCTTCTCGAATTTGAGCTGATCGGCAGTGTTGAGGATCTCGACGATCTCCTTTTCGGAGAGGTACATGAGTTTCAGAAGATTTTTCATTGTGCACACACCTTTTTTATCGCGCGGACGGCAAAGTCTATCTCGTCGTCCGTGATGTTGAGGGGCGGGAGCAACCGCACCTTATCTTTGGCTTTGATGACTAAGACGCCCTCCTCTCGGAGTGCGGAAATGACCTCTCCCGCGGGCTTCTCGGCGAGGATGCCGAGCATGAGACCGCGCCCGGTGACGGCTTTGACGCCCTTCGCGCCCGTGAGCGCGGAGGCGAGTTTCTCCCCTTTGCGGGAGACCTCGGCGAGGAACTCCGGGGTGAGCCTGCTTACTATGTTGAGCGCGCCCGCCGTGACGACGGGATTGCCGCCGAAGGTGGAACCGTGGGTGCCGGGGGTGAGGACATCCGCCGTCCTCCCGCCGAAGAGCACCGCTCCGATGGGCAGACCGCCGCCCAACCCTTTTGCGGACGTCACGATGTCGGGCTGCAAGCCGAAGCGCATGTAGGAATAGAACGCGCCCGTCCTGCCCATGCCCGTCTGCACCTCGTCCACGATGAGAAGGACGTCATGCCGTCTTGCGATGTCCGCCGCCGCACGGAGATACCCCTCCGAGAGCGGGATGACGCCGCCCTCGCCCTGCACCGTTTCGAGCATGACGGCTGCGCACTTATTTTCCGCAAGCGCGTTTTCCAGCCCATCCGCGTCCTCGGGATCCGCGGTGATGAAGCCGGGAGTGAGGGGGAGAAAATCCTTGTGATACTCCTCCTGTCCCGTTGCGGCGAGCGCGGCGAGCGTCCTGCCGTGGAATCCGCCCTTCAACGTGACGATGTTGTAATATCCCTCGCCCTTGTGTTCCTCTCCCCATTTGCGGGCGGCTTTGATGGCGCACTCGTTGGCTTCCGCGCCCGAATTGCAGAAAAACACCTTCTTCATGCCCGTGCGCAAGACAAGAGCTTCCGCGAGCGCGATGCAGGGATCGGTGTAATAGAGATTGGAGGCGTGCTGCAACGCGCCGAGCTGCCCGGTGACCGCCGCCGTCCACTCCTTATCGCCGTAGCCGAAGATGTTGACGCCTATGCCGGAGGCGAGGTCGAGATAGCATTTGCCCTCCGCGTCATAGACCGTCCTGCCCTCTCCCCGCACCAACCTCAACGGGAAGCGGGAGTAAGTGGACGCGATGTATAACCTGTCCTTTTCTTCTGCCGTCATATGTTTTCACCCGACACGAACATCGTGCCCATACCTTCATCCGTGAGCGTCTCGATGATGATGGAGTGAGGCACCCTGCCGTCTATGATGAACACCTTTTTCACCCCGCGGCGGATCGCCTCTATGCAGCAGCTCACTTTGGGGATCATCCCGCCCGAAAGCTGCCCCTGATTGATCATGCGCTGCGCCTCGCTGACGAAGATCTTGCCGATGAGGGTGCTTTCGTCCTTCTCGTCCTCAAGCAGCCCCGCGGTGTCCGTCATATTGATGAAGCTCTCCGCTTTGAGCATCCCCGCGATCTTGGCGGCGGCGGTGTCGGCATTGATGTTGTAGACATTGCCTTCCGCGTCGCATCCCACGGTGGAGATGACGGGGATGTAACCCATTTCCAGCATATCGAGGACGGGCTTGACGTTGAGGGACTCTATCTCGCCGACAAAACCGAGCTTTTCATCCATCTGCTTTGCCGAGATGAGACCGCCGTCCGCTCCGCTCAGCCCTATCGCACTGCCGCCGAGGGATTGTATGAGGTTGACGAGGCTCTTGTTCACCTTGCCCGCAAGCACCATCTGCACCACATCCGCGGTCTCGGCGTCCGTGACGCGCAATCCGTCCACGAACTTCGTCTTTTTGCCCAGCTTGTCCAGCATCTCGGTGATCTCCGGACCGCCGCCGTGCACCAGCACCACCTTGACGCCGATGAGGGAGAGCAGGACGAGATCACCCATGACGGCGCGTTTCAACGCCTCGTCGCGCATCGCGCTGCCGCCGTATTTGACGAGAAGTATCTTGCCGCTGTATTTCCTGATGTGCGGGAGAGCCTCGATGAGGATCTCCGCCCTCTGCTTGTTGTCTATGCGCATAATTCCTCCTTTAAGTCCTGTAATCGCCGTTGATGCGGACGTAATCGTAAGTGAGGTCGCACCCCCACGCCTCCGCGGAGAATTCTCCCTCTCCCATCTTGACGAGGATGAAGATCTCGTTTGCGGACAGCACTTCCTTTGCCTTCTCCTCCGAGAAGTCCGTGCCCGAACCTTTGCTGCACACTTCCACCTCGCCCGCCGCCGAACGGAAGGTCACGTCCACCTTGGCGGGATCGAACGCCGCGCCGCCGTAACCCATGGCGCAAAGCACCCTGCCCCAGTTGGCGTCCGCGCCGAACATCGCCGCCTTGACAAGCGAGGAACATATGACGGATTTTGCCGCCTTCTTGGCGTCCGCGAGGGTGTCCGCACCCGTCACTATGCAGTCCAAAAGCTTGGTCGCGCCCTCGCCGTCTCCCGCGAGCATTCTGCACAAAGCGACGTTTACCGTATTCAAAGCGCGCATAAAAGTGCGGAAATCGTCATTTTCGCAGGTTATCTCCTCATTGCCCGCCATGCCGTTGGCAAGCAGGATGACCATGTCGTTGGTGGAGGTGTCGCCGTCCACGCTCATCATGTTGAAGGTGTCCGCCACATCCCCCGAAAGCGCGCGCTGCAACATCTCCTTGGAGACGGCGGCGTCCGTCGTGAGAAAGACGAGCATGGTCGCCATGTCGGGGTGGATCATCCCCGATCCCTTTGCCATGCCGCCCAGCCTGCACACCTTTCCGCCGAGGGTGAACTCCACCGCCACGTGTTTGCTCACCGTGTCCGTGGTCATTATGGCGAGTGCCGCGTCGCTCCCGTCGCGGGAGAGAGCCTCTTTGAGAAGGGGGACTCCCCTCTCTATGGGGGCGAGATCGAGGGGCTGTCCGATGACTCCCGTGGACGCCACCGCCACGCTCTCGGCGGGGATGTCCAACGCCTCGCCCACGATGGCGCAGGTCTTTTGCGCTATCTCCTTCCCGCCCGCGCAGCAGGTGTTTGCGATGCCGCTGTTGCAGACAATCGCGCCGATCTTGCCCGCGTCGATGTGTTCCTTGGTCACGAGAAGGGGCGCGCCCTTGACCAGATTGCGGGTGTAAACCGCGGCAGCCGTCGCGGGTGTCTCGCTGTACACCAGCGCGAGGTCCTTCTTGCTGCGGTTGCGCCTTATGCCGCAGTAGACGCCTGCGGCGAGATATCCTTTGGCGGCACATACGCCGCCGTTGACGATGCTTATATCATTCTCTTTCATATCTTCCGTTTTTCCCGTGTGTTGCCGTTTTTATATGCTCTTGCCGCCCCTGCGGCAGGGTGCGGGCATTTCCCGCTCACAGCACCAGTCCCGTCTCCGGCGGGAGACCGAGGGCGAGGTTCATGCACTCCACCGCCGCTCCCGACGCGCCCTTGCCGAGATTGTCGTATCTTGCCACCAACACCGCTCTCTCCTCGTTGCCGTGCAGGGAGATCTCCATGCAGTCTCTCCCCTCATACGCCCCTGCGGAGAGAAAGCCGTCCTCGTCGCAGTCCTCTTTGAAAAAGACGATGTCCCCGTCGTAAAGCTCGCGGTAGACTTCTTTAACGGCTGCGATGCCGCCCTTGACGTCCGCCCCGAAGAGAGGAACCGTGACTTCCATGCCCGAGTAGAAATCCCCCACCACGGGGCAGAACACGGGCGCGAAGTCCATTCCCGCGATCGCCTTCATCTCTTTGAGATGTTTGTGTTGCTGCGTGATGCCGTACTGTCTGGGTGCGGCGAGTTCACGCTCTCTTGCCGCGTAGTCCGCGATCATCTTTTTCCCGCCGCCGCTGTACCCGGTGAGAGAGAAGCAGCTGAGGCGCGCGTCTTTTGCGAGCAGTCCCCTCTCGACGAGCGGCTGCACGAGCGCGATGAACCCGGATGCGTGGCAGCCGGGGACGGCGATGCGTTTTGCGGACGCGATGCGCTCCGCCCTCCCGCCGCCGAGTTCCGGAAAGCCGTACTCCCAGCCCGGCAAAGTGCGGTGTGCGGTGGACGCGTCGATGATGACGGTATCGGAGTCTTCCGCAAGCGCGACGGACTCCCGCGCCGCGTCGTCCGGCAGACACAGAAAAGTGACGTCGGAGGAGAAAATGGCTTCCTTCCTTGCGGCGGGCTGTTTCCTCACCTCGTCGGGAAGGAGGATGAGGGAGACATCGTCGCGGCTTTCCAGCCTTTCCGAGATGCGCAGCCCCGTCGTGCCTTCCCTGCCGTCCACAAACACCTTTATCACTTGGCAAACTCCTCCGCGAACCTGATCTGTTTGTCCACGGACGCGGCTCCCGTGCCGCCTTCCGAGATCCTCCTGCGCACGCACGCGGAGAGGGAGATAGCCTCGTAAAGATCCTCGTCGAACAGCTCGGAGAACTTCTTGTACTCCGCAAGGGAAAGTTCCTCCAGCGTCTTATCCGCCTTGATGGCGTAGGAGACCGCCTCTCCCACCGTCTTGTACGCGGTGCGGAAGGGCATCCCCTTGCCGACGAGATAGTCCGCGAGGTCGGTGGCGTTGATGAAACCCTTTCCCGCCGCGCGGTACATCGCGTCCCTGTCAGGCTTCATGGTCTCGATCATGGGCGCGAAGATGCCGAGGCAAGCTTTGACGGTGTCCAGCGCGTCAAAGACGCACTCCTTGTCCTCCTGCATATCCTTGTTGTAGGCAAGCGGCAGCCCTTTGAGGACGGTGAGCATGGCGATGAGGTCGCCGTACACCCTGCCCGTCTTGCCGCGGACAAGCTCCGCCATATCCGAATTCTTCTTCTGCGGCATGATGCTGGAACCCGTGGTGTAGGCATCGCTGAGTTCCGCAAAACCGAACTCCGAGGACGTCCACAGCACCACTTCCTCCGCAAACCGCGAAAGGTGCGTCATGATGAGGGAAAAGGCGGAGATGAGTTCCACGCAAAAATCCCTGTCCGACACGCCGTCGATGCTGTTCATGCACGCGGCGTCGAAGCCGAGCTTTTTCGCGGTGAAGGTCCTGTCCGTGTCGTAAGTCGTCCCCGCGAGCGCGCAGGAACCCAAAGGACTCACGTTCATGCGGCGCACCGCATCCCCTATCCTGCCCGCGTCGCGGACGAACATCATGGCGTAAGCGAGGAGATGATGGGCAAAGACTATGGGCTGCGCCCTTTGCAGATGAGTGTAGCCCGGGACGATGAAGTCCTTGGTCGCCTTCGCCTGCACGACGACGGCGCGGATGAGAGCTTTCAGAAGCGCGGTCACCTCGGCGCACTCCTTCCTGAGATACAGCCTCATATCCACCGCCACCTGATCGTTGCGGCTGCGCGCGGTGTGCAGTTTCTTGCCCGCCTCGCCTATGCGCGAAGTGAGTTCCGCCTCAACGAACATGTGGATATCCTCCGCCTCGGGGTCGATCGCAAGCGCACCGGACTCGATGTCCGCAAGTATGCCTTTAAGCCCTTCCGCGATCTCGCCGAACTCCTCGTAGGTGACGATGCCGCAGCGCGCGAGCATCTCCGCGTGTGCGAGAGATCCCTCGATATCCTCGCGGTACATCCTGCCGTCCACTGCGACGGATGAGTTGAAATCGTCCGCGGCTTTCGCGGTCTCGGCAGTCGTCCTGCCCGCCCACATCTTAGCCATAAAAATGCCTCCGTTCAATTCCAAAACCGGCTTTACGCCGGCTTTTGGAAAGATAAACTGCCTTTTGTGCAATGCGCGCCCTCGCGGGGCGCGCCGTGTCTTACTTCTTCTCCGCCTTCTTTGCGGCTGCCGCGTCCACCTGAGCCTGCACCTTGATGGGCAGTCCGAAGAGGTTGATGAAGCCCGTGGCGTCCGCCTGATTGTAGACGTGATCCTCGCCGAAGGTGGCGATCTCCTCGCTGTAAAGGGAGTAGTCGCTCCACGCGCCCGCTTTGATCATGTTGCCCTTGTAGAGCTTGATCTTCACCTTGCCCGTCACCCTCTCCTGCGTCTTATCCACAAAGGCGGAGAGTGCCTCGCGCAGCGGGGTGTACCACTGACCGTTGTACACCAGCTCCGCAAAAGTGATGGCAAGCTCCTGCTTCTTGTGCGCGGTGTACTTGTCCAGGCACAGCGTCTCGAGATACTCGTGCGCGAAATAAAGGATCGCGCCGCCGGGAGTCTCGTAGACGCCGCGGCACTTGATGCCCACCAGCCTGTTCTCCACGATGTCGAGCAGCCCGATGCCGTTCTCGCCGCCCACCTTGTTGAGGGCGAGGATGATGTCCTTCGCGCTCATCTTCTTGCCGTCGAGTGCGACGGGGACGCCCTTCTCGAAATCCAGCGTGATGTAGGTGGGCCGATCGGGTGCCTTCATGGGAGAGACGCCCATTTCGAGGAAGCCCTCTTTGTCATAGAGAGGCTCGTTGCCCGCATCTTCGAGGTCCAGCCCCTCGTGGGAGAGATGCCAGAGGTTCTTATCTTTGGAGTAGTTGGTCTCGCGGTTGATCTTGAGGGGAACGTCGTGCGCCTCGGCGTAGTCGATCTCCTCCTCGCGGGACTTGATGCTCCACTCCCTCCACGGCGCGATGACGGGCATGTCGGGCGCGAATGCCTTGATCGCCAGCTCGAAACGCACCTGATCGTTGCCCTTGCCCGTGCAGCCGTGGCAGATGGCGTCCGCGTGTTCCGCCTTTGCTATCTCCACAATGCGCTTTGCGATGATGGGACGCGCAAAGGACGTGCCCAGCATATACTCTTCATACTTCGCTCCCGCCTTGACGGTGGGGATGATGTACTCATTGACGAACTCGTCGGTGAGGTCCTCGATGTAGAGCTTGGACGCACCCGTTTTGAGGGCTTTCTCTTCCAGCCCTTCCAGCTCGTCCGCCTGTCCCACGTTGCCGGAGACCGCGATGACCTCGCAGTTGTTGTAGTTCTCCTTGAGCCAGGGGATGATGATGGAAGTGTCCAGACCGCCGGAGTATGCCAACACTACTTTCTTTATCTTGCTCTTGTCCATAAATTACCTGCCGTTCAGCGTATTTGACACGATTATATTGCCGCGTCGGATAAAAGTCAAACATTTTTGCATATTATTTCTCATTTTTTGCATATAACTTGCGAAAATGCACAATTATACCGTTTTATGCGCATTTTATGCAGGATTTTATGCAAAAAGCGGCGTTTTATGCACGCGCGGCGGCGCGGACGTGCGCGTGTACACTTCTTGCGATACGCACGGATATATTCATATTCGCGCGCCCGAAAATTTTATCTTGTGAAAGAGCGGAGTCTGTAATATAATCTTTTTGTACACAAGGGAGGAAATCATGAGCGAAAAAGACGATCTCATCACGGGCGGCGCGCAGGAGACCTCGTCCGCTGCGGAAACCGCAGAGGCGACTTCATCCGTCGTCGTGAACGACGCCGCGGAAGCGGCTTCATCCGCCATAGAAGGCGATGCCGCGGAGGAATGCGCCGAGGCAAGCGGTCCTGAAAGTTATGTGGTCACGGCGGAGGGCGTACCCGTGAACGGCACTGCGTTCAGACGGGGCAACGCCATCCTCGGCTTTGTCAAGTCCGTCCTGGGGCTGGGACAAAAGGGGGACATGGTCCCCGGCGGGGAGAAGATCAGCTACTACGCCTACTTTGCCGGTCAGAACCTCATCTACACCCTCGTGGCGTCCTTCCTCACCACTTTTGCGGTCATGCAGGGCATGGACGCGGGCAAAGTCGCCCTCGTCATGCTGGCGGTCAAGATCTGGGACGCCTTCAACGACGCCATATTCGGCGCACTCTTCGACAAAGTCAAGTTCAAGAGCGGCAACAAGTTCATGCCATGGCTCAAAATGTCCGTGGTGGCGATCCCGCTCTCCGTCATCCTTCTCTTTGCCATCCCCGCAGACCTCTCCGAAGCGGGCAAGCTGGCTTGGCTCGCCATTGCATACCTCATCCACGACTGCGCCTACACCCTCTGCGACGCACCCATACACGGCTGCGCCATGGTGCTCACGGACAACTTCGGCGAGCGCGAAAAGATGCTCTCCGTCAAGGGCATCTGCGGCACGGCGGGCAGCGGCATCGCAAGCTTGCTCGGCATGCTGCTCGTGAGTCAGGCGGTGGGCATATCCTACTTCTACGTCGCCATCATCGGTTCGCTGCTCGCGCTCATCATCATGCTCCCCTTCTGCTTCAAAGGCAGGGAGCGTTCCACCGCACCGCCACCCGAAGAGAGTTTCACGATACGCAGGATGTTCAAATATCTGTTCTCCAACAAATATCTGCTCATCTACTACTTCGCCTTCCTCTTCTCGTCGGGATGCAGCGTGCTCGGCTCTTTGCAGCTGTTCATGTCCTACTACATCTTCAACGACGAGCTGGTGGTGCTGTACACGGGCTTCATCACCACCGTCCCCTTCGCAGCCGCCTCCTTCGGTGTGCCCTATCTTCTGAAAAAGATCAACAAGATCACCCTCTACAAGACCTGCCTGTTGTTCAATGTCGTGTTCAACCTGCTCATCTTCTTCTTCGCAAGAAGCAACGCGGGTGCGTATATGGGACTCTCCGTCCTCACTTCCATTTCGGGCGGCGTGACCAGTGTCCTGCTCTTCATGTTCACCCCGGACTGCGCGGAATACGGCAGGTTCAAGACAGGCATAGACGCCAAAGGCATCACCTTCTCCCTGCAAACGCTGATGGCCAAAGCGACAAGTGCCATCTCAGGCTCTCTCGGTCTCGCCATCATCGGTCTCTTCGGCTGGAAAACCATTCAGGCGGAAAGCTTTGCCGACCTCGCCGCACAGGGCGTCACCCAGTCGGACTCCGCCGTCAACGGACTTTGGATCGCCTGCATCCTCGTCCCTGCCATAGGCAACTTCATCGCCTTCCTCATCCTGCAGCTCTACCGTCTTAAAGACTCCGACGTCAAACTTATGATGCGCTGCAACGTGGGCGAGATCTCCCGCGAGGAAGCCGTCTCCGGCATCAAATGCCGCCTGTGACGACACCCCGAAAAACGCCTCGCAAACCCCGCAACAAAAACACAACAATAATATAACACCCGCAAAACCGCACGATAAACGTGCGGTTTTGCGCATATTGCGCGTTTAACGCGTCTTTGTTGCGTGTGCATTAACGTATGCTTTTTTCGAGCGTATTTGAGCACGCCGGACACTCCGAGAGAATGTGCCTGCGTACGACGTCTCTTTTTCGGAGACGGAATCGGAGCCGCAGGGCGGCGACTATCTGAGTGCCGAGCGCAGATGTACACTTATGTAGTGGTAGTACTCGTGCGCGAGTGCCGAATTCCTCCTCCCGTGCCGGGTATTCAGTGGGTGCAGTTATCCGCTTAGTTATGTGAGTGCGAGAAATAAACTTTTGTAGAGATGTAAAGTCAGTCCCGCAAGATGCGAGGAGTGAAGCCTAATCGGCACGGGGGAGGAAAGCCCGAAGGGAAGGAGGGGGTATTCTCATTCCCCCGCGAGACGTACAGCTTGTTTGTAGTATGTTTTAAAATGAAAACCCCTGTCAAGAGACAGGGGTGCTGACAAAGTTCTGCGCCGAATAGTGCCGTCACTCCAATTCGAAGGCTCCGGTGTAGAGTTGGTAGTACTGCCCCCTCTTGGCGATGAGTTCCTCGTGAGTGCCGCGCTCGATGATGCGGCCGTGGTCGAGGACCATGATGGCGTCGGAGTTCTGGATGGTGGAGAGGCGGTGGGCGATGACAAAGACCGTCCTGCCTTCCATGAGGGCGTCCATGCCTTTCTGGACGAGGTACTCGGTGCGGGTGTCGATGGAAGATGTCGCCTCGTCGAGGATGAGGACGGGGGGATCGGCAACGGCGACACGCGCGATGGAGAGGAGCTGTTTCTGCCCCTGGGAGAGGTTGGAGCCGTCGCCCGTGAGCATGGTCTCGTAGCCGTCGGGGAGACGGGTGATGAAGTCGTGCGCGCCCGCGAGTTTCGCTGCGGCGATGCACTCCTCGTCCGTGGCGTCGAGTTTGCCGTAGCGGATGTTGTCCATTATGGTGCCGGTGAAGAGGTTGGTGTCTTGCAGCACCATGCCGAGGGAGCGGCGCAGATCCGCCTTCTTGATCTTGTTGATGTTGATGCCGTCGTAGCGGATCTTGCCGTCCTCTATGTCATAGAAACGGTTGATGAGGTTGGTGATGGTGGTCTTGCCCGCACCCGTCGCGCCGACGAAGGCTATCTTCTGACCGGGTTTGGCGTAGATGGACACGTCGTGCAGGACGAGTTTCTCCGGCACGTAGCCGAAGTCCACATCGAGGAGCAGGATGTCGCCTTTGAGTTCGGTGTAAGTGACCGTACCTTCCGCCTTGTGGGGGTGACGCCATGCCCATTTGCCCGTGCGCGCCTCGCTCTCGGTGATGTTGCCCTTCTCGTCTATCTCGGCGTTGACGAGTTCCACATAGCCGTTGTCCACCTCGGACTCGTTGTCGAGGAACTCGAATATGCGTCCCGCGCCCGCGATCGCCATGACGACGGCGTTGATCTGCATGGAGACCTGCCCGATGTTGAGGGTGAACTGTCTGCTCATGTTGAGGAAAGCGACGATGGAACCCATGGATATGACGACGGCTTCCAGCCCGGTGAGGGTGAGATTATGCACGCCGCCGAGGACGAGCGCGCCGCCCACGATGGCGACGGCGACGAAGATGACGTGTCCGAGGTTCATGATGGCGGGCATGAGGATGTTGCCGTAGCCGTTGGCTTTGTCCGCATCGCGGTAAAGCTCGTTGTTGACCGCCTCGAAATCCTGCTTGGACATCTCCTCGTGGCAGAACACCTTGATGACCTTCTGTCCGTTGATCATCTCTTCGACAAAACCTTCCGTCTTGCCCATGGAGTTCTGCTGACGCACAAAGTATTTCGCGCTCTTGGTGCCCACGAACTTGGTGACGATGACCATGACCGCGACGCCCGCCAGTACCACCAGCGTGAGATAGACGCTGGACACCAGCATGGTCACGAGCAGGGTGAGGATGCTCACCAACGAGAACAGCCCCTGCGGCACGCTCTGAGAGATGAGCTGTCGCAGCGCGTCCACGTCGTTGGTGTAGTAGCTCATTATGTCGCCGTGGGTGTGGGTGTCGAAATATTTGACGGGCAGGGACTGCATCTTGTCGAACATATCCTCGCGGACGTGTTTCAGAAATCCCTGCGTGATGACAGCCATGAGGCGGGTGTAGGTGAAGGAGCAAAGTATGCCGAGCGCATAGATGCCCGCCATGATGCCCGCTATGGTGTAAAGTGTCTTTGCGATGTAGTCGAAGCCGTGTTCCAGCCCCGGAGTGATGACGTCGTCGATGAGCAGCTCGAGGAAGACGGAGGAGCTGATGCCCGCAACGGCGGTCACCGCTATGCAGACGATGACAAGGAGAAGCTCCCACTTATAGTAGTGAGACATATACCTGAACAGCCTGCCGAGGATCTTCATGGCACTGCCCTTTTTGATCTCTACTCTGCGGTTCATTCGGCACCTCCTTCCTCTGCGAACGCCGTGCCGCCCGCATCTTTGATGTCCGAAGCGGACGCACCCATCCTGTTCTGAGAATAATACACTTCCTGATAGATCTTGTTGGACGCGAGCAGTTCCTCGTGTCTGCCCATGGCGACGATCTTGCCACCGTCCATGATGAGTATGAGGTCGGAGTCCTCCACGGACGCGACGCGCTGCGCGATGATGAACTTGGTCACATCGGGCATCTCCTCGCGGAACGCCTGACGTATGAGCGCGTCCGTCTTGGTGTCCACCGCGGAGGTGGAGTCGTCGAGGATGAGGATCTTCGGCTTTTTGAGAAGGGCGCGGGCGATGCAAAGCCTCTGCTTCTGACCGCCGGAGACGTTGGTGCCGCCCTGCTCGATGTAGGTGTCGTAGCCGTCCGGGAAGGACATGATGAACTCGTGCGCCTGCGCGCGCTTGCACGCCTCGACGAGTTCCTCATCCGTAGCATCGGGATCTCCCCAGCGGAGATTCTGCTTGATCGTCCCGGAGAAAAGCACGTTTTTTTGCAGCACGACGGAGACCTGATCGCGCAGGCTTTCGAGGTCGTAATCCTTGACGTTTATGCCGCCCACCAGCACTTCGCCTTCCGTGGCGTCGTAAAGACGGGGGATGAGGTTGACCAGCGAGGTCTTGGAACTGCCCGTGCCGCCCAGGATGCCCACCGTCTGTCCCGCTTTGATCTTGAGATCGACGTCGGAAAGGGCGTAACGCTCCGCCTTCTCGGAATACTTGAAACTGACGTGACGGAATTCCACACTGCCGTCCGGCACTTCGTAGACGGGTTCCTCGGGATTGGTGAGAGTGCTCTTTTCGTTGAGCACTTCCGCAACACGCTCCGCAGACGAGGTGGCGATGGAGATCATCACCATGACCATGGAGAGCGTCATGAGCGCGGACATGCACTGCGCGCCGTAGGCGATGAGGCTGGAAAGAGCCTCTTTGTTGAGGTCAACGCCGCCCGACTCCACAATGATCTTGGAGCCGAAGATGCATATGACGGTGATCGCCGTCCAGATGGCGAACTGCATGAGCGGGCTGTTGAGGGCGATGATCATCTCGCCGCGCTGGAAGTCCGCGCGCACGTTCTGCGCCGTACGGTTGAACTTGCCGCGTTCGTAGTCCTCACGCACATAGGACTTCACCACTCGGATGCCCTTGATGTTCTCCTGGATAGACTCATTCATCGCGTCATATTTCTTGAACACCTTTGCGAAGATGGGGTCCACCTTCCTGAAAATGAGGAAGAGACCCACGCCCAGCACGGGGATGATGGCAAGGAAAATGAGCGCGATCTTCCAGTTGATGGTGAAGGACATGATGACGGACACCACCAGCATGATGGGGCTGCGCACCGCGATGCGGATGATCATCATGAACGCATTCTGGATGTTGACGACGTCCGTGGTCATCCTCGTGACCAGGCTGGACGCCGAAAATTTGTCGATGTTGGCAAAGGAAAAGCCCTGCACGGAATTGTAGATGTCCGTGCGCAGGTTCTTGGAAAAGCCCGCCGACGCCTTTGCCGCATACCTTCCCGCCAGCATCCCGAACAGCAGCGAGACCGCCGCCATCAGGAGCAGGATGCCGCCCCAGAAAAGGATGTTCTCGATGGAGTTATCCGCCTCGATCTTCTCCAGCATGGTCACCATATAGAGGGGGATGAGACACTCCACCACCACCTCGAGCGACACAAGCACGGGAGAAAGGACGGTTTCCTTCTTAAACTCCCTGAGGCTCTTTGTCAAAGTCTTTATCACATTCATACTCTACCTTAAATCTCTCCGATCTTGCTGCCGTGCGGCACGATATCCGACACGGTGTTGTATGATAATTTTGTAGTTATTTTATCCACAGATAAATATTAAGTCAACAAATTCGACACGACAATCTCGCGCCCGTTGTCGGATTTTCGGGAGAAGGATATGAAAAAAACCGCCGCAAAAGAGGAGACCAAACAAGCCCTCATCCAAGCGTTTTGGAAGCTCTACCGCGAAAAACGCATAGAAAAGATCACCGTGGGCGAAATCGCCGCCGTCGCAGGCTACAACCGCAGCACTTTCTATGAATATTTCTACGACGTCCCCGACGTCTTGCAGCAGATAGAGGACGGCATCCTCGACGAGATGCAGTTCGGCATCCCCGGCGACCGCATCCCATTGGAAGAAGTGGTCGCCATCTTCGAGCGCAACGCCGACGCCCTCTCCGTCCTGCTCGGCGAACACGGCGACTTCTCCTTCTTCTTCCGCGTGCGCGGCAAAATGCGGGACGCCTTCCACGCCCTCGCCGCCGAGAACGGCGTGACGGTGGACTTCCCCCTCGCGCTCGAGATAGAACACCACGTCGCAGGCACCACCGCGTCCCTGCTCTTCTGGCTCCGCCTCCCCGACCGCCCGCCCGCCGAGACCTACCTCTCCGCCCTGCACTCCATCGACAGCGCCGCCGCGGAACGCCTGCTGGCAAAATTGCGTAAATAACACTTTATCTCGCTATTTTAAAAGATAAACGCCCAGATCAAACACTCTAAGCGTGTTTGATCGGACTGTTCGTTGCACCCGGGGACGCTCGCTCGGAGGGTGCGTCGTGCTCAAAGAGTGTAAAATAAGCTGACGTCCTCTGACAGACTAGTTAGATACCCCCTCCTTCCCTACGGGACTCCTCCCCCACTCGGAATAGAGTACTCTCCACCTAAAATGCGGGACTAACTTTTTCATAAAGGCGCAAGCCGCGTCTTTATGAAAACACCTCTTGAAAATAGTTTGAGTCTCGCACTCACTTATTCAAGCGGCGAACAGTACTCACTGAGCATCGCTCGTGGGGCGAGGAGGGCGACTCGACGCGCACGAGCGACGTCTCTACTTAATTTCTCATCTAGCTTGCGAGATCGCAGATTCGCGCCGCGACTTTCAAGCGCGGGCGCAAGACGCCCGCGGTGAAAGTTTGGCTTTGCGGCGCGTAGTTCCGTCTCCGAAAGAGAGACGTCGTATTCAAGCACGCCCGCTCGGAGTGTGCGTTAGAACGTCTCCGAAAGAGAGACGTCAAGTTCAAACAACGCGCTCTCTGAGTGTAGGTGAAATCATATAACACTTTCCCTGTGCCTGTTTTGTCAAGGAGTTGCGCCGAAAAATTTTGCTTGCGGGGGAATTATTCCCCCACACCCCCAAGTTGTTGCGAGCTGTAAAAGACAAGCTGTTGCGCGGGATGTAAAACAATAGTCAGCCGCCCGCTCAGGGCTGCAAAAATTTTCGCGCCCTTGACAACGACTTTCCGTTAAAATCAACACACGCGCGGAGCGGTTTCCCGCCCCCGCGCCTTAATCACTTGATAACCCGCCGAACACCGTTCGGCAGACTATTTCCCCGCCGACATTTCGGCGGGGCACTGCTTTTAGTTCTGACACGCCGGTGCAAAACGCTAATTCACTGACGCTCTCATTCAGATGAGATGCGCGAAAAAGCCCCTTCCGCAAAAGGGAGCGTACTATTGCGTACGTGACCGCATTGCGGAAGGGGCTTTGACAAAGCAGGTCGCTGAATGAGAGCGTCAGTTGAGGCCTTGGGCGATCATCGCATCCGCCACCTTCTTAAACCCCGCGAGGTTCGCGCCCGCGACGAGGTCGTAACCCATGCCGTAGGCGGAGAGGGCGTCGGTGATCTGGGTGTGGATGCCCTTCATGATGTGTTTGAGCTTGTCGTCCACTTCCTTTTCCGTCCATGCGAGACGCTCGCTGTTCTGGCTCATTTCCAGTCCGCTGACCGCGACGCCGCCGGCGTTGACCGCCTTGGAGGGCGCGACGATGACGCCGTTTGCCTGCAAGTAAGCGAGGGCTTCGTTGGTGGTGGGCATGTTGGAGACTTCGTTGAGATATTTGACGCCCGCGGACACCATGGCTTTGGCGTCCTCGATGCGGATCTCGTTCTGCATGGCGCAAGGCATATAGACGTCCGCCTTGACGTTGCCCCAAGGCTTCTTGCCCGCGACGAACTCGCAGCCGTACTTGTCGGCATAGTCCTTGACGACGTTCCTGCCCGAGGCGCGCATGGTGAGCATGTAGTCGATCTTGTCGCCCGAGACGCCGTCCTTGTCGTAGATGTAGCCGTCCGGACCGGAGAGGGTGAGCACTTTGCCGCCGAGTTCCGTGATCTTGAGCGCGGCACCCCACGCGACGTTGCCGAAACCGGAGAGGCAGAAGGTCTTGCCCTTGATGCTCTCGCCGAGATGTTCCAGCACCTCATTGAAGAAATAGGTCGCGCCGAAGCCCGTGGCTTCGGGACGGATGAGAGAGCCGCCGAAGGAGAGACCTTTGCCCGTGAGTACGCCGTTCTCGTACGCGCCGCGGATCCTCTTATACGCGCCGAAGAGATAGCCGATCTCTCTCGCGCCCACGCCCATATCGCCCGCGGGGACGTCCACGTCGGGACCGATGTGACGGTAAAGCTCGGTCATGAAACTATAGCAGAAACGCATGACTTCGGCGTCGGACTTGCCGGCGGGGTCGAAGTCGCTGCCGCCCTTGCCGCCGCCCATGGGCAGCCCGGTGAGAGAGTTCTTGAACGTCTGCTCAAATGCGAGGAACTTCATCACCGAAAGAGTGACGTTGGGCTGGAAGCGGAGTCCTCCTTTGTACGGCCCGATGGCATTGTTGAACTGCACGCGGAAGCCGCGGTTGACGTGATTGACGCCCTTGTCGTCCGTCCACGGGACGCGGAAGATGATCTGCCTGTCCGGCTCCACCATCCTCTCCAGGATGCAGTTGTCGCGCAGGACTTTCTCGTTCGCCGCCACGGCGGGAGCGAGAGAACCCAGCACCTCGCGCACGGTCTGCATGAATTCCGCTTCGCCGGGATTCTTGCGTTCGGTCATTTCGATGACTTCGGAAATATAGGACATAGTTTATCCCCCAATTAAGGCTACGGCGTATCCCGCCGCGCAAAAGATTAGTTTTAGATTACAACACCTATTGCCCGCTGTCAATAGCAGCGGAAAAATAATTAAAAAGTTAACTTATTATCGGACACATCCGAGATTTTGTTGATTGCGGGCGATTGAGGCCGCGTGTGACTCCGAAACAAATGGGGACGGGGCAGAAATGTTCAAACTCGGACAGTCGTGTCCGAGTTTGAACATTTACGCATGCACGGATGCTCAACCCCGTCCCCGAGATCAACGGACGTCATTCTTCTTCCGGCAAAAATAAGTAAATTTGTGCCGCCATACGTTTGCACACGCGCGCGGCAATGTGATAATATAGCGGCATGAGAAACGCCGTCTTGTCACGATCGATCCTTTCTCTTCCTCTCTCGGGAGAGCTCGGCGTACGCGCATACGGCGGTCAAACGCACTAAAAAAGCATGGCTCCCTGCCGTGCTTTCATGTTTTTACGGAGGTAATATGAAAAAGCTGGAACAGATCTACGAAGGCAAAGCCAAGAAAGTGTATGCCACCGACGACCCCGACCTCGTCATCGTCTCCTACAAGGACGACGCCACCGCTTTCAACGGGCTGAAAAAAGGCACCATCGCGGGCAAGGGCGTCATCAACAACAAGATGAGCAATATGATGATGGCGATGCTCGAAAAGAAGGGCGTCCCCTCCCACTTCGTCGAGGAGCTGAGCGACCGCGACACCCTCGTGAAAAAGGTGCAGATCGTCCCCCTCGAAGTCATCATCCGCAACGTTGCGGCGGGCAGCTTCTCCAAGCGTTACGGCGTGGAGGAAGGCACGGAGCTTGCCATCCCCACCATCGAGTTCTCCTACAAGAACGACGAACTCGGCGACCCCCTCATCAACACCTATCACGCACTCGCGCTGCGCCTTGCCACCAAGGAGGAGATCGACCGCATCAAGGAGCTTGCTTTCAAGGTCAACGATGAGATGAAGGCGTTTTTCAAGGGCATCGGCATCGACCTCATCGACTTCAAGCTGGAGTTCGGAAGGTTCCACGGCGAGATAGTGCTTGCGGACGAGATCTCTCCCGACACCTGCCGTTTCTGGGACAGCAAGACGCATGAGAAGCTGGACAAGGACCGCTTCCGCCGCGATCTCGGTGGCGTCGAGGACGCATATCAAGAGATAATGAAACGCATCACGAGCGGCAACTGAACGCGTACGGAGTGTTATGGACGAGATTTTGATCCCTCAAAAAGAATTCGGCGTGCATGAGGAGTGCGGCATCTTCGGCGTCACCTCCCCCGTCAAGGCTCCCCTCGCAAGAGAGGTCTACTACGGGCTTTTCGCCCTCCAGCATAGAGGTCAGGAGAGCGCGGGCATCGCGGTGAGCGTCCCCGACAGAAAGATCGCCTACTACAAAAATATGGGGCTTGTCAACGAGGTGTTCTCCGAGGAGGACCTCGAACTGCTGCCCGACACCGACATCGCCATCGGGCACGTCAGATATTCCACCTGCGGCTCGAGCAACGTCGTCAACGCGCAGCCCGTCGTCTTCTACGGCAGATACGGCAGGATGGCGATCGCCCACAACGGCAACATCGTCAACGCCGCTTCCATCAAGAACTGGCTCATCGAGCGCGGACACATCTTCCAGTCCTCCGTGGACAGCGAAGTCGTCGCCGCTCTCATCAACTACTACACCACGTCCAGCGTCGAGAACGGCGTGCAGAAGGCGTGTCTGGATTTCGTGGGCGCGTTCGCCATCGTGTGCATGGCGGACGATAAGCTCATCGCCGTCCGCGACAAATACGGCTTGAAACCTCTCGTCATGGGCAAAAAGGGCGACTCCGTCATCTTCGCAAGCGAGTCCTGCGCCCTGGATGCAGTGGACGCCGAGTTCGTGCGAGACGTCGAGCCGGGCGAGATGATCACCGTCACACCCGACGGCAAGATCCGCTCCCACAAGTACGCCGTGCCCGATCCCAAACCCTGCATCTTCGAGTACGTCTACCTCGCAAGAAGCGACTCCGTCATCGACGGCGTGAGTGTGTATGAGGCAAGATACAACTGCGGCAAGGAGCTTGCCCGCCTCTTTAAGATCGACGCCGACATCGTGGCGGGCGTCCCCGACAGTGCCACCGTGTGCGCAAGAGGTTATGCAGACGTCAGCGGGCTTCCCATGGTGGACGCTCTCACCAAAAACCGCTACATCGGCAGGACGTTCATCCAGCCCAGCCAATCCATGCGCGAAAGCTCGGTCAAGATCAAGCTCAACGCCTTCCGCTCAAACATCAAAGGCAAACGCCTCATCCTCATCGACGACAGCATCGTGCGCGGCACCACTTCCCGCAAGATCATCAGCCTGCTCCGCGCAAGCGGCGCGACGGAAGTGCATATGCTCGTCGGCTCCCCTCCCGTCAAATGCCCCTGCTACTTCGGCGTGGATATGGAGACCAAGGATCAGCTCATCGGCGCGTATAAGTCCGAGGAGGAGATCTGCAAGGAGATCGGCGCGGACAGCCTGCACTACATCCCCCTCGACCTCATGGTGAAAAGCTGCGGAGGCGGCCCCTACTGCACCGCCTGCTTCGACGGCAACTATCCCATGGACATCAGCGAGAAGGAGATACTCTCCGTGGGCAACGCCCTCGAGAACTGACGGCGTCATTTAGCGCAGAACTTTGTCAGCACCCCTGTCGTTTGACGGGGGTTTTCGTTTTGTTCAAGCAACCCTCGCTCAAAGTGTACGGCGTGCTCGGAGAGTATAAAACGGGCTGACGTCCTCTGACATGGGAGTTATTGTCCCCCACCTCCCCTACGGGACTCCTCCCCCACTCGGAATAGAGTTCCCTCCTCCT